>JACPPM010000123.1 GCA_016191015.1 Acidobacteriota bacterium | reverse complement strand
TTCGATGCCACCCTGAGCTCCGGAGATGACTGCTCCATTCCTGCATTCCTCCCTTCCTGCTTTCCTGAGAGGGGTTCGGAGGATCTCACCCACTCGAACGTTTTGCCATTTCGTGTCAACACTCAACTTCTTAGACACTAACCTTGAGGAGGTGAGAATGGAGCTGGAGCCTCCTTTTCACGTTTACATCGTCGGGCTGGGGATCTATGGCTTCGAGCAGGTCACGCGGGAAGTTGAACGCGCGCTCCGGCAGTGCAAGTCCATATACTACGTGGATCCGAGACCCGCGGCTCAGATTCATCTTCCGGGGTTCTGTCCACGGACATTCAACCTGCGATCCGAGTACGCGGACTTCAAGCAGCGTAGTCAGACGTATGAGGAGATGGCGGAGCGCACGCTGATGGCGGCCTCTCTGGACCCTCCCGTCGCGCTCGCCCTCTACGGCCACCCCCTCTACGGCGCTACCCCCACGCAGATCCTCCTGAAGAGAGCTCATGAGCGCGGCCTACGCACAAAAGTATTCCCGGGGATTTCGTCCCTTGATGTGCTCATGGTCCTTCTGGGCCTGGACCCGGTCGTGCGCGGCCTCCAGATCTACGAGGCCAACGATCTTCTGCTTCGACACCGACCCCTTCAACAGGATGTCCCTTGCCTGATTCTTCAGATCGGATCCGTCGAGAGCTTCCTGGCCTTCAGAGGGAAAAATCGGCCGCGGCGATTCGAACTCTTCAAGAGGCATCTTCTACAGTTCTACCCCAGCTCACATGAGCTCATGATCTGCCGTGCTGCGCCCGATCCGTGTATCGAAACAATGATGGTCCCGATCGTACTGTCCGAGCTGGAGACGGCCTACGAGGAGCTCACCCTGGCCGCGACTCTGTACATCGCTCCGGTTCAGGAGAAGCCGAGAGATTCCAATCTGCTGCGCCTGATGACATCACAGGATCATCTGCGCCAGATCGTCTTTCTTGACTGAATTGCCGTGCACGAAAGCCTGTCTGCGTGGTGGGGAGCGCCGTGTGGCGCATTCTCTTCGGACGGAAGCAAAGGCATCCGGTGTATTCAGTGGTACCAACCTTGTCAGGGGACCCGCCTGTCACAACCTTCTGTGCCGTCGAAGGGGGCGCGCGAGATAGTGATTGGACACGGCCGGGCAGGCACCTGTAGACTGCGAGCAGTTGGGCGTTGGGACCGGAGCCGTGGTCGCGGTTCCCGGCTGGCCCCGGCGAAAAAGTTGATAGCAATCCCTCTTGGAGCCTGAGCAACCTGATGAAACGCGTTCTCTTGTTGAGTGCGCTGTTGGGCTTGCCTCAGCCCTCCATGGTTGCAACCCAGGGGCGCTACGAGGACTTTCTCGGCAGTATGGGCGCCGGGGATATCACGTCCAAGGGGCGAGGCCGTGATGATGGCATCTTGCAGATCGAGCTGAAAGAGGCGCTCCCACCACAGTTCTGCGATATCGCCGCCACTCGGCCTCTCCCCTGTCGTGTCGTCGTCGGCAGGGATCTGAAGGAGAGGCTTGCCTACTGGTTGGTAGTTCCTGGAAGCGAACCTTTGCGCAGCGCAGCCGAGTCTTTCACACATGTGCTGGGCTCGCCTGCCGGGCGCTTCGAGATGAGAGTTGAGGCGAACGCCATCGCACGAAGGGTACCTACGGGTGAAGCCGGGTTGCTCGTACTTCTCACATTTGACCCACTCGATAGGTCTGAGTTGAAAGTACCTCTCCACCCGGCCTTCGAAGTCGCGGCCTCAAAGGGATTGTTCACCAAAACGCAGAACGTGGAGATGGCGCTAGTCAGCGCAAACTATCAGCGCCGCTATGACCGCCTCCTCCAGCAGTTCACGGAATTTGCGGAGGGAACTTACGTGATGGGCAGTCGCAAGGAGCTGTATGCCGCACTCGCTGCGCTGTCATACCCCGCCGACCCGGGCCCTGCTTCGGGGTTGCCGGAACGCTACGCTCCCGAGAATTTCTTCGACCGCGAGCAGCGTGAGATCCTGCGCAGCGGAGGCATCGCAATCCCGGGAACCTGCATGATCCACCATCTCGCTGGCCGACTGAGACTCGACCTGCGGAACTGCCCGATCTCTCAGGTGGTGAAGACCTGGAATGAGGGCTGGTCTCAGTACGGAGTCATCCATCCGGATCGGATAGATTTGCATGAGGAAGTCGACCTCGATCTCAGCATGCCGTCTGCCAGCGAGGCCGTGGCCGGCCGTGCGGCGTTTCGGTTCCTCCTCGCCCTCCTCCCCCAGCCCCAGTAGGTTCACGTCCGGGATCTGTCGGAGTCAGGGACTGATTCGCGAGCGGGTGGAGGCACGGGAGGAGGGTCCCGTGCACCAAGAACTGACCGCGAAGTGTGGGCCGGTGCGCGATGCTCCAGAACCTCCTTCGCTCTGAAGAATTTCCGCTCCTGCTGCGTTTCACAGGGAGGAGTAGTTGCGAGTAGGTCTCAGCATGAATACAAGGACGTGTCAGTACGCGGCGAAAGCAGCAAGCCTGTTCTGGGCGGCCAGTTCCGGGCTGAGATCGGGAGCCAATCCGCGTCCCCTTCCAGGTGAAGTGATGTCTCGCGTCGCGATAGTCTTTGTGACAGGCAGGGAGCCCATGCCAGAAGTAGCGATTCGGTTCTGCCATCGTAGCGGAGTCATGCGGCAGTTGCGATCCCCCACTTTGGGCGCCGATCGCTCCATAAATTCCAACCAGGAGGTCGAGTGTGATCAACCTGACACAGGTTGTGATCGACGCTTTCGTCGACGAAATCTACGCATCGTACCACCGTGCATACGGGCTCCTCGAGCCCGAGTTTCCCAAGATCGTGCGCTGGGCCGGCCGCATGGCGCTCGAACAAATCGCGAACACTAATGCGTTGTACCACAACATTGAGCACACAATCCTGGTCACCGCCGTCGGAAAGGAGATCCTGGGTGGGAAACACTTCAAAGAAGGTCGCGTGACTCCACGTGACTGGCTGCATGTCTTGCTGTCGCTGATCTGTCACGACATAGGGTATGTCGGGGGTGTCTGCCGGGACGACGGGGACGGCCACTACACGACTGGTGTAGGGAAGCGGAGAATCAAGCTCCCTCAGGGTGCCACCGATGCCTCCCTGGCACCTTACCACGTCGATCGAGGAAAACTCTTCGTCAGGGAAAGGTTTGAGGGCCATTCTGTCATCGACGCAGACCTCCTCGCTGCCAACATCGAGTTCACGCGATTTCCGGTGCCGTACGAAGGAGACAGAAAGAAGACCGGCGATTACCCAGGTCTTGTGCGCGCGGCCGATCTCATCGGTCAACTCGCCGACCCACAGTACCTCCGAAAGCACCCCGCGCTCTATCGGGAGTTCGAGGAAATCGGTGCGGCTCGCGAGTACGGCTACAACAGCCCGGCGGACCTGACTGACGCGTATCCGAGATTCTACTGGAATGTGGTGCAGCCTTATGTCGGTGACGCCCTCCGGTATCTCCGCGTGACCCAGGAAGGAAGGCAATGGATCGCCAACCTGTACTCGCACGTGTTCGCGGTTGAGCACGCCAAGGATCAGCACATGTCTTCATCGGGGCTCGGTAGTCCGCAGGCTATTCGGTAGCGGAGCTCCCCGAGAAACTGGCGGTCAAAAACTGCCCAGAGCAAGAACCTCAAGCTCTTGTGGAATCCCCAGCTCTCGCACTTCCCACACCCCCGGGCAGGGTCAAGAAAGAACGCACCCGCGGCTGAGCCGCTGCTGACTCAGGCTGGCCACATGCGCGAAGGGCGCCGGCTAGGCAAGGCGCGAGAGCTGTCGATCGTGCCAGCGAGCTAGCGTCAGTTGTGCGGCGATCGACCCGATCAATGCGAGGAACATGTCCCATTGCGTATCCCATGGATCGCCTTGCGTTCCGAGGAATGCGGTGGCTCCTTCCCCAGTTGCGGCCGCCGTCCACCATTCGATGAGCTCGTAAAATGCGCTGAAGGCGAGACACACAGAGGTCGCCAGAAAGAAGAGCCATGCGCCCTGCCGCAGCAGCGACCGGCGCAAGAGCACCTCGCGGGCGAGGATCGCCGGGATGAATCCCTGCGCGAGATGGCCGATGCGATCGTAGTGATTGCGTGCGAACCCGAACAGCTCCTGGGCCCAAAACCCAAGCGGCACGCGCGCGTAGGTGTAGTGCCCGCCGAGCATCAGGATTGCGGCGTGCACCAGGAGCAACCGGTAGAGAAGATCGGTCAGTCTGAATCGCGAATACGTGGCGAGCAGGATCGGAACACCGATCAGAATCGGCGCAACCTCGAGGATCCACGTGAACCGGTCATACGGATGTATTCCCGAAGCGACCAGGAGCAAAAGGCAGATGCCGAGGAGGTAGAGTGGTTCCCTACTCCGGGCTCTCATCGTCAGGCATCATCGCAGGGATGGCAGAGGCGCGACCTGCTTGGCCGCGTCTCCGCCGCCTTCGATCGCACTCAATCGATGTCCGGTAGTGGCTGGGGGCCGGGCACTATTCCAGCGAGATCCGGGTCCACTCCCCCTTCGGCACGGGGCTTGTTTTCCTTCTCGGCCTTCCGCTCGGCTCGTCTCTCCAGCTTGTGTTGACGTTTCTCCAGCTTGGCTCTCTCACGAATGCGCTTTCCCTGAGTCGCTCTTCCTGGCTTGGCCATGGAGACCTCCTTGAACAATTAGGTGGGAAATCCTGCGCCACTGGCTCTGATCCTCGGGGACCACGAGACAGAGGGATTCCCCTAAGGCTCCCGCACGGGCTGTCCTCCCAATGCGATGAACGTAGTCCTCCGGCGCCTGGGGCATGTCATAGTTGATGACATGAGCGATGTGAGGAACATCCAGACCCCGGGCTGCGATGTCGGTGGCCACCAATATGCGGTAGGCCCCTGATCGAAATCCCTTGATCGCCCTGTCGCGCTGACTCTGGCTCCGGTCGCCGTGGATGTGGGTCACGGAGTGACCGCCTTGCGCGAGCCGCTTGGCGAGGCGATCGGTCCGGCGCTTGGTCCGTGCGAAGATGAGCACCGAGCCGCGCCGGGCTTTCAATTCGTCCAGCAGCACATCATTCTTGGCCGCGCCCGTCGTCTGGACCACGCTTTGCCTCACCTCCTGCACCGGCTGTGCAATGGCTCCGACGTTCACCCGGACGGGATCCTTCAGGTATCGTGAAGCCAGCTTCAGGATGTCATCGGGGATCGTCGCCGAAAAAAGGAGGGTCTGCCTTGTATGCGGCAGGAAACGTCGGATGGCGTCGAGTTGCGGGGCGAAGCCCATGTCGAGCATCCGGTCCGCTTCGTCGAGGACCAGGATCTCCGTGGCGGCCAGCGAGACAGTCCTGCGCTGGAGATGGTCAAGGAGCCTGCCCGGAGTGGCGACCACGATCCGGGGCTTTCTGGCGAGCGACCGGATCTGTGGCTCCATGGCGGCTCCGCCGATGAGAAGTGTTGATCTGATGGCAGGCACGGCAACGGTGAGCTGCGCGATGACATCGGTGATCTGCACGGCCAGCTCGCGAGTCGGCGCGAGAATCAGAGCCGTTTTCTGAGGCACACTCAGTAGCCGGGTTATCAGCGGAATGCAGAATGCCGCTGTCTTCCCGGTCCCCGTCTGGGCGCAACCAATCAGGTCGCGGCCGGATAGCGCCACGGGGATGGCCTGCTCCTGGATCGGCGTCGGCGTGCTGAAGCGCATCGCCGTGAGCGCCGTTTCAATCGGAGCAGGCAGATTCATATCCTTGAATTCAGACATTTAGTTCCCTAATCTTAACAGAAGACCCGCCATGAATACTGTTCTCGTATCGGGTCATAGCGGGAGCATCGACACACCGCGGGCGTACGCGGACACCTTTCCGCCCGCGGCGAGCAATGCGCGAAAGCGGTAAACGAGACGAGCTCAGAAGCGCCGATCAGTACCGGTTCCGGCCTCCGCCGAACCCACCACGGCCACCCTTGCCGCCGCCACCGAAGCCGCCCTCGCGAGGAGCCATCGGCTTCGCCTCGTTGACGGTCATCGGACGGCCATCCTGGTTCATCCCGTTGAACTTCTTGATCGCCGCCGCCGCCTCTTCTTCACTCGCCATCTCGACGAAGCCAAAGCCCTTGCTCCGGCCCGTGTCGCGGTCTGTGATAATCCTCGCGGACTCGACTGTTCCACACTGTGAGAACGTGTCCTGCAGGAATCGATCGGTGACAGTGAACGGAAGGTTACCTACGTAAAGTTTCTTACCCATAAAGCCTCCTTAAGGCTGGGCGCCGCTAAAGAGGTATGGGCATCATTGCCCGCAAACTCTGTGGCGACAAGACCCCACAAGATACCATAAGTCGCGACGAAAAGAAATAGTCACAAGAAAAAAAATTAGATTCGCCGTCCGGTTCTGGAACCTTGCGACGGTGGCATGCGAAAGCTGCGAATATTCCAGCTTCAGCCCTCGCTCCCCTCATGCATCAATATCCGATATGCCCGAACTGTGTGCCCCAACTGCTCAACGACGAGGCGTACTCGCTGAAGATCCAAACCGAGCCCGGATCTGCCGGATCCCAGGCGATGCCGTTGTAGTCTCCCCAGCGGTTGGTCCACGGTGCGTAAGTGTTTTTGCCGCTGATGAGGAGGCCGACGGAGGCGTCGAGTTGATTGGCGGGTGCAGTCGGCTTGCGGCCCGTATAGCGGATGCCGGCGTACTCGGTTGAGCTGGACCGGTTGAAGGCCAGGTAGAGATTGCCCTGGGCGTCAGGCATCGCGGCCGGGAAGAAGTAGTAGAACTTGTCCTTCCCGAAATCGTTGGTCTGGGATACCGCCCCGCTCGCCGCCGTGATCTCATACCAGCGGATCGCCGCCACCGTGCCGCTGCCCCAATTCTTGCCGATCGTGTGGACGGTGTAGAGCTTGCCGTTGCGGCTTACGGCATTCAACAACCTGTGATCGTTCGTTGCGACCCTGTAGTTATCCCCGCCCCCCTTCTGCACGGCATCGGGGGCGTAGGTAAACGATCTCACGATCAGCGACTTCTTCGTGATCTTCGGAGTGCCGGTCGGGTTGGTGATCTTCCAGAGCGTCAGCTTGTCCGATACATACTCGTTGGCTTCGGTGCCGTAGTTCGCGCTGATCAGGTAGTTGCCTGTAGTGTTGTCATAGTTTTGAGCCGGCTGAACAGTGAACGCAAATCCATCGGTGTCTTTGATCCTGGTGATGTCCTTCCATGTGGCCGGCGCCCCGGCGTAGAGGGAGCTCTTTCTCAGCAGGCGGATCTTGGAGTATTGAAATACGTTTTTTGTTCCATCGAAGGTGAACATGTTCGCGGTCAAGTAGATCGCGGCGCCATCCACTCCAACCCCTGGGAAGTCGGCCCAGTTACCGGTCGAGGTCGAACCGTCGAGCCTCCCGTCGAGACGGTACTTGTACCAGTCGCCTGAGGGGTCGGATGTCTTCGAGACAGCGAGCAGCCACGAGGAGAGCGAATAGTCATCGCTCACCGCCATGGAGACGAGGACCCAGCGGCCTGCCTGCGAATCGTAGATCACCTTCGGGTCGAAGCAGCTTTCACCGCCGGCAATCACAGAGCTGAAAAACGCGTTGAGCCCCTGGACCGACGGTATTGCCAGGCCCCCGTCCGACTTCCGATAGGCCGCCCAGCTTGTATTGACCACAAGCACGACGTGCTGGGGTCCGCATGCCATATTCGGATCGGGGGGAAAAAAGCGTGTGAAGGAAATCCCCGCGTAGGTCGATTTCGGAGCGGGCATCTTTGATGGGAACGCCGTCGATGGGGTGGTTCCATCAAGCCCGCCTCCGTCCATCTGCCCGCGCGGATCGACCGGGAGCTCCGCCTTGCGCGGCAGCGGCTCCTTCGGATGGTTGATGTGCACGACCTCTCCGTCAGTGACCTGAGGGATGGGGGCGGCACAGGCGTTTTCCACGACCGGGTAGGCCGGCCGCGGAGAGTCACGAACCTCGGCACGGACCGTCTGCCACCCGCCATCGGCCGACGCCACGCCCACGAGCACGAGGCTCAGGACGCCGGCATCGAACAGTGTCACTATGGATCGTCTGTGCATCGCATCCTCCTCTTCGATTGCGCGACGATCCTATTCCAGGCCGCGATCGGATTCAACGATGTGCGCAGGCCGCCTCATCAAAGTCGGGCTGTGACCGCATCGCGAGTGCCACCCGGCACGATCACGCTTTGCGCTGATAGAGATAGGCACGCTGGAGTCCGTAGCCTGTGGAACGATCGAGCCTCTTTCGAAGCGGATGGAGTCATCATGAAGACTGTTATCGTTCTCCCCGTCATGAGTCTGTTCTTGTGCGCCAAGCTTGTCGCAGCCGTGGATCTGCCTGCGCGCTACCGCGGATGGATCGACGATGAAGTGAAGTACATCATTACCAAGGAGGAACGCCTACGCTTCTCCAGTCTCAAAACCGACGAGCAGCGGGACCTATTCATTCGCGAATTCTGGAACAGACTCGATCCAAACCCTCTCACTCCCGCCAACGAATCCAAAGAAGAGTACTATGCCAGGTTGGCCTACGCGCGAGATCACTTTGGCGTCGACAGCGACCAGGGTCGCGTGTGGATCCTGCTCGGGCGGCCCACCCGGATGAGCGCGAACCCGGTGATCGGCTCTCGCTACCCTCAAGTCTCGTGGCAGTACTGGGGCCTGTGCGTGAAGGGGCTCCCGACATACTTGAACCTCGTCTTCATCAGACGGTGGGGGTTTGGCCAATATGTGCTTTTCTCTCCCTTCACCGATCCGTCCGATCGAGTCGGTATAGGGTGGGGCCCGAGAGCCGACCAGAGGAGCTCGCGCATGCCCCCGGTAGATTTCGAAAACGTGGACGGATCGCCTGGCATGTGGCACGGCCTCTTCCCCCAGCTCGGATCGGAAGTCGCCGCCCAGAAGCTCCTCTACGGCGGAAGCGAGCTGTTCCGCGACGATATCAAGACGAAGGTGAGAACGCAGGTCGCGCTGCAAGGAGAGGCCACACTCCCGCTCGAAGTGACCTACGCCGTTGTCCCGGATACCAACGACACGGCCAATCTGGATACCACCGTGGATCTCCGACCCGAAGGGATCACCTTCGAGAAGAGCAAGAGACAATACGCTGCGCGGATCGATCTGATCATCAGGCTGCTTGATGGAAAGCATCAGATTTTGTCGGAACGAAACGAGACGCTGCCGATCGCGCTCACCGAGGAGCAGCTCAGCAAATCGCGCGCTTACTCGCTGCGATACGCGTCGCGCATTCCCGTGATACCCGGTGGGTACCAGCTCAATGTCATTGCCGTCGACTACGCATCAGGCCGCAGCGGGCGAGTCGAAAGGGATGTGAACGTAGTCTGTCCGATTGACCGCTCAATGCCCGGTGAGGGTGAATCTGCTCGGGACGTCACGGAGCCGCCTGACACCGGCGGCGCGTTCCGCTTCGAAGCTGCTGCGATGGGTGAGGCCGAGCGCCACGCCACACTGGGTGTCGAATACCTCTCAGCCGGATGCGTCGAAACCGGGGTGGCGGAGCTCCAGCGCTCGGTCGATATGGATTCCGACGATCTCGATGTGCGAATCGACCTGGCCAGAGCGAGGCTCCGACTCAGTCAGTATGACGAAGCGGTTCGGGTGCTCGATCCCGTGCTCGCGATGAACGAATCGCACCTCGAGGCGCTTGAAGTGCGAACCCTTGCGCTGCTCCGGTCGGGGCGCCGGCAGGAGGCGCTCGAGGGACTGGAAACAATTCTGGACACGCACCCCCAGAGCGTCACGGCGTTGAACTTCTGCGCCGGCACCTACCTCGAGATCGGAGAGGGGGAGCGTGCCGTGGAGCTCTTTGGAAGGTCGTTGGAGCTCAACGAGAGCCAGCCGGAAGTCAGAGCGGCCCTTGGAAGCCTGATGCGCTGACGGCAGCCGTTGGTAGCAAACGCGGCGATTGTTGTCCGGACCACGACCTGGAGTGCGATGTGGTCCTCATAGCTGATCCCCGCTCATGTCTACGATTGCGTCGGGAGAATGTGAGGACGGTTCTTGCCCACTCTGTCGAATAGCAACGACATAGTCCTGCTCGAAGGCCTGTGGGTGGCCCGAATGGGGCGACACGGACGAATCCTCGACCCGGATGCGCACCCTTTCGGTAGCAGGGCCCTCGGGCGTCCCGCTGATCAGCCCGGTTGCGGGATCGAGGGTGAGTCCGATCGGAAGAACGCCGGCAGTGACGGACCAGCTGAACGGCGCGCGCCCGCCCCATGTCGCGATCGGGAATGCGTAAGCGGTCCCGGCCTGCCCTCCTGGCGCCGAACGGCTGATGATGTTCAAACCGCGCATCCCGGCCAATTTCAGCTTGAGTGCTTTCATTGCGTCTCTCACGATCTGGCTTGGGTCCCGGTGCCGGCTCGTCATCTCGAATGGATCCGTACTTAGATCGTAGAGCTCCCTCTCTCCCGTGGCATGCTCGATGTATTTCCAGGTCCGCCCACCCACCTCAGCGCGGACTCCCGACCACCTCAACCCGCCGTGGTTCTGGATGAGGAACTCGGTGCGCCATGCGGTGGATGAATCCGCGAGCAGAGGCAGCAGGCTGGTCCCGTCGGAGACTCTGTTCAGCCCGGCCAGATCGTTTATCGTCGCTCCGATATCCACGTTGGTCACGACGGCCTTACTCTCCTGACGAGGCAGCAGGCCCGGCATCCGCACGATCAGGGGCACACGGATGGACTCCTCGTAGGCAAATGCCTTGCCGCTGAGCCTGTGTTCACCCCAGAGATATCCGTTGTCCGATGTGTAGATGAAAACGGTCCGATCGAGTGCGCCTCTCTGGCGCACGGCGTCAACCAATGACACGATGGCTCGGTCGATGGCGCGGAGCGACCTGAGCTGCTCGCGAACAAATGCGGCGTTCTGCGCAGGGTCGTATCCGGAGGCGAGGTAGCTCGCCCAGGCCGGCTTGTCGGAGAGATCCTCTTCGCCCGACCCCCGTCCTTCATATGAGAACTCCGGAAAGAGGGTTTCATCGCCAGGCGCAGGCGTGGCAGGCTCGTGTGGCGCCACCGGACTAAAATAGAGGAAGAACGGGGCCGTTCCGGAAGTCTCGATGAAATCCACCGCCCGTTCCCTCAGGTGGTCGGTCAGATACTCCTCCGACGGCTCCACCGTTCCACGCCCCGGTCCGTCGACTGATCCCTTGCCGACGACGACATTGTAGTCGAACCAGCTACGCATTCCCCCAATTCCTGCGAAGTAGGACCAGCCGGGCGGGACGTAGGCATGCGAGAGTGCATACCTGTTCATGTACTTCCCGACCAGTCCTGTCCTGTAACCGGCCTGCCGCAACCGGACCGAGAGTGCGTCATCATCCTGGAACTTCTCGAATCCACCATTCGGCCCCTCATTGGTGAGGACGCCGGTGTTGTGAGCGTAGTAGCCGCCGGAGAGCAGGCTGGCTCGGTCCGGACAGCACAGTGGGGTCGAGACAAAAGCGTTCGTGAAGTCGACGCCCTTTTCGAGGAGCTCTTCGCGCAGCGCAGGCATGACGTCCTGACCATCGAGCGTCATGTCGACCGTATCCCATCGCTGATCGTCAGTGAGGATGAGAATGATGTTGTATTTGGGCTGACCTGACGGCCTCTGGTGACGACCGAGTCTGAGCGAGGACGCTTCGGGAGCGAGCATGAGCGCGAGGAGAACCGCGACGAGCGGAACGGTCTTGGGTTTCATTTGACACCTCCATGACTGCCATCTGGCACGCTCCATTCAGCTCCTGTGGCGCGCCTACCTGTCTCATATCCTTCCCCCGGGAATTCCTTTGCGTTGATCTTGTGGTAGCATTCCAGGCGTGCGCGACGAAGCACCGAAGAGTGCCTTGGAGATCGCCATGGAGCGGCTGCGGCGGAAGGACGCCGAAGACGGCGTCGAGCTCCGCCCTCTGACCGAAGAGCAGCGGGCGGCAATCGCCGATACGAGGAGCTACTACCGGGCGAAGGTCGCGGAGACGGAAGTTCTGCACCGTTCTCAGCTAGCTCGCACGGCCAACCCCGAGGAGCGTGCGAAACTGGAGGAGGAATTCCGGCGGGATCGAGCTCGGTTCAACGACGATTGCGACGCGAAGGTCGAGCGGATTCGCCGCGGCGAGATCTGACCCGGAGTGACGGGCCGCGGGTGACGTCACGTCCATGCCCGTGTGCCTTCCCGGCCGAGGTTCCGGTCATTCTTCCTTCCGCTTGATTGCCTGAATCCGCGGTGATAAGTTCAGAAGACGGGCAGTTTCGGGGGTAAGCGCATCAAGGAGGATGGTATGGCGAAGTTGTCAGGATCTCTCCTCGCTATTGGAGCGGTGTTGTTTCTCGGCGGGACCGAGGCGGCAATCGGGAATTCACTGAAGGTATCAGGCGGCATCGGCAAAATCAATGAGAAGGTCCGGATTGCCGTGAATCCGGTGAGCGGCGATGCGCTCGTGACATGGAGTCAGGGAGATCGGGGCGACAACGAGTTCGGGCGAGTTTACGCGGCCGATCTCCGGCGGCGGGGAGATGGCACCTACGCGTGCTCCGCACCGTTTCTCATCTCACCCGATTCCGGGTCTCATCAGCGTCCCCTGGTCGTGTATCTCGCGCAGACGGGGACCTATCTGGTTGTGTGGGATACCGCGTACCGGGACCTCGGTTGCTTTCTCACTCTGGATCCTGTCGACGACAGGCCGTTCAGGAGCTCGGACGTCCTGGTGCGCACATACACACCGCCCTCTTCTGTTGTCCGCTCGAGCGGCCACCTCGGCCGGATCATCAAGCTCAATGCGGCAGGAGTCGCCCTGGCCGCGATGCCGTTTGCCGTCGCGATGCCGGCCCCGCCACGCACGCTGGGCGGGCCTGTCCACGATGATGTCTTCGTCACGTACCTGGGCAGCAACGAAGGCGGGAGAGACGGAAAACATTGGGTGGCGGGGATGTGGGGGGCGCAGTGTGGTGTCACCAGAGATGGAGACGTCGATCTGGCGATCTCGCGGAATGTGAAGATGACTTCATGGGAAATGATCGGGGCAGCTCTCTCGGGGTTCCTGGCCGACGGGAAGATATATGCGGGCGGCGTCAAGATGGACTTCGACGAAAGTGGGGTTACGGGTCGTGGGGGAGTTTTGATGATCGATCCGGCCGCTTCGAAGGTCGAGCGCTTCGTCATCACCGGTACGATCCACCCGCGCAGCCAGAAACCGGCGGACCGCGCCTTCGGCGAAGTCATCCGCATCGACGATGCGAGTCCGGCGGGCTCCTACGCGATCCTGTCTGCGAGCAACATGGATTTCAATGTCCGAGCCTTTCGGGGCGACCTCGCGGCGGAATCATTCAAGAAGCTCGGCCCCCTCGCCCCGCCGTCCACTCTCGTGGACCAGCGCTTCTTCTCGATTCGTGATCCCCTGTCAGAGGCTCAGCAGGCGTACGCCCTCTACCACAACGAGGAGCATACGTTTGCGTATCGATCGGTCTCGCCCGACAGCATCTTTGGAATGCCGAAGCAGGCATTCGGTCCCATCGTTGACCAGTTACAATGGATGGACGTCGGCGTTTACGGCCGTGACGTCCTCGTTGTCTGGGCTGAGAGAAAAACGAATGGCCGCACCGAGATCTGTTTCGAGAAATTCAGAGTGGAATGAGGGATGGATGTCGGCTCCCCACCAAAGTCCAAACCCCCAAGTCGAATGACTGAAGTCTCCACACGGGAGGACACCATGCCGTCAAGCAAGTTGAGAACGAGGACGCTCGTCGCGGTCGCCGCCTTTCTGTTGATCGCACTGGGCGCGTCGGCCTCCTCCGCGCACTGGCGATACCCGTTGCTCGTGCTGAAAGCTCTTCTCAGGCCGAGCGCAACGCATAAGGTCGAGTACATTTTCAACGGCGATGTCCCCGCCACAGCCAAGGGGAAAACAGCAGCCGTTCTCGACGGCAAAGTCCTGCTGACGGAAGGGTGGCTCGTGCTGGTGAAAGGGACCTTCCGCTTCGCCGGCAAGCTCACCCCGAAGACCGCAGGAACCACGCTGCCCGCAAAACTCCGCTTCCAGTTCCTCCATAAGGATAAGAGCGGGAAGGTCCTTCGCACTTTCAACTTCGACTCAAACGTGCTCGCCGACGGTACGATCCCCGCTCAGTCCTTCAACTTCAGCCCCAGCTCGTTCGTCCAGATCGCACCAGGCGAGATCGTGGAAGTCACCGTCGCGCCACTGGATCGCTCGCTTCCCGCGGGCACTCTCAACCTCACCACCGCCTTCCAGCCGCCATATGCTGCCTTCCCGAGCCGGGCGCCGGAGCGCGAGCTTGTGACGAGCTCTTCAATCAAGCAGGTCCAGCTCACCTACGCCGGCTACCTCCTGGCTGCAAAGAAGGGACAGTCGTTCTTTCACATCAGGCTCGACTCGCCAAAGGGACCCGTGTACACCCTCGGGGGCACCTTCTACATGAAAGGCCAGATCAAGGACGACAGCAGAGGAGCGGCCCTGCCTACCAAGCTGCGAGTCATCATCAAGCACTATGACCCCACCGGCGTGCTGCTGAAGACCGACACGCTTAGTTACACTCTCCAGGCCTCGGGAACGATTACGTCAAAGAGCTTCGCCTTCACAGTCGGCAATGCGAGCGGTCTCAAAGAATCCCTCGACATCTCCGTCATCACCGTCGACAAGGACATACCCGACACCGACGTCAACCTGATCATCGGTGCCAAAGCGACGGCCAATTAGTTCAAATTTCAAAGTTCAAAGTTCAAAGGTGGGGAGCCCGGATCACTGGGACCGGGCGGCGCGGCGACCTCAGCCCGTGCTAGGATCTGTTTCATGAAACGACCCTCTCCTCTACCGCGGCGAACCGCACCGCGGCGAGCCGCTGCAAACCCATGACTGATTCGGGCTCCACCCTGGGCCTGACCGGCGGCGGTCTCCCGCCCGAGGAACCCGCTCTGCGCGAAGGAACTGTTCTGGCCGGGCGGTACACGATTGTGCGTTTCATCGGACGCGGCGGAATGGGCGAAGTGTACGAGGCCGACGATGCACTGCTGCGACGTCGGGTCGCGCTGAAGGTGCTCCTCCAGGCGTCGATGAGAGAGTCGTCGGTCGAACGCTTTCGCCGCGAGGTCCAGCTTGCCCTCGAGGTGACGCACCCCAACGTCTGCCGAGTCTACGACATGGGCTGTCATCGTCTGTCGGGCGATGACCGCGCGCGGGAGGTCTATTTCCTCACGATGGAGCTGCTCGAGGGCGAGACCCTTATGGAAAGAATCCGGAGGGAAGGCCCGTTCGCTCCGGACGCAGCTCTGCCGATCATTCGCCAGATCGCCGGGGGACTCGCCGCGGCTCACGCGCAGGGTATCCTGCACCGCGATCTGAAAAGCTCGAACGTCATCCTCGTCGGTGACCGCGCCGCCGTCACCGACTTCGGACTTGCGAAGCTGCTGGACAATCGGCTGCAGAGCTCTTCATCGGGCGGGGCCATCGCCGGCACGCTCGAGTACATGTCCCCCGAGCAGTTGACGGGCGCCGAGCTGACGCCTGCGTCGGATATCTACTCACTCGGCGTCGTGATGTACGAAATGGTGACAGGGTCGGTCCCGTTCAGCGGCACGAGTCCGATCGCCACGGCGATCAGGAGCGTGGTTGAACAGCCGCCGTCGCCGCGTTTGATCGCGCCGGATCTGAGCGTGGAATGGGAAGAGGCCATCCTCAGATGCCTGCGCCAGGATCCCGGTGCCAGGTATCGATCACCGTTGGATCTCGTCGCGGACCTCTCGTCCGGGGAATCGCCTGAGTCCGCGCCGGTCTTCGCCGGGATTGAACCGTCGACCCGCCGACGGCGTGGCTTCCTGGCACTCATCCTGGTCGCACTCGGTGCCGCCGGCGCTTTCCTGATTCGTGACTGCGCTGAGCGACGAGACGCGGGCGGAGCCGGGCAGCCTGAGCCCGCCGGTAACAGAGCGGGTCGCCCCATCGTGGCACTGCTCGGATTCAAGAACCTTGCTGAGAGTGCCGACACGGCCTGGATCTCGACGGCCCTCAGCGAGATGCTCACCGCCGAGCTCGCCTCATCCTCGCAGGCCCGATGCCTCCCCGGCGAATCGGTATCACGATTGAAGACGGACCTGCGACTCCCTGCGGCAGACAGCTTTTCTGCGGAAACGCTCAGCCGCGTCCGCGACGCCTGCGGAGCCCAGCATGTCGTCATCGGATCGTATTTCGCCAGCGGAGAGTCTTTCCGCATGGACCTCTGCCTGCAGGACACAGCCAAGGGTGAGACGACGCGCGTCATCACTCGCACGGGAAACATGTCGCAGCTGCTCAGTCTCGTCGCGAGCGCGGGGACAGATCTCCGCGACGCGCTCGGAATTGCATCGCTCTCACCCGAGGGATCGAAAGCATTGAGCTCCACCCGTCCAGGCAGCATCGACACCGTGCGCACCTACGCCGAGGGCTTGGATCAGCTCCGCGGCTTCGATGCCCTCGCCGCGCGCAACACGCTGCAGAAGGCCGTCGACGCAGAACCGGCCTATCCGCTCACCCACCTCGCACTCTCCGACACATGGCTGGCACTCGGCTATGCCGGGCACGCCGCTGACGAGGCTAAGAAAGCGTACGACTTCTCCGGGCCGCTCCCGCCGGAGTTGAGACTATCGATCGAAGGCCGGTATCGCGAGCGCGCTCGGGACTGGACCAAGGCGATCGAGGCCTATGGGACACTCTGGCGCGAGTTCCCCGACAGCCTCGAAGACGGCCTGCGGCTGGCCATCGCGCAGATTCGGGGGGCCCACGAGCTCGACGCGCTGAAGACCATCGCGGATCTGCGGCTTCTGCCGCGTCCTCTGCGCGACGATCCGAGGATCGCAATGACCGAGTCCTCGGCCGCCGCAGCCCTGGGGGATACACAGCGACAGCACTCGGCGGCCACGCGCGCAGTCGAGGCGGCGAGCGCCGCGGGCGCTGGCGGGTCCCTCGCAGAAGCACTCATGCTGCAAGGAGATGCTCTGAGCAACCTCAATCGTCCGACTGAGGCGATCGTCTGTTTTGAGCATGCAAGGAAGATCTGCGCGGAGGTCGGAAATCGGCCGGGCGAGGTGAGCGCGCTCATCGCGATCGCCGCGGCCAGGCAGGAAGCTGGTGGGTTTGCGGAGGCGGAGCGGCTGTATGCCGAGGCAAGGCAGGCGTTCCGGAAGCTCGGAGACCGGCGTGGGGAGGCGTGGGCGTTGAGCCGAAAGGCGATTGCCTTGCGGTTGCAGGACGATCTCGGTGGGTCCGAGGAATCATTCGAGGAGGCGCTGCTGATCGCGCAGGAGGCGGGCAACGACGAGGCGGCCGCGGCGATCCTGAACAACCTTGCCGTGGTCGCGTGGCTGCGCGGCGACCGGGACGGCTCGAAGCAGCGGACCGAGGAAGCTGCCACGGTCTGCCGAAAGATGAAGGACAAGCGGGGCGAAAGCCGGACTCTCGGAAACTATGCCTTCATGTTGATGCAGGACGGCGAGATCGCCACGGCGTGCCGGATCTGCGACGAAGCATCACGGGCCGCACGGGACCGCGATGATGACGGGGTTCTAGCCGAAACACTGCTCCGTCAGGGCGAGTGCGACCGACTGCGTGGCGAGGTGGGGTCGGCACGCACGTCGGTTGAGAAGGCCCTGGAGATCGCACGCGCGCGAGGCAATCGCCCGATCACGGCTGCAGCGCTTTATGAGCTGGGGATGGTTCTCCGTGAGTTGGGAGAGCCGGTGCCGGCACGAGGCTGTGGCGAGGAGGCCATCGCAATCCTCAAGGCAATCGGCGACGAGCGCGGCGCCGTCATGCCTCGCCTGAGTCTCGGAGAGCTCGATCTTGACCAGGGTGACGCGGCGGCGGCCGAGGCGACTGCGCGGAAGGCGCTGAGCTTCGCACCCGGATGGCGACCCGATAATCCAGGAGCTGCCGCGGCCGATCTGCTCGCCCGCTCACTCCTCGCCCGCGGCGACATGCCCGGCGCGGAAGCAGCGGCGCAACGGACGGTCGCGTATCTGAGCCGCGGCGCCTCACTCGAGTTGCGCATCGCAGCGGCGATCACGATGGCACGGGTTCGCGCAAGCGCCGGCAATCCGGGCCAGGCGCGTTCGATCCTCGCTCAGGCACAGGCGGATGCCGCGCGTGCGGGCTTGAGCATTCGCGAGATCGAGGTGCGGCTGGCCGAAGCCGAGGTGGAGGAGGACGACGGACGGGCCGAGAAGGTCGCGGTGATTCTCAAAGACGTCGCCGAGAGGGCCGATGCCCTGGGGCTCAGCAGGCTCGCACGCCAGGCACGCCGCCCGCCCGGAAAGGAAATCGCCTCGAAGTGATAGGCAGTGCCGTTTCAGAAGGAGGGCCAATGAGCGAGAGTGGCACGACACAAGCTGTCGGCTCGATCGCGTGGGTCGACCTCACCGTCGAACACGCCGAAGAGCTGCGGGACTTCTACAAGAAGGTTGTGGGATGGAAGAGCTCGAATGTGCGCATGGATGATTACGACGACTACTGCATGGTGGAGCCATCAACGGGGAGGACCGTGGCAGGGGTCTGCCATGCGCGTGGTACGAACGCGGGTCTCCCGAACACATGGCTGATCTACGTCATGGTGGAGAACCTGGACGAGAGTGTGCGCAGCTGTCTCGAGCTGGGCGGAAGCATCGTCGCCGGCCCCAAGGACATGGGCAAGGAGGGACGTTACTGCGTGATCCGTGATCCCTCAGGCGCTCCGCTGGCCCTGTACCAGGCGGCGCGCAAGGGGGACTCCGCGGGCTGATGCCATCGGGCGAGGCAGGGCCCGGTTCCTGAGATTCGGAGCTCGGGAAGTCATGGTTTCTCTTGCGCCCATCCCGAATACGGGACCGTGGCAGGCGTTCGGACGAGGACTCTGCGCAATCGAACGCCCAAGATCGCTGGAATCGGCCGCCCACCGGCGCCCCGGAGGGGCGCGGCGAAATCAGCCCCGGGCGCCAGCCCTGGGTCAATGTGTCCGAGGGATCAGCCAGTCCCGGAGGGACGGCTGAGAACACCCGCACCGGATCGGCGACACATCAGTCGTCCCTCCGGGACTCCAGATTCTCCGCTTCCAATCGAGCCCACCGATGAATCGGTGGTCTATTCTCGTCGCGCCCCTCCGGGGCGCCCGTGGCAGCGAACCCTTGCGATCGGGGACGACCCGTCGATCCCGCAGATCGCCATCGATTCTCTGGGTCGAAGAGAGAGCGTAGATCACTACCGGGTCCACGACGTGCTCCGAATCTCAGCCCGGTTCGGATCCAGTTGACTCGGGAGCCAGTCGGTTCTAGATTCTCACGATGATCGGCGTGCGTCTTGGATATACCTGTGTGTCATCCTGAACTTCGGTGAGGTGATCAGATGAGAATTTCGAGTCCTCGCGCCAGAGTGGCGATGTGTGCGTTGGCGACCGCGAGTTTGCTCATCCCGGCGGTCAGCCAGGCTGCAAGGCCTCCGGAAACAGCGGCTCGGATCGACGCGATAATCAGAACCCTGTTCCCGGCCGACAGACCGGGGGCCGCGATCATCGCAGTCAAGAACGGTCAGGTGATCTTCCGGAAGGCGTACGGGTCGGCGAGCCTTGAGCTCGGCGTGCCGTTGAAACCGGACATGGTCTTCCGGCTGGGCTCGGTCACAAAACAGTTCACGGCGACGGCCATCATGATGCTCGCCGAAGAGGGCAAGCTTTCGATTCAGGATCCGATCACCAAGTACCTCCCCGACTACCCGATGCAAGGACACGTGATCACGGTCGAACATCTGTTGACGCACACCTCTGGCATCCAGAGCTACACGGACATGCCGGGGTGGATGACCAGCAAGATCCTCGCCGACATGACCGTCCAGGAGTTGATCGACGGATTCAAGAGGGAGCCGATGCAGTTCGCGCCGGGGGAGAGATTCGCTTACAACAACTCGGGATACATCCTGCTGGGCGCCATTATCGAAAAGGCGTCGGGCGAGGATTATGGGAGGTTCATCACCGACCACATTTTCAAGCCGCTCGGGATGAACAGCTCGTACTACGGCACAAACGAACGGATCATCCCGCGACGCGTCGAAGGCTACGACGGGAGCCAGGCCGAGCAACGGAACGCCCGTTACCTCAGCATGACCCAGCCCTACGCGGCCGGATCGCTGGTCTCCACCGTTGACGATCTTGCACGCTGGGATGAGGCGCTGTACACCGAAAGGCTGCTCAAGAAGCCGGTGCTCGAGCAGATGTGGACTCCATACAAGCTCAAGGACGGCAAGCCGACAGACTACGGGTACGGGTGGACGCTCTCGAAGCTGCAGGGCCGGCGCACGGTCGAGCATGGCGGTGGGATATTCGGATTCACGTCGTACGGGCTGCGGCTGCCCGACGACCATGTCTACGTCGCGGTGCTTTGTAACACGACCACCCCGAAGGCCGATCCAGGCTTTCTCGCCAAGAAGATCGCGGCGGTGCTCGTCGGCAAGCCCTTCCCTGAGCCCGTCGCGATCCACCTCAGCCCGGAGATTTTGGAGAAATACACAGGCGTTTACCAGATTGACAAGGACACGCAGCGGACTGTGACGGTGGAATCAGGCAAGATGTACTCGATGAGGACTGGAGGCGAGCGACTCGAAGCAAAGCCACAGTCCGAGACGGAGTTCTTCTACGAGAACACCTTCACCCATGGCAAGTTCGTCATGGACGAGAACGGGAAGGTGACCGGAATGCTCATGTATCAGGACGGCACCGAGGTCCCTGAACATGCTCCGAGAGTGGCCGGGAAGCCCGCCGAGCGCCAGGTCGTCGCGGTCGACCCGGCGATCTACGACGCGTACGCCGGCGAGTACGAGCTCGCCCCGGGCTTCATCCTCACCATCACGCACGAGGGCGACAAACTCATGACGCAGGCCACCGGTCAGGAAAAGGTCGAGATCTTCCCATCATCCGCAACCGAGTTTTTCCTCAAAGTAATCGACGCCCAGCTGACGTTCGTCCGCGGTCCTACCGGCGCAGTCGACGCGATCATCCTTCACCAGGGCGGCAGAGACATGCCCGCGAAGAGAAGGAGGTAGGCTGCCCCCCCGGAGCAACCGGATTCGCCTGGCGCTCGCTCATTGCTCTACATTCAACCTGCGCGCAGGCTAAAGCCCGCGTCGCAGACAGTATCGCCCCAAGTAGTGGCCGCTCCCCAGTCGCGTGGCCAGCTATTGAACGGTCGCACTCAACCCCTTGTGAAGTGTCTCGACCCACTTTTCGGTGCTGATGAAGTCGGTGCTCCAGGACTTCCACTCGTCGGGTAGCCCCAACTTCTTGCACTCGTCCACTGATTTCCCTGCTTTGATCCTCTCCCCGACGATTCGGCTCGTCTCGTGGAGCATCCGCTGGAAAGCGGCCAGCTCGGCAGCTCCGGCAAGAGGGCCGTGGCCGGGAATGATCTTCGCACCCGGAGGCAGCTGCTTCGCAATCGCGTCGACATCGGCAATGTACCCTTTCACGTCACCTCCATGATCGCTGTCGATGAAGGGAAACATGCCGTTAAAGAAGAGATCTCCCATGTGAACGACGTTCGAGCCGTTGAAGAAGACAACGGAATCCCCGTCAGTGTGACCGCTGGGAAAATGCACGACACGGACCTCTTCGCCGTTGAAATGAACCGACACCGATTGATCGAACGTGATCACCGGCCACGCCTCAGCGGGCAGAGCCGGTCGGACTTCGCCAAAGAGTGTCTGAGGTGTCATGAGCCGCGTGCGTACGTTTTGCTGCGCGATGATCGTCGCATCCTTGCCGAAGGCAGGGTTCGCTCCAGTGTGATCGCCGTGGTAGTGCGTATTCAAGATGAACTTGAGCTTGCCCGGGTTGATGCCGGCCAGCGCCTGCTTGATCCTGTCGGCAAGGGGCGCGAACTGGTCGTCAACGATCAGAATGCCGTCCGGCCCCGCCGATGCACCGATGTTTCCGCCGGCCCCGGTGAGCATGTGGACACTCCCGGCCACGGGGATCGCCTTGACCTCGACCTTCGAGAAATCGCGGTCCTGGGCCTGTGCAGGCATGACCGCGAGAAGCGTCGTAATCAGACAGACTGGCGCGTACCTCACTTCTTCCCTCCTGAGGGCATTTATGTTCACAGATAGCACGACATACCCTGGTTATGTTCACATGTCCGGGCGGGCGTGTCCAGCGTCCCCCACCGTGCGTGAGCGATCAGTGAATCGTCTCGAGCGACGCTGCGCCCCTGACGACCGCGTCAACCCTGACACTCTGGTCGAAAGTTGCGAGCCGGCATCCGTGGCGCACGGCAAAGCCCAGAAGGTAAACGTCTGTGACCTGGCGGTGTCCCTCGAGCGCATCCAGTCGGAAGCGCCGTCGGTCCAGAAGACTCACGCCGTCGGCGAGATACCTGTGCGCGGGATGCGAGAAGACCTCGCGGAACAGGGCGAGAAGAGTTCCACGCCGGTTGGAGGGCCAAGGGTATCGTGATGAGAGCAAGACGCAAAGGAGTCCGTTCTGTGTCACATCGCAGCTCGCCCAACCACGCGATCCGTTCCCTTCGAACCACGCCAACGCAGAGTGATGATGCACGTGGCTCTGGTCGGCCAGCGCGACAAGAACGTTAACGTCGAGTAGGTATCGATGCATCCACGTCCACGTCGAGCAGCCGATCGACCAGGTCGGGGGTGATGACCACACCGGTTCGCTTGGGCAGGGAGGGGAATCCGCCACGGCGATCGATTCCTGCGGCAGCCGGCTGCAGACCCCGTCGCGCCAGTTCCGAGACGACCTTCCCCACGGTTTCCTTGTGAGCTGTGGCGAGCGCCTTGGCAGCCGCCAGAACGTCAGAATCGATATCCAGGGTAGTTCTCATGCGATCATCAACACGCATCACGCACCAGATGTCAACAGCGAGGCCACATGATTCAAGGCTACGGCAAAGTCCCGGAAACCGCAGATTTCACAGATTGACTCGCAGATGTCGCCGATTGCTTCGCGCCGACCCGAGAGTGAGGAGCCAGTTGCTCGTCGGTTGAATGCTGGAAGAAACTGCGTCATCTGCGCGGAAATCTGCGTCATCTGCGGTTTCGCAGGGAACGGCCTCGCCCGAGTCGGCGCCTCGACACTGCCGCAGCCGCGCGTGCGCTGCCGCTCCTCAGAATGAAACCCGCACACCGATTCTTGCGGTTCGCGGCTGCATCAGATCCTTGACTTCGTTCGTCTCGCGCACATCGAGGCGGCCATCCACCTGGAGGGGGGTGTTGCGGTTGAGCACGTTGAAGACCTCGACGCGAAACGCAGCATTGACGGCCCCACGGAGCGTCACCGACTTGGAGAGCCCGATGTCGAGCTGCCAGACAGCGGGAAGAGCACGCTCGTAGGCGTGTTCGACCCGCACATCCTTCCTCGGCGATCCCGGATCGACGGCCACCTTGCGAACGAAGTACACGAGCGGATATCCCTCGCGCGCGGACACATTAGCCGAGACGTCGACGCCGGCGGGGAGTTGGCAGAGACCTCCTGCGACCAGATGCCAGTGTGGCGTGCCGACGAAGAGCTCGGCGCGGCCGCCGATGTCGGACAGCGTGATCACGTCCTCGCCGGGGAAAATATTGGTCGGATCGGAGATGCCGGCCGTCCCCTGATAGAAGCGACGGCTGCGCTGCCAGGAGAGCGAGCCGTGCGCGGACCACCACCGGGTCAGTGTCTTCGAGGCGAACAACTCGACCCCCGCGTATTCCTCCCAGTAGCCGCGGCGGTTCGTCAGGACTGAATCGACGCCCGCTCCAGGCATCTCCGCCCGCTCGGGCTTGAGCTCGTAGTAGGGGACCGAATAGCTGCTTCCGTCGGGGAGCGAGCCGGTCACGTATCCGGCTAGGGTGTAGTCGTCGATGGCATACAGGCGTTGGGGATTCTTGTAGTCCGTTCCCACGACCCACGTATCGTTTTCGAGTTTCTTCCAGATCGCGTTGATCCCGATGACGAACCCGAACCAAGGCTCGTGCTCCATGCCGCCAACGATCTCTGTGCGCCGCGGGGCGGTCAGAGATCTGTCTGCCGTCCGAGGGCTGCGGGCACTGCCGGGATCGAGCGAATCGATATTGTAGAACTCGGTGGGCGCCGTCGAGACATCGATCTCCCCGGGATCGGCCAGGCCGTTTCCATTCGCATCCCGCCACGGGAAGTCGATCTCGCCCACGCTGCCGATGGGAGTCAGGCCCGCAATCAGCGCTCCGCTGAGCTGATCGGCGTATCGTGCATAGCTGGCGCGAACAAACGTCCGACCTCTACCGGTCACGTCGAAGGAGATCCCGACGCGTGGGGACAAATCGTTCCATACGAAGGGCGTCTCCTGCTCTCGCACCGACACGGCCGGCAGAAGCTCCGGATACGTCGAGCTTCCCGGTGTCGACGCGGCCAGCACCCGGCCGAATTGGTGGTCGAAGCGCAGGCCGGCGCTTATCGTGCACCTCCGGGACGTGAACGTGTCGCCTGCCCAGAGTCCGGCGTAACCGGTGCCCACGGAGCTGTGGGCGGGGCGGGTGATCCGCGCGAGCCCGCGAAAGAGATCGGAGATCACGCCGCCGGCGGGCCACCGCGTGGTGGTGTCTGCCTCCGTCTGGCGGTAGGAAAACCCGAATCTCATCGAGTGCGGATTCCCGAAAAAGCTGCTCTGACGCATCGCGTCACATTCGACTTCCCATTGCGGCCGTGAGATGTCGGAGGAGCGGTATGAACCGGACCACTCGCCGGAGGCGTCCCTATAGCTTGGCTCATCCAGCCCTTCGACGGGGAGCCGCGATTCGGACTCGGCGGTATACCCACCGCGGAGAGTGAGCATCAGGCCTGAAAACGGTTCCGAAACCGCCTCGAACTTGTGAAGACCGGACGGGTTCCTGGTGCGGAGGCTCGCCCCGATCGGTCGCGATGAACGATATCCGGGGCCCAAGCCGTTGCGACGGCTCGACAGATACGTGTACGACACACGGGTAGTTCCGCCGGTGGCTGCGTTCAGCTTCAGGCCCAGATTGGCGACTCTCGTCTCGTCCGGATCCCCGCTGATCGCGCTTCCGTCGATGCCCTGCAGACCGGCGGCGCCCCAGAACCAGGCGCGTCCCTTGCGAATCGGCCCGCCGCTCTCCAGGCCCAGCTCGTACCAGCGCGAGAGAACGGGCCGTTTGAACGTTGAGCTCCAGAGGAAGCCGGCGAGGCTGGTCTCGCCGCCGGGATTGTCGGGGGTCGCCAGGCGTTCAATGTTGTTGTCCTGCCAACTCCTCCCGCTCGCCATGAGCCGCGCCGAGCCGTTCCAACTGTCATCCCCTTGCCTGGAGACGATATTCAGCGTGATCCCGCCGGTGGCAACAGAGGGATCGACTCCACCGCTTGTGATTTCGATCCGATCGATGGTATCGAAGTCGTATTGGATCGGCGACGTCCCGATCTCGCGCATGTCGGTAATCGTCAGCCCTTCGATATTCCAGGTCGTGCTTCTGCCGGTGAGATCTCCGAAGCCTCCGACCGACATCTGTCGGCCGGCGATGAACGCTCCGAGATCGGCGCGGTCGATGATGATGCCGGAGACGAGCGAGGCGACGCCGCCCGGATCGCGGACGATCGGCTGGAGAGCGAGATCTGCTTTCGTGAAAATGTGTGGAGGAGAGGGGTTCGAACCCGCCTCATCTGCCAGAGGTGCGATCACAGTCACCGTCTCGGCGATCACTGCCAGCCGCATCAGCACGCGAAGGCTCACAGTCTCGCCGGCCGACACACGGATGTGCTGCTGATTGTGAGATTCGAAGCCGTCGAGGTCGCAAGTAAGTTCATAGGAACCCTGTGGCAGCCGGATGAAGCAGAAGTCCCCGAGAATGCTCGTCGCTCCGGAAACCCCTCCGATGCCTGCGCCACGAAGCGTGACCGTCACGCCTGGGAGCACGGCATCTGTCTGGTCGAAAACGCGCACGTAGAGACGCCCGAGCGAGCTCTGTCCGAGGCAGGGCGCCGAGGCGCAAACGAAGCCACAGAAGGCGAGGTAACGAGACGTCCAATGAGAACCCATGTTCCCGTCCTACTTCTTGCCCGCTGGAAAAAGCTCCTCGGCTTCTGCACGAAACTCCGCCTCCGAGCCGGTGGCCTCCCGCAGCTTCTGGAGCACCGCGCTCCGGAATGCCTTGCGGACGGATGAGAGATAATTCGTGACCTGTGCGACCGAGAGGCCGAGCTCGCGCGCCAGATCCTCGTAGCGTGGCTTGTCCGGGGACTCGGGAGCCTCCAGCTCATACTTCTCGAAGACCGCGAACTGCACCCCACGGCCTGACGACTCGTACTGCTCGCGCAGAGACGCCACGGCCATGTCCACGAGGCCGCTGATCCACTGCCTGCGAAAGTACTCCTCGACATCCGTGACCTTCCCGTGTCCACTCACGCGCAGCTCCCCCTCTGCACTGTCGAAATCGATCGGGACAATCTCGTACTCCCCTCCCCGTTTCAGCCGCCGCGCGGCCCGGCGATCCTTCAGCACGAACGTATCGAGGCAGAGGCGCACGTAGGTCCGAAAACGGGCCCGCGACGGAACGTAGCCCTGGAAGAATTCCTTCTCGAACGCCTTCAGAAAGAACTCCTGTGTCGCATCCCCGGCATCTTCAGGCGAGAGATTCCAGCGCGCTCGCAAATACATGTAGACCGGCTTCCAATAGCCGTTGACGAGGGCCTCATACGCCGCACGTCGGATCTCCCCTTCCGGGCTTCGCGCGCGAGCCAGCACCGACAGCCGCGTCGTCGGAAACCCCCGGCGTTCAGCACTCATGATCTCTCCCACTCCGCTTCACACATCAGTTCTGCACCGGCACCCGGGCAGAGCTGAGGTTTGCTCGCAGCGAGTGTAGCCCAGCCTACGGGCCACCGGCAAGAGATCGGCGGAGCGCCACGGCGACGCGCTCCACTTCGGGGAACTCGGCCCGTAGCCGATGGTGTATCGACTGAATCTGCGTTGCGATCGATTCAGACTTTTCCATCGGTGACCACCTCCGACATCTCGGAGAATCGACCATCGAGTCATGAAAGCGCGCACGGCGGTTCGCCCTGTCATGACCTCGCTATCAGGGGCACGAACGTGGGAAAGCGGACCTCATCGTCTCCCTTCCTCACCTTACTCATTCTACCATATGTGAGTGGGTTCGAGGCTCCGTCAGGAGTGAGCGCTCGCACGGTGAGAATGGCCGCTGAGCCCGCGGATTCGGCGGCCCTCGCTTCGCGCCCCGTTTGAGCTGACTATTTGTCGTGGCCGTGTTGGGGTCGCCGGATGCGGTGGGTGCTCGGGATTCTAACACCCACATGCTGTCTCACTGAACGCGTGTCCCCGAGGCGCCACTCTAAACGGCTGAACGTGCGAGAGCCTTGCTTGGCATCGACCTTGCTCTTCTCTCTCTCACAGGTTCGTTGGGGAAGGGGGCAGACCGATGCCGAAGATCAGTGAGGGTTACATCGAGCAACTGTACTCCGAATCGTTCACCCGGCTCGTCAATCACGTTCGGCGGCGACACCGGCTGCCACGGGAGGCGGCCGAGGAGTTGGTTCAGGACGCGTTCCTCCTCGCCTGCGACAGGCTGCAGGATGAAAAGACGGCGCTCTGCTGGCTTTTGAAGGTGCTCGAGAACTTCGCCCGCAACCTTCGGCGTAAGGAGGCACGGTGGCGTGATGTCACCGGCCACGAGGAGTCGGCTCGCAATCCGGCGGTCGACGCCGCCTGTCACCGCCGCCTCGAGATCGAGACCGTCTTCCACCACGTGTTCGGCCCACATGCAGGAGAGGCTCTCGAATCCGCGCTCGGTGGAGCCACAATCCGTTCACTGGCCACGCGCTTCCGCATCCCCGAAGGCACCCTCTATCGGCGCCTCTCCGAGTCACGGGCACAGGCACGGCTTTGACTCGGCGAAGCCGCGCGTGAGACCGTCCAGCCCGCTTCGCGGGCCTGGAGGGTGGTGCGTCAGAGTGGCCCGTGGCACTCTGATCGTCCCGAACCAGCGGTCCGTTTCTGCATTCCTCCCTTCCTTCTTCCCGGAGAGGAGTCCGGAAGACCACGCCACGTCAAAGTTTTTGCCATTTTTTGCAAACAATCAACTTCTCGGGCTCTGAGCGAAAGCCACCCGCCGATGCTGTAGAATGGCCACGGTGCCAGCCGCCCACATTTGTGCGGCAGGCGTCACGATCCGAATGGACAGCAGAACTATCACCACCGACATCGTGCTCGTCGACGTCGCCAGTTTCTCCGAGCTCTCCGACGATGAGCAGCTCGTGACGGCCATGGCGATCAATGACGGCATCAAGGCGTTCCTCAACATCATGCCGGCACAGTCTTTGATGCAGGTCTCCGAGATCGTGCTGGCCATCATCCCGACCGGAGACGGGTTCTACGTGATCCTTCGCGAGGAGATGGCCGGCTACGGCCCCCTTTTCGCTCTCTCTCTCCGCAACGACCTGTTGAGCGAGAGTCGGCGCCGAGGAGGTCTGGAGCGCGGCATCCGGGTCGCCGTGCACTACGGTACTGCGCTGCCGTTCGTTGATGCCACCGGGAAGGAGAACTACGTCGGACAGGGCCTCAACGATTGCGAGCGGCTGCTGAGGCACCGGAGTATCCGGGAAAAAGCGATGGCATTCGTCGGAGACAGAAACTACGTCATCGTCTCGCGCGACGCGTGGGAACGCTTCGCCAGCGGATTTCCGATGGAGGAGTTCGGTGACTTCCTGAGAATGCTGGCTTTCAGGTTTTCGGATGAATACGACGTCACCGATCACCACGGCAGACACCATGTCGCGCGAATCCTCGACGTCTCGCGGCTCGTCACCATCCCGCCACCGCGGCCACACGATGCCCCCGAACGAATCAGGCGTTCAAACCGGAATTGACGATTGAGTCATGGGGGACCACTCCATCTTGTAACGAGGTCCGAATGATCGACGTCCGGCAATGGATCAATGACCCAATGGCGCATTGATTCAACTCCCAATGACTCAATGATTCGGTCTTCTGCCTGCCAGCCGCAGGTCATCGAGGAAGGTGTAGACCACCGGCACGACCACGAGTGTCAGCAAGGTCGAGGTGATCAGTCCTCCGATGACGGCTCTCGCCATGGGCGCGCGCATCTCCGCTCCGGCGCCGATGGCGAGGGCGAGCGGGAGCATCCCGAAAATCATCGCGAGAGTGGTCATCACGATCGGCCGTAATCGCGTGCTGCCCGCCTGGATCAGGGCGGCGCTACGGTCGGTGCCGCGCGCGCGCGCCTGATTGGTGAAGTCGACAAGCAGGATCGCGTTCTTGGTCACCAATCCCATCAGCATGATCAGCCCGATCATGCTCATGATGTTCAGCGTGTCATGCGTGGCGAGAAGCGCCAGGGCCACGCCGACAAGCGACAGCGGCAGCGAAAGCATGATCGAGAGCGGCAACATGAACGACTCGAACTGCGATGCCAGAATCAGGTAGATGAAGATGACGGCCAGGAAGAGAGACTGGAACATGTTGGAAAACATGTCCTTGAGCTCCTCTGCGTCGCCGCCATGGACGATGTCGTATCCGGCCGGCAGGCTGATTCGCGCCGCAGCCGCTTCGACGTCCGCCGTGATGTCGCCCAAGGCGCGACCGTCGGCTGTGGCGGATATTCGCACCTCGCGTTGCAGATCTTTGCGCCGGATCGTCGACGGGCCGCTGCCCGCCTCGGCCGCCGCCACCTCGCTCAACGGCACCTGGATCTTGTCGCCGTAGGGATCGTCGCGATCGGTCGCGATGCGGAGATCGAGCAGATCATCGGCGAACCGTCGCTGATCCGCTCTCAGGCGCACCCGCACGTCGTGGCTGTCGCCGAGGTCGTCTTCGATCGTCGTCGCCACCTCGCCGGAGATGGCTGCCTGGAGCGTCACTGCGATCGAGCCTGCCTGGATCCCGAGGTCGTTGGCGCGGTCGCGGTCGACCCGCACCTTGAGCTCAGGCTTCGACTTCTCCAGGCTTGTCTCCACATCCGCGACGCCGCGAATCCGGGACATCGCCTGAACCAGCTCTCGGGAGATCCTGTCGAGCTGATCCACCTCGGGTCCCCTCGCACTGATCTGAATCGGTTTCTGTCCGAATGGGCCGGCTTCGATGAGCCCGTAGGTGAGGCCCGGGACCTGCTGAATCAACGCTCGCGCCTCACGCAAGACCTGCGTGAACGTCTTGCCGGTGTGTTCCTTGAGCTTGACGTAGATGGATCCTTCGTTTGCCGGTCTGTACACGCTCCCCGCTTCGCCAATCGTCGTGTACGTGTACTCGACATCGGCAAGCGTTCGGAGGCGGCGCACGACCTCCCGGGCCCGATCGCCGGCCTCCCGCAGCGTCGTCCCTGGGGCCGCCTTGAACGTGATCTGATACTCGCCGCGATTGAAGTCGGGCATGAAATCTCCGCCGAGGATGCCGAGGATCGGGAAACTTCCCAGGAAAGCCGCGATGGCGATCGCCGAGACGACGAGCCGGTGGCGGAGGGCCCAGGCGAGAAGCTTCTCGTAGCGGACGTGCATGTCATCGAACCAGTGGTTGAAGTGCTGCAGACCGTGGCCGAGGAAGGTCGTGTGGCGATCCATCTCGATATCGGGATCCACCCACCGCGATGAAAGCATCGGGTCGAGTGTGAAGCTGACGAAGAGCGAGACGAGCACCGCCGCGGCGACTGTGATCCCGAATTCATAGAAGAACCGCCCCACCAGCCCGCCCATGAACGCGACCGGGATGAACACCGCCACGATCGTGAAGGTCGTCGCCATGACCGCGAGGCCGATTTCGGATGTCCCGTCGCGCGCCGCCTGATAGTGGTCTTTGCCGCGCTGCAGATGGCGAACGATGTTTTCCCGGACCACAATCGCATCGTCAATCAACATGCCGATCGCAAGGGAGAGACCCATCAGCGTCAGGACGTTCAGAGTGAACCCGAAGGCTTTCATCGCGATGAAGGCTGAAATGACCGAAATGGGGAGTGTCAGGCCGGTGATGACGGTGGAGCGCCAGGAGTTGAGGAAGACGAAGACGATGAGCACCGTCAGGATGCCCCCGATAATGATCGTAGTGTTCACATCGTGAATGGACTCTCGGATGAACAGAGAGTCGTCGCGCACGATCTGGAGTGTCACGCCGTTGGGGAGGTCGGGCGCGAGGCGATCGACGGCCTTGCGAACGCCGTCGGCGACCGCGACCGTGTTGGCGCCGGACTGCTTCATCACGTCCAGGGCGAGGGCCGGGCGCTCATCGAGCAGCGCCAGGTTCTTGGGCTCTTCGATGCCATCGATCACCTGCCCGAGGTTCCCGGCGAGGATGGCGGCGTCACCGACTCTCTTGACCGGGATGGCTGCGATCTCCTCAGCCGTGCGCCCGCGCGCCGCAACTCTGACGAGTGCCTGGGTGGCGCCTCGATCGGCCGACCCCGCCGGCGCATCCACGTTTTCCCCGCGCAGTGCATCGACGACTTCCGCCAGCGACACGTGGTAGGCCTCCAGCTTGCTGCGATCGACGACGAGCTGGATCTCCCGCTTGGATTCACCTACGAGATTCACCGCGCCGACGCCGGGTACGTTCTCGAGCCGCCGCTTGACGACCTTGTCAGCGATGTCTGTGGCGGCCTTCGGCGAGATGCCTTCCGCATTGACTGATAGCGAGATAATCGGCATCTGCCCGGGATCGATCCGTTGCACGATCGGCTCCTCGACTTCGCGCGGAAGGTCTCCGCGGATACTCGCCACCTTGCCCCGGATGTCCTGCGCCGCCACCTGTGTCGACACTTCCAGGTGGAACAGCACGACGATGCTCGATATCCCCTCCTGCGAGATCGATTCGATGTGCTTCACCCCCTCGATCGTGTTGATCGCCTCTTCGATCTTCTTCGTCACCTCCCGCTCGACCGTCTCCGGTGACGCTCCCACATACAGGGTCGTGACCGTGATGACCGGGAACTCGACATCGGGGAACTGATCGACCTTGAGCTGGCGGTATGAGCTGACACCGAGGACGGCCAAAGCAGCCATCATGACTGTGGCGAGGACAGGTTGGCGGATGGAGAGATCACTGAGGAACATTCCAATCCTACCGTTTCACTTCGACGAGGGTGCCCGAGGCCAGCGCGACCGGCGGATCGAGAATCAGGATATCCCCTTCCGAAAGGCCATGTGTGATCTGCACCGCATCGGCAGCTTCGGTTCCGAGCGCGACCGTTTTCCTGAGGGCCTTGGTGCCATCGACCACGAAGACCTGCGCCTCGCCCGGCTTGGAGCCGTCGCGGATGAGGGCCGCAGGAGGCACGACGACCGCGCCGGCGATGCGCGCCACGTCCACCGTCGCCCTCGCGAACAGCCCACCGACCAGCTCCTTCCCACCCGGCACCTCGACCACCACGTCGAACGCGCGGCTGCGTTCATCCACAATCGGCGCCACTCTGGCCATTTTGCCGTGGGCCCTGAAACCCGGCAGCGAGTCCACCGTGACATCGACCTGGGCTCCGACGCGTACTTTGGCATAGTCTCCTGAGGGGACCGACGCGCGGAATTCGAGAACGGAATCATCCACGAGAGTGAAGATAGGTGTTCCGACGGCGAGCATGGCGCCGGGATCCACAAGGCGTCTGGCGATCCTGCCATTGAAAACCGCCCTCACCTGGCAGCGGGCCTGCTGTTCGGCCGCGATCGCGGTTTCCGCGCGGGCCTGTGCGAAGGCTGCATCGGCCACCTGCAGATTCACCTGAGCTGAGAGATGGTCTTTGTCGGTGATTCCGCCGGTCTTGAGAAGATTGTCGGCTCGCTCTCTCTCGACCACGGCATGGGCCCGGTTGGCTTCAGCCACGGCCAGTGCCGCGCGAGCACGATCGCCGGCGAGCCCGTAGTCGGTGTCATCCAACACGGCAAGGACGTCTCCTTTCGTGACCCGCGCCCCCTCGTCTTTCTCGATTCGCAGAAGACGCGCCGCGACTTCTGCCACGATCTCGACCTGAGCGCGAGGCCGCAGATTGCCGGTCAGAACGAGTGTCTCGTCGAGGTCGCGGAGCACGACCCGTGCGGTCCGAACCGGCATCGCACTCGCCGCAACATCGACGCCGGTCCGTGATGGACTCCCGCCGCAGGCGGAAAAAACGATGATGGCGGACATGAGGAATGCAAGAGGGCAGAGTTGAAGAAGTTTCATGGCCTACTCCTGGGTGGACGGCGCCGGTTGCGAGAGAGCCCGAACGCCCAACGGATCGGCACCCATCACGTAGCGCACAGTAGCGCGGGCGTTGGCATGTTCGAAAAGGGCCTCAATGCGGATGCTCTCGGCTAGTGTGAGAGCCGCCTGCGCATCCATGACATCGAGTGTCGTGGCGGCCCCGTGACTGTAATTGGCCTGCGTCAGATCGAGCGCCTTCTGAGCCTGCTCGACGTTGAGCTCGGCCGCCCCCAACACCCGGCTCGCCACATTCAGACGATCGACGGCATCCTTGGCCTCGAGCTGGATCCGGTTCTCCAGGTCGATGAGGTCCAGATGCGCCTTCGCCCGCTCGGCCACCGCCTGGGCGACACGCCCGCTGGTGCGGTATCCGTCGAACAGGGGAACGGTGACTGTGATCGCCGCGCTCCACTTCTGAAAATCGTTGTTGAAGAAGTTCTCGGGTTTGCGCACCGAGTATCCCCAGGTCGCGGTGAAATCGATCCGCGGCCTCGAGTCAGCCTGCGCCACGCCGATAAACTGCCCATAGACCTTTTCGCTGAGCGAGGCGCCTTTCATGTCGGGCCGGTTTTCGAGCGCCGCCCTGACGACCTCGGCGAGATCCACCTCCAACGGCTCGAAGGCGAGCGTGTCGGTCGGCTCGACCGGATCGTCGATCGGGCGCAGCATGGCTGCGTTGAGCTCCCCCAGGGCCAGCCCCGCTTCACCTCGAATCCGCTCGAGCTGAGCGCGCTGGTTTTCGAGGTCGACCCCTGAGCGGAGAACGTCGAGGTCGGTCGCGACTCCCGCCGCGCGACGGTTCTTGGCCATCTCGTAGTGGCGCTCTTTGAGACTCACCGATTTCTCGGTGACCTTCACCTTCTCCAGGCTGAGCAGGTAGGTGTTGTAAGCGTGGATGGTCTCGAGCGCCACCGCCTGCTGTACGCGTCGGATTTCTTCCTGGCCGAACGCCACCCCGAACCGGGCAGCTCGCACCGCCTTCGCCAGCTTGAAGCTCCACACCGTCTGGCGAACCTGCAGGGTGCCCTCATAGAGGTCGGCTGCGACCGGCTTGAGCGCATCCCGCAGCTCGGGCGGAAACGAGTCGAAGGCGCTGCTGTTCAGGAGCGAGGGATCCCGGTAGCGGGTCCCCGAGCCGAAAAGAGTCACGTCGGGAAGGGCGTCAGCACGGGCCTCGCGGACCCTTCCCTCCAGCAAAGACATGCTCTCCTGGCTCTTGCGTACATCCACATTGGCGTACAGTGCCGTCGCAACCGCGGTGGCCCGCGAGAGCGGTTCAGCATGTGCCGACGCAGTGACAACCAGGACCATCATCATTCTCAGTTTCATCGATCTCATGTTCTCAACTCCGGGTCGTTCACAATCCCGCTGCGATCACGGACATTTATTCGAGTGTCATCCTGAGGAGCCGGAAGAGGGCCGCCGACGGGGTACCCGGCGCCTTCCTCCCGGACCGAGGGCCTTCCCCCGCCGACGACGACTCACATCCGCTCGCCTCTTCCAGCCCTGCAACACCAACTCCACGAGCCTGTCAGCCAGGGCAGGCGTGATCTCCGGCCTCCCGATGATGAGGTAGCCACAGAGCGCTTCGCCGAGGGTACCCATGAGCACCAGCATGCGCAGCTCGTCCGGACCCCGCTCAAGCTCACCCCGCAGGACACCCTCTTCGACACATCTGGAGACCATCCTCACCACATCTTCGTAAAATCGGGCGAAATCCGTAGGCGGGGCCGAGGTGCGCTGGTTGTTGTGGATGACTCCAAAAATGAATCGCATGAGGTCAGGGTTCCGTTGACCGCCTTCGAAGTAGAGCCTGGCCATACGCTTGAGCCGCTCCTCGGCCGATCCCGCTCGGCTCAACGCAATCGTCAGCCGCTCCTTGAAATCCTCCAGAGCCCCGTCGACGAGAGCCCGATAGACCCCTTCCTTGCTTCCGAAGAAATGGTAGAGCGTGGGCTTCGTAACTCCGGCCGCCTGGCAGATCTCCCTGACCGATGTCGCATGATATCCCCTGGAAGAGAAGAGCCTCAGCGCTTTCGTCAGAATGCGATCAGCGTTACCCGTCATCTTCTTCATGGAGACGCCAGTGTACTTACCGGACGGTATACTGTCAAGCGCCGGGCAAAAACGGCGGAGTCCGGAATAGACTGCGCCGGGGCCCTGTCGTCGGCTCCTTCCTGCGCTCACGAGGCGCCAGGATTCAGGCTGCCACCGCGAGGCCCTCTGGCGCTCCATCTTCCCATGCTCCGGACGCGCAGGGCGCGCCGGACAGTCGCGCACGCGGCGAGGCGAAGCCGCGTGAAGCTATCTCACGAACTTGACAACGACGTTGGACTTGTCGGGATGCCCGGGGGCCGAATCCACTCGCGCAACAACGCCGCGAGAAGAGTAGGTGTAGTCGAACGACGGAACCGGCCTCATGTCCTTCGGCAATGGGAGGGTGACCGTGACCAGGTCGTTGGTTCTGTACGCAATCTTTGACGGGAACTTCACGCCCGCCGAGCTCACGTTGATAGTATGGCTCAGCTCCTCGAATGGTCTTCCGTCGGTCCCCACCCCGGACACCCTCACCGGGAAACCAACGTTGACTCTCTTCCTCTTCCGTTTGTCACTTGTCATTGGCATTCTCCGACTTCAGCGGTTCTCTCGTCTGCCCCTACCAAGTGGATAATCTATCGCAAATCATCTCCAATTGGAATGGCTGGACCCAACGAGCCCGGGCTGCGGCAAAGTCGAGGCGCCGACTCGGGCGAGGCCGTTCCGTGCGAAACCGCAGATGGCGCAGATTTCCGCGCAGATTACGCAGATTCTTCCAGCATTCAACCGACGAGCAACTTGCTCCTCACTCTCGGGTCGGCGGGAAGCAATCGGCGACATCTGCGAGTCAATCTGTGAAATCTGCGGTTTCCGGGACCTTGCCGTAGCCTTGGCTGACCACACGAAGACGTTGGACACGAAAGCCGCTCGTGCTATGATTATCGCATTCACACACATCGGGACGACTGGGTATCTTCGGGAGCGTGCTCAGGAGAGGATTTTCGCATGAGCATCAGAGTCAGGCTGGTGGCCGAGGAGGCGGGGTTCTCCGCCCTCGTCGGTCCGCGAAACGGAATCTCATCGCTCTCAAGTGAGCTCGTGCTCTCGCGGAGCACGCCCGATGAGCTCGTTGAGGCTGCCAGCGTCGACGCGGATGTCATCGTCGTGGATGCGACCTGTGCCGGCTGGGGGAGAACTGACGCGATCCGCCGGACGCGCGCGCTGGCGCCGAAGCTCCCGATCGTGGCCCTCGTCGAATCGGAGGAGAAGGCATTCGTCGATGCCGCGCTTGTCGCCGGAGCCGATGAGCTTCTTGCCAAGACGGACCTGCGTGGGTGTGCATTGGATGTCACCATACACCGGGCCTTGGAAGGATTCCGGCGCTCGCACACCACAGGCGGCGGCATCACGCGTGAGCCCCTCCCAGCGGCGAGCAAGGCTGTGGCGCAGGCAGTGGTCAATGCCCCCGGCGATGTAGCATTGCTCCTCGACACTGGCGGTACTATCGTCACGGTGAACGCGCAGGCAGAACACACGTTCCGCGCAACCGCACCTGATCTCCTCGGACGTTGCGTGTTCGACCTCCTGGAGCCGGATGTCGCTCAGTCCCGCCGGAGGGTGCTCGAGGAGGTCGTGCGGACCGGCAGGCCCATGCGGTTCGACGACAGCCGGCGGGGTCAGCGGTGGGAGAGCAGCGTGTATCCGATCTTTGACGAGCAGGGGAAGGTCGTGCATGCAGCGGTCATCGCGCGGGATGTCACAGGCGTGAAGGAAGCCGAGGAGGCCAATCATCTCCTTGCCAAGGCAGTCGAGCAGAGCGCGGAGGCCATATTCGTGCTCGATAGGAGCCGTGCCCTGCGCTATGCCAATCCGGCCTACGAGCGGATCACGGGCTATTCACCTGCGGAGGTGAGCGAGCGATGCCCGGGCATCCTCGGGAGACCTTGCTGCGACCTCGAGTCGAATGCGGAGATCTGGTCCACGTTGGAACGTGGAGATGTTTGGGGCGGGCACTTCAAGGACCGGAGGAAGGACGGCGATCTCTATGAGGCGGACGCGACGATCTCCCCGGTTCGGGACGCATCGGGTGAGATCGTGAGCTACGTCGGTGTCATTCGCGACGTCACCCGCGAGATGGCGCTCGCGGAGCAGCTTCAGGCGGAGGAAAGAATGCGCGCCCTGGGGCACCTGGCCGGAGGAGTCGCGCATGATTTCAACAACCTCATGCAGGCAATGCTCGGCGCCATTGAGTTGCTCAGGCGAAAGGGCGCGGATACCGGCGTCGTCGAGCGGGCGACGCAAGAGCTCGATGCCCACGTGCGTCGGGGCAGCGCGTTGACCCGCCAGCTCCTCCTGTTCTCCCGCAGCGAAATCCCCCAGCGTGAACGGCTTGATCTGAATGTCGTCATCCGCGAAACCAATGCCCTCATGCGACGCCTCATTCGGGAGAATATCAGGTTTGCCGAGCACCTTGCGGAGGGACCCATCCCGGTTCTGGCTGACCGCGGGCAGATCGAGCAACTTCTCTCGAACCTCGTGGTCAACGCCTCCGACGCTATGCCGCAGGGGGGAGACCTTCTGATTCTCTCTGGTCACGACGAGACGGGAAGCGCCTGGCTGGAGGTGCGCGACAACGGCTGCGGAGTACCCTCGGAGCTCCAGGATCGAATCTTCGAACCGTTTTTCACGACGAAAGGTCCGGGCCGAGGAACGGGGCTGGGCCTCTCGGTGGTGCGAGACATCGTCACCGGTCATGGCGGTCGGATCGAGTTGGAGAGCAGCGCTCTGGGAGGCACGGCGTTCCGTGTGGTTTTCCCGCTCGCCAGCGAAGAGGCGCTGACGCAGACCGAGCTTCCGCAGGCGGATTCGAGCCCCCGCTCGAGCGGCGGTGAGCATCTGCTGGTGGTCGAGGACGATGTGTTTGTTCGTGGAGCCTTGCAGGAGATGCTGTCACTCTTGGGATACAGAGTCGTCGCCGCGGCCAATGGCGAAGAGTGCGCCGACCTCCCAGATCACCCCGCAATCGATCTCGTGCTCACCGATCTCATGCTGCCTGGGATCGGAGGTGTCGAGCTGGTCGGGAAGTTGCGAACGCGCTGGCCTCACCTGAGAGCCATGGTGACGTCCGGCTACTCCGATCTGCGACCGGAAACGGCGGACGGTCAAAGCGGTGGTTTTCGATTCTTGGGCAAGCCATTCACCCTGGAGACTCTGGCCCGGGAAGTGCACGCCGCACTGACCGAGTCGTAGCGAACTTCTTGGCGAGAGAGGGCCGGAGGCGACACTCCTTTTTGTTTGGACCGCCTCGCTCATTTCCAGCGGTGTACGATCCCGCGCTCGAGAGCGGCGATGACCGCTTCCACCCGGTTCCGCACGCCGAGCTTGCTCATGACGTTCGCCACGTGTGTCTTTACGGTCGCCTCTCCGACACGGAGCTCACTGGCGATTTCCTTCTTGCTCTTGCCGTCAACCATGAGTCGGAGGACATCGGTTTCTCTCGATGTCAGATCCGGACTGGTCAGTCGATCTGCGAGCCGGCTTGCGATCGTCGCCGGAACGTAGCTCTTCCCGCGCATCACGGTTCTGATGGCGTGGGCAAGCTCACTCGGGGTGACGTCCTTCAGGAGGTAGGCCTGTGCGCCGGCTTCTATGGCCTCAGCGATCTCCTCTTCCCCGGCATAGACGCTGAGGACGATAAGCCGGACCTCGGGCCGTCTCCGCCTGATCGCGCGGATGACTTCGATGCCTGTCGTGTCGGGGAGGCGCAGATCCACGATAAGGACGTCCGGGTCGTCGTGCTCGATCATCTCGATCGCCTCCCGCCCGCTCCCAGCCTGCCCCACGACAGTCATGCCCTGCTGGCGCGAAATAATCGCGGCCAGTCCCTCGCGGACCACGGCATGATCGTCCAGAATGAAAACTCGAACCGGCTCGTCCGTCGTCACTCAGGCCGCTCCACGGAGTTCTTGTTCGGCATGGATGGCTCCATTCTGCCACAGATCCCCACCGAACAAGAAGACTCTCGGGGCAGGCTCGGTGCCTCGCCGGTTCGCGCTCAAGCAATGCCCACGCAGGCCCACGGGGAGGTGCTCCGCGCACTCCTCGCGTGACGCCCGGCGTGAGCCGCATCCTCCCCATCCTCCGGTCAACCCTGGCGGGCGTGTGGACGGCCGTCCCGCGATCGGTCTTCGGCATGCACCCCGCCTCACGGGCCGCGCTAGGATCAGCGCGTAACTCTGCTCAGCTCGCGCTTCCCTACTACTGCAGTGGGATACTGACCACGACCTCGGTGCCGCGACCCGGTTGGCTACGAATGGTCATCTCACCCCCCAGCAGTTGAGCTCTCTCGCGCATCCCCGCGATGCCGAATCCGCTTGCCCTGCCGACCACGTTATCCGGGACAAATCCACGACCCGCATCGCGGATGGCGAGCGTCAGCAGCTTCCGGTCGACCGTGATCTCTAGATTTGCACGTGCGGCCGTCGAATGCCGGTGGGCGTTCGTCAGCGCTTCGCGAGCAATCTGCACCAGCTCGGCCGCGACCAGCGGTGACACGGGCCGCTGCGTTCCACTCGTGACGAGCCTGATCTCCATCGTGCTTCCAGAGAATGTCTCCGCGATCATTCGCCTCAACAAATCGACCAGGTCCTGATTGTGTGACCCATTCGTTCTCAATTCCCAGACGACACCTCGGATCCCCAGGAGGCTCTTTCGCGCCGCTCGACGAACCCGGTCCAGGAGCTCTTTCGCTTGCGGTGGACTCTCCCAACCAAACTCCTCGATGGCTTCCAGGCTCACGACAATGCCGGCCAGGTCCTGCGCCAGGGTATCGTGGAGATCGCGCGCCATCCGGTACCGTTCCGCGAGGACTGCGGCTCTCGCTCTCAGCTTCTGGGTCCGGAGTTGATGGAGCCAGCGACCGAAGAGCGCCGTGCAGGCGACGCACACCAGATAGAAAAAGGTCGTTTGATAGAAATGAGGTTTGAGCGAGAAGCTGAGCGATGCCCCGGTCTTGTTCCAGACCCCGTCCTGGTTCGAAGCCCTCACGACAAACCGGTACCTCCGCGGAGGCAAGTTCGTGTAGTAGGCGACGCGGCGGTGTCCTGCCTGCACCCATTCACGATCGAACCCCTCCAGCTTGTACTCGAAATGGACGTCTTCCGGCGCAGCCAGGCTCAATGCCGTATACTGGAGCTCCAGAGACCTGCTGCCAGGTGGAAGCTCAACCGGCTGGACTCGCGCGATCGTCCGGTGATCGACCGTGAATGCTTCGATGTGGACCGGAGGTACGTACGTGTTCAGAGCGATATTCGAGGGGTCTATCACGACGACCCCTTTCATGGTGGGGAACCACAGCCGCCCGTCCGCCGCCTTCCACCCGGCGGGCTGAAAGCCGCCGTTGCATTCCTTGCTCGCAAGCCCGTCGTTCTGACCGTAGGCGACAGAATGAATCGAGTCGATGCGCCCTTCCGCCATCTCATTGAGCTGTTTCCTGTCGACCCAAAAGATCCCGCGGTTGCAGGTCATCCAGAGCCGGCCTTGAGCATCCTCGAGCATCTGGTAGATCACATCGCCGAACAGACCCTCCTTGGTCGAGAATCTGGCGGATCTTCCCCTCGCGACCCTGTACAGACCTCCGCCGAGAGTGCCGATCCAGAGGGTACCGTCCGAATCCTCGGACATGCAAAGAACAGTCTGCTGAGAGAGGTCTGATCCGGAATAGCTCGAAAGCCTCCCTCCCCTCATCCAACTCAACCCAGAATTCGTGCCGATCCAGAGCGTGCCTTCGTGGTCCTCGAAGAGCGACCGGACGATGTCGTTGGACAGGCCATCCTTGCTGGTGTACGTTCTGAATGTCCCAGCGGCAAAGCAGCTCACGCCGCCGACCGTTCCGACCCAGACGTTCTTCTCGCGATCCACCAGGATCGAGGAGACAAGATCACTGGCCAGTCCCTGTCGTGCCGTATAGGTCGTCGTCACGCGCCCGCCGCTCATTCGGCCGATCCCGCTGCCATACGTGCCAATCCAGACGTCCCCGGCGGGATCGGGCCAGACGGACTGGACGAGGTCCTCCGCCAAGCCATGCCTCATGCTGAACGTCGTGAACGTCCCATCGGCGAAGCAGGCGAGGCCACCAGCCGTGCCCATCCAAAGCCGGCGACTCCGATCCTCGCAAATCGTGAATACGGTGTTGTGCGGCAGACCTTCCCTGGTTGTATAGCAGACAAACTTGCCATCTCGGAGACGATTCAATCCGCCCCCTAGGGTGCCGATCCACAGGTCTCCCTCTCGGTCCTCGTAGAGCGACACAACTCGATCGCCGACCAATCCTTCATCCCGCGTGAATGCGGCGAATTTTCCGCCTCTCAGTCGATTCAGTCCCTTGCTGGTGGTACCGATCCAGATGTTGCCCTGACCGTCCTCAGCAATGCACCGCACGACATTTTCGGTGAGGCCTTCGGCGGTGGTGTACAGAGCCAGCCTGTCGTCCTTGAGGAGCTGGAGCCCACTGTCGGTTCCAATCCAGAGCCCGCCGAGGTGGTCTTCGCAGAGAGCCCACACCACGTCGCTGGCCAGTCCGGATTTCGTATCGTAGACGGTAACTCGTCCGTTCCTGATCCGGAACAGGCCACCTCCGTAGGTGCCGACCCAGAGGGTGCCGTCACGATCCATGTGCACCGCCCGGACGAAACGGTTCGGAAGACTATCGTGGAGAGCAACTGCAGTGAACTTACCGTCCTGAAATCGGCTCAACCCATCGGTGGTCCCTATCCAGAGGGCTCCATCAGCATCCTCGCACATCGACCACACTCGGTCGTGTGCAAGGCCCTGCTTTGTCGTGTATGTGGTGAACGTGCCGTCTCGAAGCCGAACGAGCCCGCCGCCGCGGGTGCCGATCCACAGGCTACCTTGGCGGTCCTCATAGAGGGCCGTGATGTTGTTGCTGGTGATTTCAGGAGTGTTCCCCTTGTCGTACGCGGTAAATCGCACCCCGTCGAAACAGACGAGTCCTTCCTGGGTACCAAGCCAGAGGTAGCCGTCACGAGTCTGAATGATTGACTGCACCGAGCTTTGCGGGAGGCCATCGTCGGTGGTCCACGCTTTGTGCATGTACTGCGTGACGGCTTTGCTGGGGTCGAGGGCCACCAACGTGCAGGCAGACGCCATGGTGAGCACGCAGGCGAGGGGACAGTGCCGTCGCCATCGACCACACAATCGAATGTCGCGGGTGGTGGCGTTCCGGGGTCTCTCCCACAGAAACCACCGCGATCTGAAAGGTATCATGAGCCTGGACACGGAAGGGCGCTGAGCTCAGAGCGTGCCATCGGGCACTCTCACTGCTTGGAGAGACCGTGTGGATTCGACGCGCAGCCCATCCCGGGCGATGTGGAAAAGCCGCACTTTCCCACATCGCCCTCGAAAACTTTTCGCGTTCTTGATACCGTGCACCCGTTGCTCTGTCGAAATGAGCTGTCTGACCTCCTACTAGTAGGCAGTCATTGACTTGTCGAGGCTCTGTACATTCTCGTTTATGAAACTCTGGATCGGCGTGGAAGTGACGTCCGTAAACCATCTCAGGTCCACGGCGAAGTGAACCCAGGGTCTTGCGGGCGACCTTGTGGTGTCTATGTTGAGCAGCCCACTCAGCCCCAGCCCATTCGACCGCGAGCTAACGTCTCCTTCAAACGCGCTTCTTGAAAGAACACACGTCTTGCCGGACGCCCCCGATTGTTTGTTGCCTCCGTTCTGATCGGAATGCTCGCTGGACCAACTCGACTCGTAACCACTCTGGCAACCTATCGTGGTGGTCACGATCGTGGACCTTCCGTTCAGGGTCTTCCGAGAGATCCAATCGTTACCCATCTCCACAACGAGGGCGCCGGTGAACTGATCCCGTCTCAAGGCCACAGGCCGGGTCTGCTGGTATGGCATACCCCACACGACCACGGCCATGGTGGTCGCCGAGGATGACGATTTCTTCGTCAGACTGAAGCCGAACCCACTCCCTATCGAGAAGGACGTGTCGTTCGTCCGACTTGCAGCGACCGTGACGACGACTTTGCCCGTGTAAGTCCTCTGATTCGGATCATCTATCGGAGGGTCGCTTGGCTGCGCATAGGGCAGGTACACATAGAGCTTGCCGTTCAGGTACCTGACTTGGGTCTCGTGTGTCTCCATGAAGTAGACGTAGGTCCCGTTGGCATTCTTCGGTCCCTGAAGCTCATACCTGTGAATGAGCAGTCCGCGGATTGTCCAATCCGAGGGACTCGTGATGGTCTTTGACTGGTAGTCCCAGTTTACCTTGCTGTACACGTTGCCTGCTCCAAGTGGATTTCGGAGGGCGTACCAGTTTCCATCGAGAATCTGCTGGACATAGGTGGCTTCCGTCACCGTGACGCCGTTGAGCTCCTGGTAGATGTAGGCCGCAGCGGGGGCTGGGCTGATGTAGGTTCCGATTGCCGCCAACAGGCCAATCATCGTTCTGGTCAATCGTGCCATTTGGCATCTCCTTTCTTTGATGACTCCAGGATCGCTGGGAGAACGTGACAGAAGGCTCCGCGCCCGCCTTTGAAACGCCTGCCTCTCCCGCACCTTGAAGAACCCGGTTCGCAGGGCACGGCATGCCGGAGGCGACCGAGCGATTGCCTCAGCCCTGCGACACACGGGAGGCACCGCATCTCCGGACATTCGCTCCGCCGGCCCATACGCCGTGAGTTCTCGGGTACCAATCGGGCCGGGCGTCCGGGTCCCCCCAAGGCGTTGAACTGTGGCCATCATTACGTCCCTGACATCACGCCAACACGCAGGACCGATCTCTTTAGCAGCATGGCTATTGAATCGCCAAACATGCATCGCTACTGGCACCGAACCAGGAATTCACGGGTGTACTTGGACACCGTGATGATCGTGTCAGTGATACCAGACCCGCTGTCAGGAGATCCGGCGGGTCTGCCCAGTGCTGGATCGACACTCAGTGTGAAGTCGCCGGCAGGAACTCCATGCAGAACCAGTCGGCCCTCCTGATCAGTCCTGCCCTCGAACAGGCAAGCAGATATCGGTTCCTGCCTGAGGAGCACTATGGTCTCTGGGACGATCTCCCCCTGAGGATCCACGACTTGGATCGTCACGTCGTATCCGGCCGACATGGCCACGTTGAGCACACAGTCTGCGCCGTTCTTGCACGTGACCTGCTTTGACCAAGGCGCTAGCCCCGCGGCTTCTGCAACCACCAGATAGCTTCCCTCGGCCAGACCCGCCAGGCGAAATGCGCCGTCGGGACCGACGACGGCACGGCCGATCTCAGCATTCCCGGTTTCCGCTCGCCATGCGGTATCCAAGGTCAAGAATCGCACGGAAGCGTTCGACGCGGGCCGGCCCGACCCCGTACTAATGACCTTCCCTGATAGGACGCCGCCCCGGTAGTCGATGTCGAAACGCGTTGGGGGAGAACCGGGGGAAACTGTCACCGCGGTTCGACGAAGCGCGGCGAACCCACGTGCCCGCACGCCAATGAGTGCCGGCCCAGGGCGCAGCCCCTCCAATTTGTAGCGTCCTCCCGGCAGCACGGGAACGGTTGCCCACTCTGTGTACTCAGGCTCCCGGTAGACAATCTCGAAGCTCAACAGTGACGGCGAACCTTCGGCTCCGGCGCGCACAATGCCTTCTAGCGTGCCGAGCGCCGGAACGGGAAGGTCTACCTCATTCCGCGTCCCCGCCGCGACGAAAACCTGCGGTCCGGATGGGTAGGCCTGACCGGCGATCACGGTGTAGAGCTGATACCACCCTTCTGTCAGGTCGCCTATCTCATAGACACCGTCAATGACGGGAGTTGTGAAGCTCAGCCTTTCATCAGAAGCCGTCCGACCGGGCCCTTGCTCCGCGCGAGCCGCGAGAGAACGACCCTTTTCTGCAGTTAGGCCAATGAGGCGTCCGAAAACAGTCCCGGTCCGATTCAGAAAGAAATCCCGGGCGACGGGCCCTTCGGTGATATCGACATTGGCCGCAACTGGCATGTACCCGGGCGCGCTCACCTCCACGACATATACTCCGGGGTCGAGGCTCAGACCGAAGTACCCTTGTTCGTCGGTCTCGGTCGCCGCAATCGTCTCCCGACCTTGGGGGTCTGCCGCTCCGGGCGTAGTCACCATCACTTCGGCCAGTGGAATCGGCTCATTGGCGCTATCCAGCACGCGCCCAAGGAAGGTTGGAGCCCGCTCCTCCCGCGCCTCGGTGGAGGCTGTCTCTGACCCAACGGTCTCGACAACGCTCTCCACGGGCTGCGTGGCGACATGAGTAGGAGCCGAGCACAGCATCGTCACACCGCAAACTGCGAAGAGCCAGAAGACCTTTCCCGTCATATGTTACCTCCCTTGTCTTGTCGACACGGTTCTCGGCATCAGAAACCCGATGTCCACGTCCCATCATCGTTCGTGATGTCTGGTGGGCTGAGCTCGTCGAGCCCGCGCGGGTTCCACCGTGATCCGGACCATGTCCATGGCGTACGTGCGCGGGACTTCCCATGTCGCACCGAAGCCAAATGCCACCCAGAGCGCTTGGGTCGGCTTCAGGCTCACGACTCGCGAATAGCTGTACTGCTTCCAGCCCGCGACCATGTTGGTCTGCCCGATGATGGCAAACTGGTCCTCCCTTTCGGGATCTGCGGAGCCGAGAAACGCCACAACCGGCCACCGGTTGACATGGGAATAGCTGTCGCTCCAAAGATAAAACAAAAGCGACACCTTGTAGGAACCCGGTGCCAGGGCGGAGGTCTGAAACGGCCGCTCCACCCAAATTGTGCCGTCATCGTGATCGCCGTTGAGATAGCAATCAAGAGAGTAGGCACCGTGATAGGCGCGAGTAGGGCTTCTGACGATGTGCCACGAAAGAGGCCAGCACGCCGGCTCACAGGCCAAATGGTGGTCGGGCATCCACCCTCCCATACCTGTCTCGAAGCTCTCGGAGTATGCCGTCGCGATTGACACCGGGTTGCTCTGGCCTTCTGATCCCTGTGCCAGCAGGATGACGGGCACACCCATGGCAGCCATCTTGAGTAATGACATCGAATGTCTCCTCGTTTATGTGTCTTGTAGAGAGATATGGGTCGGCGTGGCGCCGCGGGCATCGTACCAAAGTACAGGGCTCCACATCTTTCTTCGCGGCGAGGCCACAGCTCGAGGGGCCGCGTTAGCGCCCGTGTGCACTCCGCTTGTAGTAGATCTCCGGATTTCCATCTCGATGGTCAAACCAGACGATGTGCACATCTGTGCCGGACACGGCGACGCTCGAGTGAAGGGATTGGCCCGGCGCGTCCGTCAGCCTCATGTCTTCTTCCCAAGTCATGCCGGCGTCGGAGGAGTGTTCGTAGTAGATTTCCTCGTTGTCGTCTCTTCCGTCGAACCAAACGAGGTGGACATCGTCCGCTGACACGGCGATGCTCGGCCGCTGCGACAGCCCCGGAGCATCGGTCAGCCGCCGTTCGGCGGTCCAGGTCAGCCCCCCATCGGTAGACCGCTTGTAGTAGATGTCCCATTCGGACATCGCCAGTTTCATCATTCGCTCGAAATCTCTCAGGATGGCCTCGAGCCGCGCCTGGTCCCCGCCGTGTCCGACCCATGTGGGAGCTGTCGCGTGTATCTGATGCACCTTAGACCGCGATGGCCGGGTGCTCTCTCCACGCTGGGTTCTTGGAGAGCCTTGTGTCCGGCCCCCAAGAGGTGCCCTGGTCCGGAGAGCGCTTGTAGTACACCTGCGAGGTGCCGGCGCGGTCGTCGTACCAGACGACGTGAACCCGGCCTCCGGCGTCCGCCGCGACCGACCACGCAAAGTTGGGGCTGAGCCTGGAGGCGCCGGGATCGAATGTGAGCCGGCGGTCGGGCGTCCAGCCGCCCCCGGCCTTCGTCTCCGTGCTTCCGGACGAATCCGCGTTCGCCGGAAGCGAACTGGCTCCCCTGCCAGGCCAGGTACTGACCGCGATGATGCCCCAGGCGCTTCCGGCGAGAAGCGCGAGCAGCCACCACCGTCCCAGTGCTCGCCTCTGCCGTGTGTCCGTGCGTTTCTCCATTCTGGAGCGAGACAAGGACAGCAACTCGTCCCTTCAACGCAACCACGGTTGATTCGAACAAGGCGCGAAATGCTACTTGTCGCGCAGCTTGCTCCTGACTGCCTGAAGCTGCGCCTGCTGATCGGGAGTTAGCCTGTTCTTGATGCGGATGACGAGACCGAGCTGAGCACGCTTGATCTCGCGTTCGACGCCGAGCACTTTGTCGAGCTGCGCGAGGGCCTGTTGTTCGTCGATGCGCTTGGCCTTGGCCACCGTCGCCATCCGCTCCATCTCTTCCTGCAGCGCCCATTGCAATTCCGTGAATCGGGCCTGAGCGCTTTGCATGTCGCTCTTGAGCGCGGTTTTCTGCTCTTCGGTGAGCCCAATTGCCTGCTGGTGCTGCATGACCAGCTCCGGTGGAAAGAGGTTGTCACCGATTGGGTCGGGATGCTCCGCTGGCTGCGAGAATACTCCCCCCGCAGTCAGGAGCATCAGAATCAACGAGTACGCACTCTGTCGCATAAACAAACCCTCCATTTCAACTGATTTCTTCGAACGTGGTGGCGTCAATCTCGATGAACGAGCGGTCCAGCCGCGGAACCGCCCTCAGGATCTCATCGCCTGGGTTCCTCAGCAGGAAGCCTGTCGGTGACTGCCACCGCCATATGGGGATTCCTGACTGAAGATCGCGCTCGGGCGCAGGGCTGGACCCGGTCGCATTCGGCGCCCGATCCAGGACCGCCCTGTGATCTTCAGGCCTCGTCGCGATCTCGATTCCGACCACGCAGAGCACCACGAGCGCCGCACCAACCGCGGTGATTCGGAGCAGCCGGAGACAAGCGGGTCTGCGGATGCGCACCTCCGCCCCTCCCAGGACCCGGGCGAACTGCGGCGCGGCGCGCTCGTCTTCATCCCGCATTCCACGGAACAGCCTCTGCAATCCGCCGTCATCCAACTGGCGATTCATCCAACACCTTCGACTTTTCGATCAACGACCGCAAGTGCCTCTTTCCCCGGTCGTAGTGCGTCCGCGCCGACCCGACCGAGATGTCCATTGCTCGCGCCGCCTCGACGAGGCTGAGGTCGTGATAGAAAACCAGTTGCAGGACCTCCTGTTGCCGCCGTGGCAGGGCCGCGAGCGCTGCGCGGAACATCGACTGAACTTCTGACCGATAGACGGCATCGTCGGGACGCTCGCACTCAGCCACTCGTGGGAGGCTCTCCAGATGTTTCGCGAGCCTCAACTTTCGAAGTACGCGTCGCCTCCACTCATCAGCCCCTGTCCTGCGGATGACGGAAAAGAGCCATGTTTTGAAACTCGCCAGCCCGTCGAAGCGTGCCTTGCCTTCCAGCACCTTCACGTACGCGGCATGGAGGACTGCCTCCGCCTCGGCGGAATCCCGGCGGCAGCAAGCCATGGCCCAGCCGTAACTCTCCGCATGGTGGCGTTCCAATAGTGTCCTTACCTCCGGCTCGTCCATTCAGTCACTATGCGCTTACCGCACTTTGGTGCTCAGACCATTAGTCGTTCGAGGCGAGCAGAGATATGACGCTGCGCGCCATGTGCATCATCGGTCTGATAGGACAGGGACCCGGGGCGAGCCAGCG
>JACPPM010000122.1 GCA_016191015.1 Acidobacteriota bacterium | reverse complement strand
TTCGATGCCACCCTGAGCACCGGAGATGACTGCTCCGTTCCTGCATTCCTCCCTTCCTGCTTTCCTGAGAGGGGTTCGGAGGATCTCACCCACTCGAACGTTTTGCCATTTCGTGTCAACACTCAACTTCTTAGACACTAAGCAGAAAGGGTCAATGCGTCAAGTCTTTTCAAAATTTTCGCGCGGAGCGGACAGATCTCCTGCTGGGGATCGGGCGGAATGAGCGTGCCTACATGTAGTAGGAGTCGCGCGGGCCGGCTTCCGGCTCGGGCGAGCGGCAAGGGAAAGGAGGCGGGTGAGCCGGCACCTTCAGGACCTCGGAGACAAACTTTATGGACGCGAGGATCTTGCCAACGACATCCGGCTGAGAACGCGCCTCTATGATGTCGATCAATTTGAGGGTGCCTCCACATTCGCAGAGAAGAGGGTCGACTTCGAACACTTGCTGAATCAAGCGCGCCCACGACTTCCGGCGAGCCTTGACCCAATCCTCCTCCGGTTCAATTGTGGCCGGTGCCGGCGAGTCACCGGCTCGCGACGCCGGTTTTCCTGGGCGACGATCGCCTTGTAGCGAGCCCGCGAGAGATGGCCTGCGCGCGTCATCCGGCCAAGGTCTCCTCCGGGCGTCTCACCGAGCAAGGGATAGTGATTCGGCTCGAGGCAGAACGTGGTGAAGTCGGCCGTGCCTCGGGACCAACAGAAACATCTTGACACAGTGACGATGCGACGCCATATTCCAAAGCATGTTTCACCACGCCAGACGGGGCGCAGTCGCCGCAGCAGCTGACCCTCGCATTTCACTACATGCGTAGTAATTTCTGATGCGCTCCCCCACGGACTCAACAGACTCACCCAAGGTGATCCAGCCGGGGCTCGCGGGAAAAGTGCGCCAAGCCTCATTCCCTCGATTGCGCTTGATTCCTCGCGTCGCGGCGATCGTCCTTTCACTCTCGGTAGTCGCTGCGCCAACCGCCCTCGCCCTCGACCCCGGCCGGGCCGTCACGCAGTACATGCGCGACTTCTGGGACAGCCGCTCGGGGCTTCCCAATGACACCGTCAATACCATCCTCCAGACCCGCGATGGTTATGTCTGGATCGGCACGCAGGCCGGCCTGGCGCGATTCGACGGCGTGCGGTTCACGAACTTCACGAAGGCGAACACACCGGCGCTGAGGTCGGATACGATCAATACCCTTTTCGAGGACCGCGAGGGGACCCTGTGGGTCGGCACCGGGGATGGACTCGTGAGCGTCAGCGGCGCGGCATCGAGGACGTGGAGGGCCCGGGACGATCTCGTGAAGGGGTCCATCTTCTCGATCTGCCAATCGAACGATGGGAGCCTCTGGGTTGGCACCAGTGCGGGCCTTGGTCACCTCAAGGATGGGGAGATCCTGGCGTGTGGCAAATGCCGAAAGATCGGTCAAGAATGGATAAGAGCGCTCTCTGCCGGAGCGGATGGCAGCATCTGGATTGGAACGTCCGGCAAAGGCCTCTACCGCCTCCGCGAAGGAGAGCTTCACTGGTACGGAAAGGACGACAAGACGATTCCCGGGGCCGTTCGCGCCATCGGAGAAGACCGGGCTGGAACGGTCTGGATCGGGACAAGAACTGGAGTCAGAGCTCTCCAGGACAACCACTTCACCGCCTACACATCGAGGGAAGGACTGTCGCATGACTTGGTCGCATCGGTGTTCGGAGATCGAGACGGGAACGTGTGGATGGGGACGCAGGGCGGAGGGCTGAACCGGCTGAGAGATGGCAGGTTTGAGAAGCTCACGACCCGTGAGGGGTTATCCAATGATGTGGTCAGCTCCATCATCGAGGACCAGGAGGGAAACCTCTGGATCGGGACCGCCGGAGGCCTGGAGCGCATGAGAGATTCTCCTGTGGCTACCTACTCCTGGAGGGAGGGCTTGGCCGGCGAGTTTGCCTGGTCGGTCTACGAAGACCGCGAAGGAGCCCTTTGGATCGGGACGCTTGGAGGGGGCTTGAGCCGCTTCCAAAACGGCATCTTCACGACTTACACACATAGCGACGGCCTCCCCGACAACTCGGTCGCGTCCCTTTGCGAGGCGCGCGACGGGAAGCTCTGGATCGGAACGAACCTTGGCCTTGGCTGCCGGGAATCCAACGGGAGATTCTTGAGTTACACTGACAAGAACGGACTTCCAAGACAGCCAGTCAGGCCGATCTTGGAGGATCGGGAGGGAGACCTTTGGGTTGGGACTCGGGGCGGCGGCTTGAGCCGACTGGCGAATGGCAGGTTCACGACCTATACGACGAAGGACGGCCTCCCGAGCGATGAAATCTGGGCGCTCCTCCTGGAGAAGGACGGTAGCCTCTTGATTGGCACGAGCGATGGCATCGCGCGGCTCCAGGACGGCCGGTTCACGGTCCTCAACGACACCGGTAGCGTCATGAGCCTCTCTGAGGACCACGATGGGTGCGTCTGGATAGCGACAGATGGGGATGGGCTAGGCCGCCTCAAGGATGGGAAGCTTACGAATTACACGACGGAGGTCGGTCTGCCTGGAGACACATTGGCTCAGGTACTCGATGACGACGCTGGCAACCTCTGGCTGAGCAGCGACCGCGGCATCTTCAGCATTCGCAAGAAGGAATTCGATGACCTCGATCGAGGAGCCATCCGCACAATCCACTACACGGCATACGGAAAGGCCGAAGGCATGCGCAGCGCGTCTTGCGTCACGGGCTCCTCGCCCGCCGGGTGCCGGACGAAGGACGGAAGACTCTGGTTCCCCACGACGGCGGGCGTTGCTATGATCGACCCGAACAAGCTCAGGACCAACCCGCTTCCCCCGCCCGTCTACATCGAAGACGTTTTGGTTGACGGTCGAAGTCTCGGCATCGCAGAGGGGCTGGAGATTGCTCCTGGAAGGGTTCGTCTGGAAATCCAGTACACGGCGCTCAGCTTCGTGGATCCGCAGAAAGTGAAGTTTCGCTACAAGCTGGAGGGCTTCGACAAGGACTGGGTCGACGTCAGCACGATGCGCACGGCCTACTTCACGAATCTGCCTCCCGGCCATTACACCTTCCATGTGAGGGCATGCAACAACGACGGCGTCTGGAACGAAGCGGGCGCGCGACTGGGATTCACGTTGAAGCCGTTCTTCTACCAGACCCGCGGTTTTCAGCTTCTCTCTGCCATCGGTCTCGTCGCTGCCGGTGCGGGGGCCCAGTTGCTTCGAATCCGGCGGCTGAAGGCCCGCGAGCGGGAGCTGCAGCGAATCGTCCAAGAACAGACGCGGGATCTGCGAGCGGCCAACGAAGAGCTGCGGCGCATACAGGAGCAATTGGCCCGCCTCTCCGAGTCGACGCCGGAGAAGATTGAGAACATCTCCGGATGGGGCGCAGCCATGGCCGATGAGATCGCCGGCGCGATCCACGCTCACCAGATCGGCATTTGGCGGGCTGACGGGAAGCGCCTGGTCGCGATCTCCGGGACGACGAAGGCACCATCGTGGGAGGCGGTGCGGGCGGCTCCATGGCTACTGGAAGACCTTGCCGGCGGGCCCGCGGGCGGAGAGACGATCGTTCCGGTCAACGGGATGACGGGGGAGTTGCGCGGAGCGTTGGTCATCGATGGTCCCGTGGTCTGGGGCGAGCTCGAGCGGCGCCTCGTGACGGGCTTCGTCCAGCATCTCGGAAGCGCGCTGGAGCTGCAGCACCTGCGGGAGCAGCTCACTGTGACAGAAGCGCGGCAGGCAGCCGTGCGCCAGAAGATGCGCGAAAGCGGAGTTCACACGCTCATGCTCTGCCCACAGTGCCGACGATGCTACGACGAGACGACCGACGCCTGTGCGGAAGACGGAACGCGGCTCGAGGCGTCGCGGCTCTTGCCCTACCGCATTTCCGGTCGTTACCGTTTGACATTCCTCCTGGGCGAGGGTGGCATGGGGAGCGTCTTCTCGGCACACGACGAGAAGCTCCGCCGCGACGTGGCTCTGAAGGTGATCAAGGCCGAGCTGCTGAACGACCCGGAGGTGCGGTTTCGGCTGGAGCGAGAGGCGCGGGCGCTCGCCCAGGTGCACCATCCGTCCGTCATCGCGCTGTTCGACTCGGGTGAGCTCGACGATGGGTCGGCGTTCCTCGTCATGGAACTGCTCGCCGGGCGCGACCTGGCGGATCTTCTGAAGACCAGCGGACCGGGCTCGCCCCGCCAGGTGGCGCTCCTCCTGCGTCAAGCGGGCGCAGCCCTCGGAGCGGCCCACCGCGCCGGCGTCATTCATCGGGACATCAAGCCCGCCAACATCTTCCTTGTGCCGGTCAAAGGCAGTTTCCAGACGAAGCTGCTGGACTTCGGCCTTGCGAAATCGCTCGGGAGCGACGCACGGCTCACGCAGACGGGCATGATGATCGGAACGCCGATGTTCATGTCGCCCGAGCAGATCCAGGGGTTCGATGTGGATGCGCGCAGCGACCTGTATTCGCTGGCGGCCGTTGTCTATGAGGCGCTCGCGGGGCGGCGAGTCGTGCCGGGTAACGACGTGGGCAGAATCCTGCTGGACGTGCTTCACGCGACGCCGCCCCGAATTTCGTCACTGGTGCCCGGCCTGGGCGTGGGGGTCGACGAGGCTTTCGAGTCTGCGTTGGCCAAGCGGCCGTCAGACCGGCCCCGGGACGTCGAAGCATGGGCCGATGGGCTTGCCTTGTTGCTCGATGCCGTCCAAACAAGCATTCCCGGCTGGCCGCTGGGCTCTCTCGAGGTCATTCGTGCCAAGGGCGCCGGCATCGAAGGTCAGACGACGCGGCAAGCTCCTTTCTGACACCGCGATGCGCGACTGACGATTGACCGAGGCCCGGAGGCGAGATTCTCGGCGAACTGAGCCTGGAACACTTTTTGAAGATAGGATTTCCGGCCGGAGTTGTCAAGGCTGGCCGCGGGCAAAGAGAGGTCTTGCGCTGAGGGCCGGCGGAGGCGGATCACAAGCCGTAGGCGTCGGGTAGGGAGCCGTCGTCCTGAGCTCCCCCCGGCTCGGGATGGGACGGCGGCGGCGGGCGCGCCGGGAGCGGGAGCGCGTCGAAGGCGAAGTTGATGTGTTTCAGGATTTTGCCGACCACGTCAGATTGTGTGCGTGCGTCGATGAATGACGCCCCACGATGCACCTCCTTGGTAGCTCTATGAAAAGTCGAGAGTTTGTTGTTTCGTGGACCCTGGTAACGACCGGCTGTTGCCCTCGGAGTTGCTCTGAGGGATTTAGAGGAAGCGATCGAGGTCCTCCTTCTTGATTATCCATGGTGCATAAGGAGCGGGCTGCCTTCCCTGCAATTGGCCGCTCTTCAAGAGACGATGCATGGTCATAGGACTGACCTTTGCGTACATCGCGGCATGCGTCAAATCGAAGATCGTCTCGCTGTTTTCACGTCTGCTGTGGGCGGGTATGCCGTGCTCCTTTCTGAAATACGAAATGCGCGCCCTTGTCCAAGTCAGCCCCGTGCTGGTCTTCTGACCCAGACGACCCATGACGCGTGCAATCTACTCGTCGGGGAGGACCGCGGCCAACTCCTCTATGATCTCGGACGCCTCCCGGGTCGTCTGCCTTCGCGATTCGCCGGGTCGGAAGAGCGGGACGGTCAGCTCGGTGTGAACGCCCCCAGTCCAGTGGATGATGGCGCGAACCGTGCGGTCCTTTTCAT
>JACPPM010000008.1 GCA_016191015.1 Acidobacteriota bacterium | reverse complement strand
GGGGAGTACACCCAGGGCCTCGTCAAAGTACCGAGCTAACCGCAGATTCCGCCGATGGGTTCTCGAGGCCGGTGGACTTCGCTTTGAGGAGCGCTCTGCGATGAGTCATGATCCCATCTGTGCAATCCCTCCGGAAATCTGCGTCATCTGCGGTTTCCTCCGATCGACTTCACCCGGACTTCGCGGTGCGACTTTGACGTTCCCCTGGGAGTACACCAGGGAGGGATTGACTTTGGACGTTGAAAATTTCTTCTTGGACAACTGAGCCATGAAAGATTTCGCGAAATACAAGGTCGGCTACAAGCGAGGCGACCGGATTTTCACCGAAAGCGACGCGGGCGAGAACATGTACATTGTGCACTCGGGGCGAGTCCGCATTTTCCGTGTCATCGGCGGCCTGCAGGTGGATCTCGCACTCTTCGAAAAAGGTGACTTTTTCGGCGAAATGGCGATGTTCGAGCACCGGCCGCGCTCGGCCTGCGCCGAGGCGGTGGAGGAGACGGAGCTCTTGAACATCGATCCTCCGACGTTTGCGGACATGATACGGGCCAATCCGGAAATCGCGGTCCGCATGATGCGCAAGTATTCGATACGGCTTCGTGAGGCGAACAGGAAGATCGAGGAGCTCGCCACGCTCTCTCACACGCTGGCGGGGGTCGAAGACATCCCCGCTCCCAGGTCACTTCCGACGCCGCCACCGCCCCTGAGCGCTGCCGCGCCGCATGCCACACTGGTGGTCGAAGGCTCCGGACGGTCGTATCCGATCCTCCAGGCCGAAACCCAGGTCGGGCGCATGGATCACGTGACAGGTCTCAAACCCGAGGTGGACCTCTCCGCCGAGGATGTCTCCCGCCATATCTCGCGGCGCCACGCGCGGATCACGTACCGGGAGGACCGTTTCTACTTGAGCGAAGAGATCGGTGCGATGAACGGGACCTTTCTCAACGGCGAAAAGATCTCGCAGCAGGGGGTCCTCTACCCGCTTGAAGACGGCGATCGCATCACTCTCTGCCAGCTTCACATGATCTTCCGAGTCGAGCCGAGTGCCACATCGACGCGGGCATAGCGTGCGCGGGCGGACGGTTCAGGGTCAAACGCGACCGGTGTGACAACGCAGAAGGTGCGTCCGCACAGTCGCGAGAGCGTCCCGTCGCGGCCGCGGCTCTGATTCGCAAGTGGCACCTGGGCGACGAGACGAGGCCAGGAGGCTGAGAAGTGGTGTTGCTTGCGAGTGCGCTTGCGGTGCTGGCGTCCTACGTTGGGGTCAGGATCATCAGGGATTGGGCACGGCATCACCGGGTGATCGACCTCCCGAGCGAACGCACGATGCACGCCAAACCAACCCCGCGCGGCGGAGGGTTGGCCATCGTCCTGACACTTCTGGCGGGTTCATGGCTGCTCTACCCCCGCCGGGGTGGAGACGTCCCATTCGACCTCATGCTTGGGTTCACACTCGGAGCCATCGCGATCGCCGCGATCAGCTTGCTCGACGACCTGAGGGCAACCCCGCGGCTCGTTCGTTTCCTGGTCCAGAGTGCGGCGGCCATCGCCGTGATTGTGGCGATCGAGCCGTGGGAGTGGGCGCCGGTGATGCGCCCCGGCCATTCGGTCTGGTCATGGATTGTCCCGGCTGTAGCCTTCCTCTGGCTCACAGGGCTGACCAATGCTTACAACTTTATGGACGGGATCGATGGGCTCGCAGCCGCGCAAGCCGTACTCGCCGGAATGGCGTGGGCCCTCATCGGCTGGATCAGCGGGCTTCCCATGATCACATCCATCGGTGCCCTGATTGCCGCGGCAAGCGCGGGATTTCTGGTTCATAACTGGCCGCCGGCATCGATTTTCATGGGCGACGTTGGGAGCGCATTTCTCGGTTTTTCGTTGGCTGTGCTCCCCTTGATGGCAGGTCGAGTCCACCACCGACTCGCGCTCATCGGACCGCTTCTCGTTTGGCCTTTCCTCTTCGACACCGCATTCACCTTGCTCCGAAGACTCATCCGCGGCGAGAACATCTTCGAAGGCCACCGATCGCATCTCTACCAGCGCCTCGCTGTCAGCGGCCTCAGTCACGGGCAGGTCACCGTGCTCTACTCGGGATTCGGGTCGGTCGCAATCGGTCTCGCCATCGGTCTGGCTGCGGGGTGGCCCACGACCCAGGCCCTGGTGCTGGTCGTCATCCCGTTGTCGGCGCTGGGGCTGTGGATGACGGTAGTGTGGCGCGAGCGGAACGCAAGCGAAAACGCGAGATAGCGCGACTCCGCCTTCTCGCTCCTGTGGCCATCGGAAAAAAAAGGCGCCGACCCGCGGTTGCGGGATCGGCGCTCCTGGCTGAATGCGGTTCTAGTAGCTCTTCATCCGTTCGAGATATTCCCGCGCCGCGGGCTTGAGGAAGACCTGCTTGAGGCTCTCGAACATCTCGTCGGTGAATCCGGTCGAGCTCCAGTCGAACGGCGCTCCATCGGCCTTGCGGGCGATGCCGAGGTAGGGGTTCAGATCCACCAGGGGCAATGAAGAGTTGAACGACGAGTTTATCTTGGAGATGAACTCGTTGGCGATGATCGCGTAGCCCACGTCGCTCGGATGCACGCCATCGAGGCTGAAGAGGCCGCCGGTGACGAAGGCAATCGTCAGCGGGACACCACCGACGACGACACCCTTGCTGGCGTACCCTTTCAGAATGGAGTTGATGTCGACAACCGGGATGCCCTGCTGCGCGGCCAGGCTCGCGATAGTCTGGTTGAACGCATCCACGTGCTGCCGGATCACAATCACCTCATCCGGAGTCAGGACGACCTCGTTGGGCAGCGGCTGACCGTTGCCCCCGAGCGCGACGGGGATGCCATATCCCTGCTGCATGTACGAGGAGGCGGTCAGCAGAACGTAGCTGCCCTGCACCAGCGGTGTTCCCCCGGGTCCGATCAGCGCCACCTTCTGCCCGTTGATGAGAACCGGTAGGCCCGTGGCGGGATTCGTGATGTAGATCGAAATCGCGGTCGTGAATGCAATCGTGGTCACGTCGGGGACGTTGCCCACGATCAGGCGTCCCTTGTAGCCGGCGAGCTGCTGGAAGAGCAGCCCCATGATCTGCTGGAAGGCGGGAATCGGCGTCATCGTCACCCCGTCGATCGGGACGCCGCTGAGCGCCGCGCCGAGGATGTCGTTCGATCCGATCCAGACACTGAGGAACGTCGGGTTCAGTGCCGCAGCCTGTTGCAGCATCGTTCCCTGACCCCGGAGAACGAGGTCGAAGTACGGATTGTCAGGGTCGCTGACTGTCTGCAGAACGTCCAGCGAGATCGCCCCCGGGACCCCGAGGTTGCTGTACGGCCGCGGAAGCTGCAGGTTGGTAGGCTGGCCGGTGCCTGGTTTCCGTTCGATTATCAGTGGCACGAGCGATTTCAGGTAGTAGATCGGCGGGATGCCTGGTTCGGAAATCGTCGGCTGCTGGAAGTTCGCACTCGCGCCGCCGGAGGCTGCGATGAGCGCCGGGTAGTCACGCTTCTGCGTGGTTTCGACCAAACCTCCGGAGATGTACCCAGCCGTGAGGCTGTCGCCGATCGAGACGTAGCGGGACATGTCCACCGCGACGGCCTGGCCGGCAATCAGACCGACGGCCATCCCCGCGGCGACGATCGAAAGAGAGTTCTTTCTCATATTGGTTTCCCTCGCCGAAATCAGAACTTGCGGCTGAGCGAGAAGCTCAGCAGGTCAGCGAACGTGGAATACGTGCCATCGTAGCCGTCGCGGTTCTTGGGATCGCCATCCACGACGGTCGATCGCTCCTCGAAGAAGAGGAACAAATTGGCCACGTCGAGCGTCCACTTGCCCATCGTGTAGCCGATACCGATGTTGATCCCGTGGCGGTCGGAATCCGGAAGAAGCGGGCCGACGCCCTGGACCGGCTGCGGACTAGGATCGAAGATGTAGCCACCGCGCAGCGCCATCTTCTCGCTCATTCTCCGCTCGACGCCGATGCGGTAATTGAACACATCCTCGTACTCCTCCGGGATTTCCTGCACAAGATTCAAATCTTCGAACTTCAGCTCGAGGACATCGAACGTGCTCCACCCGGTCCAGTTCACGTCCAGCTCGATCGTCCACTTGTCAATCGCGGTGGTGGCGAGTCCAAAGCTGGCCATGTTCGGGTACTCGATCGATGTGCTGATCGGGTGTTCACCGAGGGGGAGCTTGGTCTTGAGGAGTGCGTCGAGGGCGGGACTGCCGGTCGGATTAAGCGTGAATGTGCCCGTGCCCTCGTAGTCGATCTTGATCGAATGCCGGTAGCTGAAGCCGACGCTCCAGTTCTCCTTCGGCTTCGCGAGGACGCCGACTGAGAACCCCACGCCCATCTTCCAGTCACTCTCCATATCAATCGTGGCCACGTCGAGGACCTGATTGTTGAACGGGTTGAGGAAGGGCTGATGCCGGGCTAGCTTGACCATAGAGCGACGCATTTCGATGCCCACGCCCACTCCGAACTGATCGCTGAGCTTGTACGCAACCGTTGGCTGGAACGAAATCGATTTCAATTCGGCCTTCGTCGACAGGTACCGCCCCGAATACGTCTTCGGGTCGGACCACTCGGTTGCGAGCCCGAAGTCTGTGAAGGCGCCGATGCCGAAGGTGAGCTTGTCGGTCAGGGAGCGCGCGTAGTACATTCCCGGCGGGAAGAACAGGTTCTTCTCCTGAGACTCCGACACCGAGGATCCGGGGAATGGATTCGCGCCCTTGAAATCGCTCGAGGGCGCGATAAGAGTGCCACCCGTCATCAGCCGGCTTCCGCTCTGGAAAGCCAGCCCGGCAGGGTTGTAAAACATCGCCGACGGATCGTCGGCCGTCGCGGTGAATGCACCGCTCATGCCCGTGGCCTTCGCTCCCGCCTCGAATATGCCGAACCCCGCCGCGCCCGCCAGCGCCGGCAAGGCCGCTGACAGCCCTGCTGCCAACAGAATCTTGCGTCCAGCCATAGAATCGCCTCCTCTAAGAATTGTGTACCGGCAGAACGCGCCATTAGTACTCCATCTCCAGGCGCAAAGTCAAACCAAAGAAGGCGCTATGCTGAGATTCGGAGTACGGTCCCCTCGAAACACGCGTCAAGTCATCCTGAGGAATCCGCCGCAGGCGGATGACGGAACCGGCACGCGCTGCGCTGAATCGTACTCCGAATTCCAGAGGCGCTATACGACATCGCCTCGGTGGAGTCGGGCCTGCCCCTATCCGTGAACCGAGTATGGGCAGGGTGCCCCGACTCAAAGCAGCCACGCCCCCACACCCCAAGGGAGTCCGGAAGCACTCAGCACATGACTGTTGCGGCCTCCTCGCAGGAATGTGATAATGAGACCATCTCACAGGGAGCTACCGATGGACGCCACCAATGAAAGCAAGCTGCTCATTGCATGCCCGTCGTGCCACGCGAAGTTCAAGGTGCCTTCCTCCAGAATCCCACCGCAGGGATCCAGGGTGGCGTGTCCTCGATGCAAATCGCCGTTTGTCCTGAAGCCTGACGGATCGACGACAGCGATCCCGACTCCTCCGACGCCGCAGACGCCGCCTGCGGCACCGCCGGCGCCTCCCCCTGCTACTACGACCGTAGATAATTCGGCGCCGGCAGCGCCGGCCGATCTCCCGCCGCCCGCAGGCGCTCCGTCCGCGCCGGAGGAGGTTCAGTGGCGCCTCGACGTTCCCGACTACGCCGAGTATACGTTCACCTTCGCCGAGCTGAAGAAGCTCGTGCGGGACGGCGGGTTTTACCCGGCCGACAAGGTGACGCGTGTCGGCGAAGAGAGTTGGGTCGAGGCGAACCAGGTACCGGAGTTCCGGCGGCTGTTCGAGCTCAAGGAGATGATGGCCCGGAAGAAAGCAGAAACTGGGAAGTTGGCAGCGCCGGCGTCGGGTGTGGGCGCCGCCGCCCCCCCAGCGCAGATCCCGTGCACCAATCACCCGCAGTGGGAGGCCGGGTACCGCTGTCGCAAGTGTGGGAAGAGCTTCTGCCACCACTGCGTCGATGTCAAGCAGGCGGGTGCGAGCAGATACATGGCGTGCAGGGCGTGCAATGACATCTGCACACCGCTCGACAAATCCGTCAACATTGCCCCCTTCTACACGTCGCTCCCGCTGTTTTTCTCCGCTCCCCTCAAGGGGTGGGGACCGCTCATGCTCCTGATCAACGGCGCAATGTTGTGGCTCTCCCAGTCGATGCTTCTGATGTTTGTCCCCGCGGGGAAGTACATATTTAAGGCTTTCGTTCTCGCGTATCTTATCTGGATTGTGAAGTCCGCCGCGCGCGGACGGGAATCGGTCCCCGACTGGCCGGACGTGAGCGACTGGATGGATTTGGCGAAAATCGGAATGAGGGCGTCGGCGGTGACCTTCATCTCGTTCCTCCCGTGGCTGGCGTTTCTGGCGCTCGCGTGGCAGACGGACGGGTTTACCTCCCTGGGCTTCGGCTCTTCGGAGGAGGAGCCGACTCAGCAGACCGAGATGATTCCCATTCCGGGGTCGGAGAGCATGGAGATCCCGCAGGTGATGCCGGAGGGAACCATCCCCGCGGAGGGTGGAGAGGGGGGTGGGGGGACCGGGCTGGAGCCGCCGGACACCTCGTGGGTCGAGCAGATGGCGGTGCAACAGGGTGGAGGTGCGAGGGAGGACATGTCAGTCGAGGCGCGGCAACAGATGGAGGAACGACAGGCCGAGGAGCGAGCCGCCGAGGAGAGAGCGACCGACCGCGCCGCAGCCGAGATGAGCAGCTTCCTCGAAAAGGGCATCGTCTTCATCGTCGGATCGATCATCTGTTTTGTTTTCGCTTTCATCTACTACCCGATGGGTCTCGCCGTCACCTCCGTTTGGGACGTCGTCAAGCCGATCCTGAACCCTTTTTTCATCTTTCGCCTGATCCGGCGCGTCCTCGGGGACTACGTCATCTTTCTGCTCATTTTCGGACTTCTTCTCGCGGTTCAACTTGTCGCCAATGCCGGGTTGACGGCCCTGATCCCGTACGTGGGGTCGATCTTTGGAAGCCTCGTGTTCATCTACTTCTCGTTCGTCATCTCCTTCGCGCTCGGCCGCTTCTGCTACTCCAATGACCGAAGACTCGGATGGGAAGAGGAGATCTACCCCGGAAGGTGACGATCGAATCCTGTGCCCGCGCCGAGGTCGGCAGGGGATGATCCGCAGGCTCGTCCGCGCGACGCGCTGGCTCAGCCAGGGAGATTGGTCCCACATTCAACCGTCGAGGAACATTCTCCTGACTCTCAGGTCGGCGCGAAGCCATCTGTGAGATCTGCGGGTCCCAGGCGCCTTGCGGCAGAGTTCGGCGGCTGGCGCAGGCCTCCGCATGCGGCTCGGCATGATATGCTAGTGGCGGGCACAGATGAGCATACGCCTCAAATGGTCGATTCGTGGTTTCCTGCTCGTCGTCCTCGCCTATCTCCTCGTGGCGACCCAACTCGAGAAGCATCGAGTCATCGAAACGGCCACCCAACCCCTCGCCGCGTCCAATCTGGATGTGAGCGTGGATCGCTCGCGTCTGCTGGCGGACGCACAGCATCTCTCCGACCCCTCCCTTGAAGGGCGTTTGACCGGCACCCTCGGGAGCCATAAGGCGCAGGAGTACATCGCCCATCGATTCGAAGAGATTGGACTGCGAACATTCGCGGATGGATATCGGCAGCGGTTCTCATTCGTGCGGCACAGCCTCAAAGGTCTACTGCTCCCCTCCAGACCCTTCAAGCAAGCCTACCCGGATGCGACGAACCTCATAGGATATCTGCCCGGAGAGACGTATCGAGATAGCTGGATTGTTCTCAGTGCGCACTATGATCACCTGGGCGTGAAGAACGGGAAGCTCCATCCAGGGGCGGACGACAACGCCTCAGGTGTGGCGGCGATCCTGGCCACCGCGACCTACTTCAGCCAGCACCAGCCCGAACACTCGCTCCTGGTCGCTGCGTTCGACGCCGAGGAAAAAGGACTGCGCGGATCGTATGCGTTCTTCGACGACCCGCCGGTGAAACCCGAGCAGATCGCACTCGAGATCAACCTCGACATGGTGAGCCGCAATGACGAGAACCAGATCTATGTCTGCGGCACATATCAGAGTCCGACGTTGAAAGCGCTGGTTGAGCCGCTTGCATCACGCAGCTCCGTGCAGGTTCTCTGGGGTCACGACCGTCCGATGTGGCGAGCCGGACTCGTCGAGAACTGGGTCAACCTCTCCGACCACGGCCCCTTTCATGATCACGGCATCCCGTTCCTCTATTTCGGCGTCGCGGACCACGAGGACATGCACGAGCCAGGGGACACATTTGAGCGTCTACAGCCCGATTTCTTCGTCGAAACGACACGTCTGATTCTCCACACCGCCATGGAGTGCGACCGCGCCGCCGCTTTCAGGTGAGCTGGCGACGCCCATCGCGCAGGCTGCCAGCGGCAGAGATCTGTGGGAATGAGCTACGCGATGGCGCCGTTGCGGACTTTGCGCGCGACGAGTTTCCTTGCCGCTTCGACGAGGCTCGGGGCTGAGAGACCGTATTTCTCGTAGAGCTGCGCCGGGGTGGCGCTTTCGGCGTAAGTGTCCGGGATCGAGACGATCGCCATCGGCGTGGGCAGATTCTCGCCGAGCCAGCGCGCCACGGCGCTTGCGAGGCCGCCATCGGCGAGGGCCTCCTCGGCCACGAGCACGGCAGCAGTGCGGGCGGCGGTTTCGCGGAGGAGATCGCCGTCGATCGGCTTGATCGTGTGCATGTCGATGACGGTCGTGCGGATCGAGCTCTCGCGCTCGAGCCTCTCAGCGGCCCGGATCGCCTCAGCCACGAGCCCGCCGTATGTGACGATCGCGAGATCGTCGCCGTGGGTCAGCACCTTGCCCTTGCCGAGCTCGAACTTCTCTCCCTCGCGATAGATGATGGGAGTCTTCGGACGTCCTGCCCGCATGAACACGGGCCCGACGTGGGAATGAGCGGCCCGCAGGAGGGCGCGCATCGCGACCTCGTCGGCCGGCACATTCACGATGAAGCCGGGCAGCGAGCAGGCCAGCGCGATGTCCTCGATCGACTGCTGCGAAGGGCCATCCTCGCCGATGCTGATCCCTCCGTGCGAGACCACGACCTTCACGTTGGTGTGGGGATAGGCGATGCCCATCCGGAGCTGATCGAACCCCTTGGCCATCAGAAAGACTGCAAAACTGCTGATGAAGGGGATCTTGCCGCTGAGCGCGAGACCGGCGGCCATCGACACCATGTTGGCTTCACAGATGCCGACGTTGAAGAATCGCTGCGGGAACGCCTTGCCGAAGAGCGCCGTTTTTGTGGATTTCGAAAGGTCCGCGTCGAGCACGACCACGTTCGGATCCTGCTTGCCGAGCGCCACAAGCTCCTTGCCGTACGCGTCGCGCGTGGCCATTCCCATCGCAAGTTCGTGCTTCATCATCAGGCGAGCTCCGCAAGCGCCTTCACGACCTCATCCGCGGTGGGCGCAACACCATGGAATTCCGGGTTGTTCTCCATGAACGAGACTCCCTTGCCCTTGATTGTGTGTGCGATGATAGCCAGCGGCTTGCCCTGTGGAGCGGGGTTTGTCATGGCACCTAGTATCTGCCCGTAGTCGTGCCCGTCGATCTCGCGCGTCTCCCATCCGAAGGCGCGCCACTTGTCGGCGAGCGGATCCATGTCGAGAATTTCTTTGACGAACCCGTCGAGCTGAATCTTGTTGCAGTCCACGATGGCGACCAGGTTGCCCAGCTTGTGGAAGCTCGCAAATGCCGCCGCCTCCCAGATCTGCCCCTCATCGATCTCGCCGTCACCCAGGATGACGAACGTGCGATACGGGCGATCGTCTAAGCGGGCCGCGAGCGCCATCCCGATGCCGATCGAGAGCCCTTGGCCCAGTGAACCCGTGGATGCTTCGAGGACCGGCAGGAAGCGGCGGTCGGGGTGCCCCTGGAGCGGGCTGCCGATTTTTCGGAAGGTCGGCAGCACGTCCCGCGAGATGTAGCCCGCCTCTGCCAGCGCCGCGTAGAGCGCCGGGCATCCATGCCCTTTGCTCAGGATGAGCCGGTCCCGATCCCGCCAGCTCGGATTCGACGGATCGTGCCTCAAGACGCCGCCGAAGTACAGCGCCGCCAGAAGCTCCGCCATCGACAGGCTGCCGCCGGGATGCCCCGAGCCGGCCTCGCCCGTCATGCGGATGACGTGCCTGCGAATCTCGCGGGCCATCTCCTTCAATTTTTCATCAGCCATTGTGGTCGACCTCGCAGAGTCGAATCTCTGCCGGGAACGTGAGACTTTGGACCCGGGACCAAGAACTAGTCAGCATTTGGCATATGCAGGACGGGCACGTCCTCTTCTTTCCTCTGGATCAATGAAAGCGAGGCCGTGTAGAGGAACCCGATCTGGAACAGGAGCAGGAAGGGGAGAATCGGATAGAGTCCCGTCGTGAGAGCGAAGAAGACGGCGAAGCTGAAGTAGAGCCCGAAGAGCAGCTCGATGTACGGTTGCCAGTCCTGCTTCCCGGAGTACTTCTTCCCTTTCCACTGGTCGTTGGCAGTTTCGATTCCGTATTTTGGAGTGCGCGCGAACGGCGTCTGGTGATTGAAGAGCGCCTCGAGGACTGCCTTCGAGTTGTTGATGCAGAGCCCCACGCCGAGCCACATCAACGGCGGCAGGTACCTGAGCCGTGACGGCCAGTTCGCGTAAACCTCTTTCTGGCAGACCACGTAGAAAGTCGAGACCGACAACGTCGCCGCCGCAAAGAGCGGGAAGTCGATGAGCAGGAGGTCGTACCAGCCAAGGTTGTAGCGGATGACCATCGAGGGGAACATCAGGATCGAGAGCGGGATCATCAGAAGGTAGGCTATGTTGGCCGACAGGTGGAAGAACGCCTCGACCTTCACCCGCATCGGAACGTCGGCCTTCCAGACCCTCGGGAGGATCTTCTTCATCGTCTGGATGGACCCCTTGGCCCATCGGTGCTGCTGGCTCTTGAAGGCGTTCATCTCCGGAGGCAGCTCGGCCGGGGAAACCAGGTCCAGCAGGAAAACGAATTTCCAGCCGCGCATCTGCGCGCGATAGCTGAGGTCGAGGTCTTCGGTGAGTGTGTCGTGTTGCCAGCCGCCGCCCTCCACGATCGCTCTCCTGCGCCAGATTCCGGCGGTGCCGTTGAAATTGAAGTAGCGGCCCGATCGATTGCGCGCGGCGTGTTCGATCACGAAGTGCCCGTCGAGCATGATCGACTGGATCTGGGTGAGCATCGAGTAGTCTCGGTTGATGTGCCCCCACCGCGACTGCACCATTCCGACCTGCGGATCGGTGAAGTGGTGAATCATCGTCCGGAGAAGCCCCGGGGGCGGGACGAAGTCGGCGTCGAAGATGGCGATGTAGTCCGAGGTCGACCGCTTCATGCCCTCGTGCAGCGCACCGGCTTTGAAGCCTTCACGATCGGTCCTGTGGAAGTAACGGATGTCGAACCCCTGCTGCTTGTACCTGTCGACAAGGATGGAGGCGAGAGCGCTGGTCTCGTCGGTCGAGTCGTCCAGGACCTGGATCTCCAGCTTATCCTTCGGGTAGTCCATGCCGCATGTGGCGTCGATCAGTCGCGACACGACGTGCATTTCGTTATAAAGGGGCAGTTGCACGGTGATCCGTGGAAGCACCTCGAACTCGCCCTTGGGCTTCGGCACGTTGTTCTTGTAACGGGTGTAGAGGTACACGAGATGATAGCGGTGCAATCCGTAGATCGCCATGACGATGAGGACCGAAAAATAAATGATGAGGACGGTCAGTTGGGCTCCGCTCATGTCTCCTCGTGAAACGAAGGGTTGTCGCCCGGCCGCAGGCCTTGTAGCATCAGCGCTCATGCGCGCTCTGCTGTGTGCCCTCGGTCTGACGATCCAGGCTCTGATTCTGCTCGCCGTCCGCTCCCCCCTCGCCCACTTTCCCGCAATCTACCTCGCGACCTTCGCGCTTTTCTGCATCTCGGTCTACGCGGCCGGTCGGGTGCGTCGCGGCGGCTGGTGGCTCATCATCGCCTTCGCCGTCAGCTTCCGGGTCTCTCTCCTTCTGTTTCCTCCTTTCCTGTCAGACGACGTTTATAGATATGTCTGGGACGGGCGCCTGCAAACACTCGGCATAAACCCATACTCCTTCGCACCCAATTCCCCCGAAATCGCTGCATACCGGGATGAGTCCTGGCCCCTGATCAACAACAGGGACATCCCCACCATCTACCCCCCGCTGGCTCAAGTCGGCTTCCTCGCGGCAGCCGCCGCAATGCCCGAACCCATCGCGCTGAAAGCGGCGATGACGCTTTTCGACCTCCTGTGCCTCTTCATGCTCGGGAAGTTACTCGAAATGCGTGGAGAAAGCCGGATCCATGCGATCGTCTATGCCTGGCACCCGCTGGTGCTCTTCGAGATATCGTCGAGCGGGCACTGTGACCCAATCGCCATCTTCTTTCTCCTCCTCGGCACGGCCACCATTATACGGGCAAGGTCAGGGAAGTCAAATGAGGCGGGGCAGGCCCTCATCTGGCTCTCCGCATCCTTCATGACGAAGCTCTTCCCCCTGCTCTTCGCCCCGTTCTTCCTCACCCGCACGCCGAGACGGCAGTGGTTGTGGATTTTCCCCCTCCCGCTTCTGCTCATGGCCATCTACATCCGGCCGGGTTCGGGCCTCTTCGAGTCCCTCCGTACCTATGCGTCAATCTGGCGATTCAATGACTCCGTCTTCGCTCTTGCACACCTCGTCGTGGGAGACCTGCAGACGGCGAAACTCATCTGCGGAGCAGCCGTAGCCGTTGCAACTCTCTGGGCTGCGACGCGACCGTGGCGCATCGAAGACCAGATCATGTTCGGTCTGTCCTGGTTCCTCCTCCTCTCTCCTCAACTTGATCCATGGCGCCTGATGTGGGTCGTGCCATTTCTGGTCATGAGAATGCGCCTGAGCTGGCTCGTCCTCACCGGAACGATCGTTCTCTCGTATCACCCGCTCATCGTGCAGGGGCCCTATGAACAATGGGTCGAATCCGGCGTCCTCAAGCTTCTGGAGTTTGTTCCGTTTGTCGCGGTGCTCGCCGCGGAATCCATCCTCCGCCGCAGGCGTGCCGCAGCGGACCTCTCGTCGGAGCTCACGCGCACCAGCACCCGGGACCCGGAATCCTGATCGAGAGACAAGTCAGGGCACCGTCCGCCTTGTGGAGCTCAGTCACGTCCACCAGTCGCACATCGATGCCCTCGGCGCCCGCCAACATCTCTGCAGTCCGGGGGGCTGCACTGGAAACGAGGACCGCGTCACCGACGAGCAAAGCGTTCGCGCCGTACTGCTCGGATACCGGGATGCATCGGAGCCCGGCGTCGCGGAACGGCGCGGGATCGATCGCGCTGTCCAGATAGACCATGGTAGCCGGGGCGACCAGGCTGCATGATGATTTGAGGTGCAGGCCACCGCGGACTTTCACGGTTGTGGTCACCACTCCTTCGGTGGCAGCCGCTTTTTCGAGAAACGCGGCACCCTCGTCGTTGGTACGCCCGGAGAGCCCCACAAACAGATTATCACCGGCGCGCAGGACGTCTCCGCCGTCGAGCGTCGCCGGCAGGTGCATCGGATAAATCGTACACCACCGCCGCAAGGAGCTTGCGACGCCTTCCACTTCGGCCCTTCGCGAAACGGCGCCGGGACAGGTGAGGACTGCGATCGCGCCAATGACCACCGCCGTGTCCTCGACAAAGCAGCAGTCCGGGCAAGCTTCGTCGGATGGGAGCTGATGAACATCGACCCCCAGCTCCGCCAGAGTCCCCACGTAAGCGGCGTGCTGAGTCCGCGCACGATCCACATCGATTTCCAAATCCGGCCGAGATCGTACGCAGATCGCCAGACTCGCAGGGACACCGCGTACGAGGACACTGCGGGCGAGCGCAAAGGACCCGGAGGGAGATGAGTGACGGGAGCGCCGACCCTCGCGTGCGGTCATCCGCGCATTATATTCGATCGAATGAGACACCGAGCCGGATCTTCCCGACCGGCATGCAGACAGAGCCCGAGGTAGAGATGTTGGGGAGGATCGGCATCTTCCGATATGATCACGCTGCAACATGAAGCGGAGGGTGGCGGTTTTTGGCGGCAGCTTCAACCCACCCCATTCGGGGCATCGGAAGATCTGCCGCTACCTGCTCGCGAAGGCATTTGATGAGGTCTGGGTTGTGCCCGTCTATCGGCACGCCTTCGGCAAGCGCCTCGCTCCGTTCAAACACCGTCTCGAGATGTGCAGTCTCATGACCCACGGCCTTTCGCGTGTGAAGGTCCTCGACACCGAACGACGCATCGGCGGGATCAGTCGCACGATCCGGACGCTCGAATTGTTGGCGAGAGGTAACCCCTCGACCCGGTTTTCACTGGTCGTCGGCGCCGACGCGATGAGCGAGACAAGGACCTGGCTCTCGTTCGACCGCATCCGCAGACTCGCCAGGATCGTGGTCATTCCACGACCGGGGGCAGGTGGCACAGGCCCGTTTCTCTCCCCGCTCAGCAGCACCGAGATTCGCGCGAAACTTGCACAGGGCGGCTCCGTCCGCCGTGATTGCGGTGAGCGCGTGGCATCGTACATCGCCGCACACACATTGTATCGAAGCAGGAGTGGGGCGGGGCTGATTTCGAAAAGCCATCGAGCGGGAAGCTAATTCAGGGGTGTTCAGGGCCGCAGAGAGCCTCCTCCACGCGCTCGTTGTCGCGATGCCCGTTTGTGCCGGGACGTTCGTTCCGACCGACGGATTCATGTGACCGCGGTCACTGTCTGGCAGCATGGCCTGTTATGGTATAGTGCAGGCCATGACACGAGGCACCCGGGTTGTGATCGCCGGCATCATCATGTTGCTCCTCGGGCTGTCCCTCCTCGCAGCCGGCGCGCGAGAGCTCCTTTTGCCGAGCCTCATGCAGGATTACGTGACGCAGATGCGTGTGGGCGCCATGCATCAGGACTACAGCCTGGTGCAAAAGCTGGGCATCTTCGTCCTCGCCGCCGGCGCCTTGCTCATGACCTTTTGCTGGTATCTGCGGATCCGCGGCTTCTGGTTCGTCGTATCGCTGGGCATCCTGATCTACGGCGTGACCTACTATCTCTCGCCTGAGCAGTGTCTGGAGGTCTTGAAGAGAATTTACCTCGGCGATCCTCTGAATCAGAAGATAGCGGCCGGCATCAAGATGCTGGGAGGCGCCGCCCTGATCGCGTCGCTCCGGTTCAGCGAGTAGAAGGGACGTCGCCGGGCCGGGAACGGCTCCTCATCTCCCGGGTCTCGATGACCCACCTGTCTTCTCGATGAAGCAGAATGGCCTGGACGCCAGGCTAGTGTTCGCGCTGCGGTCCCGAATCGACAGACTCGAGCGCGTCGCGGACGATTCCCCGCAGCTCCTCCATGTTGATCGGCTTCAGGAGGAAGCGGAGGGCGCCCGAGTGCATGGCGGCGAGTGCGTCCTCTGGGGAGCCGTGCGCCGTCATCATGATCACCCGTATCGAGGGATGCTCGGACCTGAGCTTCCGCAGCAACTCGATTCCGTTCCCATCCGGCAGGCGGAGATCCAGGAGGACAAGATCCGGCAGCCGCCCGAGGGCAGATTCCGCCGCCGATGCCACGTCCCCGGCCTCCATGGGTTCGTATCCCCAGAGCGCGAGGTTCTGGGCGAGGCTCCAGCGAATGAGTTTCTCGTCCTCGACAACCAGGACCGTTTTCTTGACTGACCGCTGGCACCGGAGGAGGCCATAGTCGACGGGGAGCCGCGAGCAGCTCATCCTCAAACTGCTATCCGGCATGTTGGGGGCATGGGACTGTGAAGCGTGGTGCCGATGTCGATCTGAGTGCGCATTGCCTGTTCCTCGGCCACTTTGAGCAAACAACATGCCAAGAGCTTTAGATCGGTGGTCGGTACCGGAATGAGTCGGGCGAATATGGCAAATGCATGAAAGCAAAGAGCAGCAACGAGAGTTTGGGCTGGCACACCTGAAGGCAAGGCAGAGGTTGCTGCGAGTCGCCAGGCGCGTCAAGTGACCCAAGGCTGCGTCAAAGCGCGCAGGGCAGCTGCCCCCAAGGAATGCTCCACCGGCATTCTGTCACCGCCCCCGCCCTCGCGTCGGAGCGACGGGACTCGGGAAAAATCGCTTGACACCTCCGGCGGACTCGGCATGTAATGATAGGCACAGGTGGGCAAAATCGGCATGTCGCCAGGAGGAACCATGAACAGGACTCTGGTAGCACTTTCTCTGCTGCTGCTGCTTTCGTTCGGCACGGTCGTTTCCGCTCAGATTCTTACCGGGAGCATCGTCGGCACGGTGAAGGACGAGACGGGCGCGGTCCTTCCAGGTGTGACGGTTGTCGTCACCAGCCCGGCGCTGATATCGAAGAGCCAGGATAGGATCACAGACGTCGATGGCTTCTTCCGGTTTCCGGCTCTCCCGCCCGGCGAGTACATGGTCACAATGTCACTGGACGGATTCGCCACCATCCAGCACGGACCGCTGCATGTCTCGGTCGGCGGGACGATCGAGGGGTTGCATGTGATGAAGCTGGCGACGGTGCAGGAGTCGGTTGTGGTGACGGCCGAGGCACCCGTTGTGGACCCGACCAAGGCCGGGGTATCAACCAACTACGGATCGGAGTACGTCGAGAACACGCCGATCGCGCGATTCACCTTCTTCGACCTGATACAGTCGTCGCCTGGCGTATCGACGATGCGCTTTGATAACGCGGCCAGTCGTTCCTCGGCCTTTGGCTCGAACGTGAATGAAAACGCCTATCAGCTCGACGGCACCGACCTGACCGCGCCTCTCACCGGAGCTGCATGGCCCTGGCCGAATACGGACATCATCGAAGAGATCCAGATTGTCGGCTTGGGGGCGCCCGCGGAATACGGCAACGTGCAGGGGGCGGTTTTCAACGTGGTTACGAAAAGCGGCGGGAACGACTTCAGCGGCGACATCAACTACTACTACCAGACCCAGAGCCTGACCGGGAACAACCTGTCCAAGGAGCAGCTCGCCGCCCTCGGCGATCCCCAGCCCTTCAATCGCGCGCAGTACAGCGACCTCACCTTCCAGATCGGCGGGCCGATCAAGAAGGACAAGATCTGGTTCTTCGCAGGATTCCAGACGAGGCGCGAGCACTTCTCGGAGCCGGGCACACCCAAGCAGTTTCCGAAGGAGGAGGACGACCACCGGTATTTCTTCAAGGTGACAACACAGATCAACGAGAAGAACAAGGTGGTGGCCGAGCTGCACAACGACTACTTCAACATCCCGCGCACGATCAGCTTCTCGCTCCCGAACGAGGCATCGCTCACGGAAAAGGGCAACAACCCGACGCCGAGCGTCCTTTGGACATCAATCCTCAGTGACAAGACTTTCCTCGAAGTGCGGTACGCCGGCTTCTACGGGACCGACAAGGGCGATCTCAACAGCGGCGACTACACGACCCCGGGGCACTACGACCTGTCGACCGGCGAATACTCCGTGAATGCGCTCTACTGGTACGACGGCGACATCTGGAAGACACAGGTGAGCGGCAAGGTATCGCATTACGCGAACGACTTCCTGGCCGGCGACCATGATTTCCGGTTCGGCGTGCAGTTCCAGCAGGGCGGCAACGACTACATCTCGTCTCTCACCGGCGGAGCCAAATACTATGACTACGACGGAGCGCCGTATCTGGCCTACTACCAGACCCCGTACCATTATGCATCGAGCATGTGGACGGTCGGCACGTTCGTGGATGATAGCTGGAAAGTGAACGAGACGATCAACCTCTCACTCGGGGTACGATTCGATCATAGCGTCGGGTCGGTCCAGGACGTGAAGGAGCTGGACAAATTCGGCGGTGAGACCGGCAGGACGATCACGGGACTCGGCGACGTCTTCACATGGAACACCGTGTCACCGAGAATCGGGGCCACGTTCAAGCTCGGCGCGGAGGGACGCGGCATCGTTCGTGGCTACTACGGGCGATTCTATCAGGCGCTTTTGACGGGAGCGATCGACGACTTGAGCCCCGGACGGACGGCCACATCCATCTATGCCTGGAACCCCGACACGAATGCATACGACGACCTGATCGAAATCGACGATCCACGCGAACGGTTGGCCGGGGTCGATCCCGATCTGAAGAACCCATACACCGATCAGTTCTCGCTCGGACTCGACTACGCCATCACCAACGACTTCGCGATCGGTGTCACCGGCATTTACAAGAAGACCCGTAACCAGATCGGGTTCATCAACACCGGCGCCACATACGAACCGGTGCAGTACACCTATTTTGACGAGCGGGATCAACAGGACCACACGATCACGGTTTACAACCAGACGAACGACCCGGAGGACAGCCGTCTGCTCCTGACCAACCCTGCCGAGTTCAAGGAGACCTATAAGGGCCTCATGCTGACGGCCAACAAGCGCATGTCCAGGAACTGGATGATGCTCGCGTCGCTCACGATCTCGAAAGCCGAGGGGTTGAACTCGGGCAGCGGCGCAGGCGGGGCCGACTCCGCGCAAGACTCGCGCGCCACGACCCGATTCGGCGACGACAAGAACGATTTCATCAACGCATACGGACTCCTCAAGGGCGACCGGAAGTACATGTTCAAGCTCACGGGCAGCTATCAGTTCCCGTACGGGATCATGCTCTCCGCCAACTACAACTACCTCACCGGTCGACCATGGGCACCGACACTCAGAGTCGTCGACGCCCTGAATCAGGGGACTCAGACAATCATGCTGGCACCGCGATCGGACGACCTCAGAACTCCCGCGGTCAACCTGATGGACATTCGCGTCCAGAAGGAGTTCAAGCTGGGCGATGATTTCGGCGTCGAATTCCTCATGGATGTCTTCAACCTGCTCAACGCCGACGCGTTCTATGACGTCGGGAGCACACTGGCGACGAGCAGCTCGTTCAACATCGGCTCCGTCTATGTGCCGCCCCGTCGCATCATGTTCGGCGTGAACTTCCATTTCTAGCGGCGGAGACCGGTTGAGGCACGGGGACACCACGCTGGGGAATGCCCCCGGTGTCTCGGTGCCTCAGGGGCGCGTTACTACCGAGAAGCTCTGAAACATGGAGCCTCACAAGCGCCTCATCGTCGCCCTCGACACCAGCAGCGAATCGCAGGCACTGGAATGGGTCCGATTGCTCGGACCGCGGTGTGGCGCTGTCAAGGTCGGAATGCAGCTCTATGCATCCGGTGGCCCTCAGATTGTGCGCACAATCCGGGACGCTGGCGCCGAGATCTTCCTTGATCTGAAACTCCACGACATTCCCACGACCGTGGCCAAGGCCACACAGGCTCTGATGCCCCTCGAACCGCTCATGCTGAACTTCCACGCGCTCGGAGGTGTGACGATGCTCGGCGAAGCCGCCGAGGCTGCGAAATCTCTATGCGAGAAACAGCGACTTCGACCCCCGATTCTGCTGGCTGTGACGATCTTGACGAGTCACGATGAAACCTCGCTCCGGACGATCGGGATCGCAGGCCCGATCCCCGATCAGGTGACGCGACTGGCGGTTCTCTCCAAAGGCGCGGGACTCGATGGAGTCGTGGCATCGGCTCGCGAGGTGGCCCTCGTCAGGCAGGCGTGCGGAGCCCAGTTCACAGTCGTGACACCCGGCATCCGTCCGTCCTCGGCGGCCGTCGACGATCAAGTGCGGACGATGACGCCCGCTGCCGCGATCGCCGCCGGGGTTGACTACATGGTCATCGGTCGTCCGATCACCCACGCCCCCGATCCCGTCCGTGCTCTCGAAGACATCATCGCCGGGTTGAGCACGCCGCCGCCGGTCGCGTGAGCCAAGGCTGCGGCAAAGTCCCGGAAACCGCAGATTTCACAGATTGACTCGCAGATGTCGCCGATTGCTTCGCGCCGACCCGAGAGTGAGGAGCAAGTTGCTCGTCGGTTGAATGCTGGAAGAATCTGCGTAATCTGCGCGGAAATCTGCGCCCTCTGCGGTTTCGCACGGAACGGCCTCGCCCGAGTCGGCGCCTCGACCTTGCCGCAGCCCTGGCCGCTCCCCACAGGACCGTTGACATTTCACCGCCCACCAAACATATTCCAGTCATGATTACTCCCTTCCCAGGGCGATCTTCAACCGCAGTCTGATCGTTCTCGCGCCGGCGCAGTGGCCATGAACGGCAAGCAGATCGCCCACTACCAGATCCTGCAAAAGCTCGGGGGCGGCGGGATGGGGGAAGTCTATCGGGCGAGGGACACGCGGCTCCGGCGAGAGGTCGCGATCAAGTTCCTGGGCGAGAAGTCCACATCCGACCCGGAGCGCCTGGCTCGTTTCCTGCTCGAAGCCCGCTCGGCTTCCGCCCTCAACCACCCGAACATCATCACCGTCCACGACATCGGCGAGGCCGACGGGAAGCCGTACATCGTGATGGAGCTCGTGCAGGGCCAGACGCTGAGAGAGATCATGTCGAAGCAATCTCTGCCTCTGCGACGGACACTCGACCTCGGCGCTCAAATCGCCGACGGTCTCGCCAAGGCCCACGCCGCCGGCATCGTCCACCGTGATCTGAAACCGGAAAACATCATGATCTCCGGCGACAGACTCGCGAAGATCCTCGACTTCGGGCTAGCCAAGTTCAGTCCTCCTCCCCTCGACACCGAGGCTGAGACCGTGGTGAAGGAGGATCTCTCGACCACCGGAGACGATCTCTCCGGGCCGAAGACCGGTCCTGGGGCTTTGGTCGGGACAGTGAAGTACATGTCTCCGGAACAGGCGAGGGGCGACACGATCGATCACCGCTCGGACCAGTTTTCTCTGGGCTCCCTTCTATACGAAATGACGACCGGGCGGAACGCCTTCGACCGCGGGAACTGGATCGAGACGACAAGGGCGATTTGCAATGAGCCCCCCGTTCGAGTTCGCGAGTGGGTTCCCGATTGCCCTGAGCTACTCGTGAACACGATCAATCGATGCCTTGCGAAGGACCCCGCGGACAGGTATCCGTCGTGCGAGGAGCTCGCCCGTGATCTCCGCGCCGTGGCCGATCGTCTGGAAGCAGGCGGCCCAATGGTCTCGGCGAAGCCCGCGCTCGGATCGCGCGTGCGGCGGTTTCTGGCCGTCGGCGCCGCTCTGGCTGCGGTCATCCTGCTCGCCATCCTCTCGCCACCCGTTCGGCACCGCGTGGCAGACTGGCTGTCTCTGCGGGCCGTCCCCGAGGAGAAGCACATCGCCGTGCTCAGTTTCGCCGGCGCGGGGGATGACCCGGCAAGCCGCGCATTCTCGGAAGGGCTGGTCGAGGTGCTGACGAGCAAGCTAACGGAGCTCGAGCAGTTTCACGGCTCGCTCTGGGTCGTGCCGGCCAGCGAGGTGCGGCAGGCGGACATCGCCAGCGCCGCGGCGGCGCGCCGGGTTTTCGGCGTGACCATCGTCATCACGGGCAGCGTGCTGCGTGTCAACGATCGAATCCGCCTGACGGCGAACCTGGTCGACGCGCTGAGCTTGCGACAGCTCCGTGCCATCGCTCTCGACGCTCCGGTCACCGATGTCTCGTTATTGCAAGACGGCGTCGTCGATCAGATCGTGCAAATGCTAGCCTTGGAGCTCGATCCGCATGCTCGACGCCTCATGGAAGCGGGCGGGACGACCGAGGCCGGGGCCTTCGAATTGTACGTGAAGGGCCGAGGCTATCTGCAGCACTATGAGGACAAGGAAAGTCTGGACATGGCCATCAAGGTCCTTCAGCAGGCAACGTCACTCGATCCGCGATACGCGCTCGCCTACGCCGCGCTCGGGGAGGCGTTCTGGCGGAGATACGAGCTGGAGAAGAGCCCTGAGTCGGTGGGGATGGCCCAGCGAAGCTGCCGGCGCGCCGTCGAGCTGAACGACCTTCTGGCTCCTGTGTATGTCACTCTGGGCGTCGTTCACGCGGGCACTGGTCATCCCGAGGACGCGCGGAAGGACTTCGATCGCGCGCTCGAGCTGGACCCGGCGAATGCGGATGCGATGCGGGAGCTGGCGTACGCGTATGAGACCCTGGGCAAAAACCGAGAGGCCGAGGCGACATATCTGAAAGCGATCCGGTGGCGCCCATCATACTGGGCGGGCTACAACCAGCTCGGGGTTTTCTATCTGATTCAAGCCCGCTACTCAGAGGCCGAAGCCCAGTTTCGCAAGGTCATCGAGCTGGCGCCGGTCAACGTCCGCGGCTATAACAACCTCGGCGGGCTGTATCACCTGATGGGCCGCAACGAAGAAGCAGAAGCGATGCTGAAGCGGTCTCTCAGCATCATGCCGACGGCGGATGCTGCTTCCAGCCTCGCCACGGTCCAGTTTTTCCGTGGCAGGTACGCGGAGGCCGCGAGGACACTCGAGCGCGCCGTCGAGATCGACGACGGCGACTATCGCGTCTGGCGGAACCTCGGCGCGGCATACCGTCTGGCCCCGGGGCAGGGGGAGAAAGCGCCGGCAGCTTACAGGCGTGCGGCGGAGATGGCTGAGGCCGAGCTGAAGGTGAACCCGAGTGATCCCGGGTTGCTGATCCGTCTGGCCGATTGCCACGCAGTTCTCGGAGATGCAGTCGCCGCTCGAGCGCGGGCGGCGGAGGCGCTCGAGTTGGCCCGCGGGGATGCCGACATGATGTTCCGCGCGGCGACCGTGTACGAGATGCTGGGCGATCGCGCGAAGGCGCTCGATCTTCTCGGCAAGGCGCTCCACGCCGGCTACTCGTTGGAGGAGGTTGAGCACGAGCCGGATCTGGCGAGACTCCGCGCAGACCCGCGATTCGCTACCGTGCGGGAACCGTAGTCACACTTCACGTCGACTGGAAGGAGAAAAGAAGAGATGGGATCTGACAGAGAAGCAACAGAGGTTTTCGTGCTGAGGACTGCCAGCGGCTACCGGGTGCGCCCGGCGTACGTTGCGGCGAGCCCCGGCCAGGACGTGCATTTCGTCAACCTGACCGGCGGGCGCGTACAGATCTTCTTCCCGGATCGGAGTGCATTCGGGACGGAGCGAAAGGACGTTGCGCCGGGGAGAACCGCGTCCATCACGATCCCGGAGAGAGCCGAGACCGGTCATTTCCCGTACGCCGCTTACTCCGAAGAGGCCCGCGACTTTTGCCTGGGCGAGTCGTCCCCCGAGGTGATCATCCGGCGGTAGCGGGGACCTACTGGTAGGTGAAGGATCCGACATCCGTCGATGCCAGAGTTGTCGTGATCCTCACCTCTATGGTTCCCGAGCCGGCGGGTGAGGTGCAGGTGATGATGTTGGGCTCGACGAATCGCACGTCCGTTGCAACGGCCGATCCGAAGAACACACTGAATCCCGAACCGGTAACACTGGACGGGGCGATGAGGGTCACACGCGTGCCCCCGGCCGCCGGGCCCGATGTTGGTTCGATGTTCCCCGCGGCAGGCAGGACGATAAACTCGAACGGATTGCTGGACTTGGATCCCACGGCGACAGTCACCGACCCGCTGCGCACACCAACAGGAACGGCGATCCTGATGCTGGTGTCGGTCCAGGACTGAGCGGTGCCGGCCTCCGATGAGCCGAAAAGAACCTTGCTCGTGCTCTGCAGTTGTCCATATCCACTGCCGTTGATCGTCACGGTGTCGCCGGCTTTCCCCGCGGCCGGGATGACCTGCTCGATCACAGGGCTGCCGGAGGACGTCTTTCGCGTGTACGAGAAGACGCCGCGGGAAGTCGCGATCGTGAATCTGTCCCGGTTGGCCTGATCGACAAGAAGGTCGTTGACGAAGCAGGGGGGCAGGCCGGTCGGGTCGAACAGGCTCCAATTGAGACCACGGTCGGTGCTGAGGTACACCCCTCCCCAGCCTCCCGCGAGCACCGTCTGCGGATTGCCGGGGTCAGGCGTGACGAACCCGCCTCCAAATGGAGCCCGCTGCTTCCACGACTTCCCGCCGTCGGCGCTCTGGAAGATGCCTGAGAAATGGGAGGCGTACACAGTGTCGGGTTCGGCCGGGTCCACAGCGATATCAGTGAGGCCAGCCCCCTGGGGTCCCTTGCCGGTCCTCTTCCATTTGGAGCCGCCGTCGGTGCTCTTGAGAATCCTCCCGTCTTCGGCTCCAATATAGACGACGTCTCCGTCGCTCGGATCAACGGTCACGACGTCGACTCGCCGGTTCGGAAGTCCACGGTCCGCATACTGCCAAGTGTCTCCTCCATCCACACTCTTCATGAAGCGCCACCTCAGCTCAGATCCATTATCGTACTGGCCATCGACATAGATGATCATGTCATCGGAGGGATCCAGCGCGATTCTCGGTACCCAACCTGGATTCGGAGCAGGCGAGATGAACTTCCAGCTCTCTCCGGCGTCGGTACTGATTGCGACGGGAGCGCGATCGGGATCGCTCACAGCGGCGGTGACACGCCGGGGGTTTTCGGGGTGAACCTGAATGTCATGCACCGATTGGACCGGATCCGGCGCCTGTGACAGCGCACCCAGCGTCCAGGTGGTACCGCCATTACTACTTTCGTAGAGTAATTTTCCGGTCGACGCGTAGACGTGTCTCAGGTCAGGGGGGGATGCAGCGAGCCGCTCCACGATCTGATTGTCGAGCCCATCGTTGACCTGGGTCCACGTCTTCCCGCGATTCACGGACCTGAACACCCCCTGCCCAAACCCGCCAATGAACACGACATTGGGCTTCCTGGGATGGACGGCGACTCCGACAGTTGTGTTCGGATCAACGTTCATGTCCTGCCAGGTGCGGCCTCCATCAGTGCTCTTCATCGAAGTGGATTGAGCGATGTAAAGAGTCTGCGTCTCGCGGGGGTCGATCGCCAGGCTGAAGGGCCGGCACCCGCAGACGAGATCGGTCCAGTTCTGACCGCCATCCTCGCTCCTCAGAATTCCATCGCCTCCACCGGCGTACATGACAAGAGGAGTGCTCGGGTCGATGGCGAGGACGTGTTCTTCTTCATCGAGAATGAGCCCGGGGAGATATTGCCACGTCTCCCCTCCATCGACGGACTTGTAGGCTTTTCGGCTCGCAAGGAGTGCGTAAATCGTCTTCCCGTCAGTGGGGCTCACCTCGATCTGAGGAATCTCAATGAAGCCAGGCACCGGCTCGATCGTGAGCCCCTTGTTCTTCTTGAGCCATGACTGCCCCGTGTCCGTGCTCTTGAAGACTCCGTTGCGGTAGCTGACCGCGAAGAGGGTCTTCGGGTCAGAAGGATCGAACTCCATGTCGTAGAACGCGTCCCAATCGTCGAATTCGGGTCTAAAGATCTCCCGCCAGGTCACACCATAGTCGGTGCTCGCGAAAACGCTGGAACTTGCGGCCAGAATCAAGCCAGGGTTACGAGGATGGATCCTGACAACGGCATTTCCGGGAAATCCGGCTGCCCCGCCGATACTGAGGCGTTCCCAGTCTGAACCCCCATTCGTGCTTCGGTAAAGGGAGTTTCCGCCCGTCGCGAAGATCAGATTGCTGTCAGTCGGATGAAAAGCAAATCCTCCGAACAGTCCGCCATACGGTCCGTTGGACGTCCATCTGTTGACGCCCGCATGCAGCGCGCCGGTCACAAAGAGTATGCCGGCAATCCCGATTCGGCTCTTCATGGGAAACCTCCTGGAATCAGCCAGGACCGCAAGGCGTCCGCGGCCTCCGCCCAGGATCTTCATCCGTAGTCTGACGCGATCGCCTGTTCGTGTCAAACGACTCCCAGGGATTCGGCAAATCCCGACTCTGATGTCGGGTCTTGCCCGGAAACGTCGTTCCATAGGGTGAGTAGGACCTCGGGACCCGAGAGGGGCCCGGACAGAGGGTGGGCACACTGGTGGCGAGACAGTATCCCGGGGGGATCCTGCCGGCCGCAACAAAGGAGGAACTGATGAACTTTCGGTCAATTGCGATGTGTGTGGGGAGTACGATGATTCTGTGCGTGACCGCCGATCGACCGGCCGAGGCGGGGAGCAGGTGGGCGAAGGCCGCCATTGGGTCCGCGAGTGACATGTGGGTGTCGGTCGATCAGACGAGCGACGGGGGCTGCATCATGGCGGGGTTCACCTACTCGTTTGGCGCAGGGTCAGCCGATGCATGGTGCGTGAAGCTTGACAGCGCAGGCAATCCCGTTTGGCAGAAGACATACGGCGGCAGCGGCTCAGATTACTTCAACTCGGTCCGACAAACGAGCGACGGTGGGTACATCGCAGTGGGCTTCACGTCCTCCTTCGGGGCCGGTGCGGGGGATGGATGGTGCCTGAAGCTCGACAGTGCAGGTAATACCACATGGCGCAAAACCTACGGTGGCGGCGGCTCTGACTGGTTAGGCTGCGTCCACCAGATGAGTGATGGCGGATACGTGGTCGCGGGATACACCATGTCTTCCGGGTTCGGGTCGGCCGATGCCTGGTGTTTGAGGCTGGACGGTTCAGGCAATACCTCGTGGCAGAAGACCTTCGGCCTCGGCGAAGACGATGTGTTCGTCTCCGTCCAGCAAACGAGCGATGGCGGGTGCGTGGTCGCCGGCTACACCAAGTCCTTCGGCGCGGGGGGGCGCGACGTCTGGTGCGTCAAACTCGACGGCTCAGGCTCCCTGGCGTGGCAAAAAACCTATGGCGGTGCGCTCGATGACGTCGGCCTCTCTGTCGCGCAGACGAGGGATGGAGGATACGTCCTCGCCGGATACACACATTCCTTCGGCGCCGGCATATACGACGGATGGTGCCTGAAGCTCGACGCCTCAGGCAACCCCTCGTGGCAGAAGATCTATGGTGGCAGCGCCATCGATATCTTTTCGTCAGTCGCCCAAGCGAGCGATGGCGGCTACATCGTGACGGGGGTCACTAATTCCTTCGGCGCGGGCCTATCCGATGGCTGGTGCCTGAAACTCGACAGCTCAGGCAACCCCTCGTGGCAGAAGACCTACGGCAACGCCGGCGACGACGGGCTCAGGGCTGCCGCGCAGACAGGCGATGGCGGCTCCATCATGGCCGGGGAATCGTCCTCGTTCGGCGCCGGATCAATGGATGCCTGGTGTCTGAAGCTGGACAGCGGCGGCGGCGATATCGACTCTAGCTGCGGGACACTCGTCCAGAGCTCTGCGGCGGTGATATCGAATTCTGGCGTTGCCGGCCCCGCTGCCGTCGCGATCGAATCGAACACATTCGTTGTCGGCATGCCATCGGGCGGCGGTGCCACCGATTCCAGCGCAACGATGGCCCTGATCTGTGCCTCATCGCCCGCCTCCGCCGACCTCACCGGCACATGGTCGAATCTGAAGGTGACCGGTTCTCGGGTCACGGCGACGCTCAGCTGCGTTGACGCCGGCTCGGCGGATGCGGGACAATTCGTGGTAAAAGTATACCTTGCAAAAAAGCCGACCGCCGGCAAGAAGGCCACGCTCGTAGAAACCATCACGGTCGGACCGCTTCCAGCCGGGGGCAGCTCCAGCTTCAAAGTGAAGACGACGAAAGGAAACAAGCACAAGTACATCGTGGCAGTCATCGACTCCGACAATTCGGTTGCCGAGGACGACGAGCTCGACAACGTCGCTATCGGGAAGCTGTGACAACAGCCGTGACGCGCAGGGCCGAGCTCAGGGATCCGGCGCCACGCCAGCTTATGAGACTTTCAGAATCGGTCGCGGCGCTGCCCCGACCAACAGAAGGAGAAGAACCGATGAAGAAGATCCTCGCAACATGCCTGCTCGCGGCAGCCACTCTTTATCCGCGCGCCACGTCGGCGGATATGGGCACTCCGAACCTCGAGGGCAGCTGGTCTCTCACAATCCGGGGCCTGGTCTACGACATGGCAGCCAGATCGAAGAAGCTCCTCCCCGTGAGCACCTCGGCCACAATGAAGATCACTCAGCTGGACGACGGGCGGCTCAACATCGAAATAGACGGCGCCACGGGAGTTCTGGACCAATGGACACCCACACCGGACTTCGAGGGCGAGGGGTTGGTTGGAAACTCTACATTGGTGGCGAACATGTGCGGGGCGAGCACCGGCTTCTCCCAGTCCATCCACGGGACGGCGGAGGCGAGTGGAGAGGCGATCAGCGGCGAATGGTGGATTATCGACAACCGTACGAGCTCCGGCGGAATAGCAATCGTGCAGTTCGCTGGTGCCAGGACTGCGACCGCGGACCCCGAGGTCGCCGGTTGCCAGTAGTGCCGCGCGTGTGTTTTCCGGGAATGTCGTATCATAAGGGGGGCAGACCATAGATCGCCAGGCTGTTCGGCCCCCCGGCGAGAATGCAAGAGGCGAGACAGAGCTCCCGGAGATGGCCCTGCTGGGCGCACCGAAGGAGGAACGGATGGAAGTTCGATCGATAGCGATGAGGGTCGTTGGTTCATTGATCCTGTGCCTGTCAGCCGATCGACCGGCCGATGCGGCGCGCGGGTGGGCTAGAGCCGCGGGAGGGGCGGGGACCGATATCTACAATTCGGTCGACCCGACGAGCGATGGTGGATACATCGTAGCAGGGAACACGATATCTTCTGGCGCCGGGTCGATGGACGGCTGGTGTCTGAAGCTGGACAGCTCAGGCAACCCCACCTGGCAGAAGACGTTCGGCGGAAGCGGCGCCGACTACCTCTACTCGGCGCAGCAAACGAGCGATGGTGGCTACATCGTCGCCGGGTCCACAGAATCCTCCGGTGCCGGGTTCGGCGATGGCTGGTGTCTGAAACTCGACAGCTCCGGCAAGCCCTCATGGAAGAAAACCTATGGCGGCAGTGGCAACGATGTGTTTCGCTCAGTTCGGCAGACCAGCGATGGAGGATACATCGTGGCGGGGTACTCGTCCTCATCCACCGTCGGATTTGACGAGGGCTGGTGCCTGAAGCTGGACAGCTCAGGCAACCCCACCTGGCAGAAGGTCTTCGGTGGCATCGGGACTGATTGGTTTTACTCCATCCAGCAGACGAGCGACGGGGGCTATGTCGCGGCCGGGTACACCGACGGTTATGGCGCCGGGAATTTCGATGCCTGGTGCCTGAAGCTGGACAGCTCGGGCTCGCCCACATGGCAGTATGCCTATGGCGGCACCAGTTTTGACACGGTCGATTCCGTCCAGCAAACGAGCGACGGCGGGTACATCCTGGCGGGGCGGACCGAGTCTTTCGGCGCCGGCCTACAAGATGCCTGGTGCCTGAAGCTCGACAGCGCCGGGAAGCCGACTTGGCAGAAAACCTATGGTGGCAGCGACCTCGATTCGGTCGAATCTGTTCAGCAGACGAGCGATGGGGGCTTCGTAGTGGCGGGGTACACCGTCTCTTTCGGAGATGGGGGCAGGTCTGGCTGGTGTCTGAAGCTGGGCACATCCGGCAAGATCTCATGGCAGAGAACCTACGGTGGAGTCGGGACGGAATGGTTCCATGCAGTGCAACAGACGAGCGATGGTGGCTACATCGCGGCGGGGTACACGGACACCTTTGGGGAGGGGACGCCCAACGGCTTCGCCGTGAAGCTCGATGGCTCGGGCGAGATCGACTCGAGCTGCGGGACGATCGTCCAACGCTCGAAGGCCGTGATATCGAATTCGCGCGCCACAAGATCAACGATACAATCGACAGTCTCTGACACCTCTGCGACCGGGAAGACTGCGCCGAACCGCATCCTGAATTCGAAGGCAAAGAGCATTTTGGTCTGCCCATCGTCCGATCTACCCGATCTCACGGGCGCGTGGTGGAATCTGAAGGTGACGGGCACGAAGGTGACCGCGACCCTGGGCTGCGCGGAGGTGGGCGGGGCGAGTGCCGGTACGTTTGTCGTAAAAGTGTACCTTTCCAAGGGATCCACTCCCGGCAGCGGGGACACACTCGTGAAGACCGCCACCGTAGCGTCTCTTTCGGCCGGCGCAGTCTCCACGATCAACCTGAGCGCGACCAGGGGCGCCCAACACAAGTACCTCGTGGCCGTCATCGATGAGGATAATACGATCGGCGAGGGAGACGAGCTCAACAATACGGTCAGCGGCAAGTTGTGAACCCCGCTGGGGCATGAGAGACGGCGCGGTAGCATTCGAGCGCTGACCCGCGCTGCGCTCGATAGGAGCTCACATGCAGTTGATGTTCTCGACATTTGACCTCCGGGTGCGTTCAGAGCATGATCAGGCTCGGGCTTGGGTGGGGGATCGTGGGCAGACCATGAGGTAACCTGGCGCGGCATCAGATCGTCGGGAGCACAGCGGAGGCAGCGATGACCCCGAAAGGAAAAGTGACGGAGCTGCTGTCCGCTTACGCACAGGGGGACCGCGCCGCGATGGACGGCCTCTTCGAGCTGGTCTACGGCGAGCTGCGGCACCTTGCGGGCCGGCAACTCAGGCGGATCGGGAGCAAGACGATGAGTAGCGCCGATTTGGTCCATGAGGTTTACATCAAGCTGGCTGGAAAGGACAGATGGCACGCCGAGGGCCGGGGACACTTTTTCGCGCTGGCAGCGCGGGTCATGCGGCAGATCCTTGTGGATCGCGCCCGCTCCCGGCTGCGGCAGAAGCGCGGAGGCGCGTTGGAGCGAGTTGTGCTGGATGAGGCACACCAGGCGGTCCGCCGCCACGCGGAAACGGTCCTCGCGATCGATCAAGCGCTGATCCGTCTCGCGGACCTCGACCCGCGACTTGTCCGTGTAGTCGAGTGCCGTTATTTCGCCGGGCTCTCGGAGGAAGAGACGGCCGAGGTGCTCGCTGTCTCGCCGCGGACGGTCGAACGCGACTGGCGCAGGGCGCGTGAGATGCTCCGGCGCGAATTGAGCGCTTCGTAGAGCCGGTGCCCTGGGCTACGCGAAGCGGTGAGTGATGCGAAGCTGAGGCCCACCTCCGTTTCTCCGTGGTCACCTCTTCTACCGCTTCTGTCGGCGTAGAGTAGGAACCTCAGATCAGCGGGAGGTTCGGCCCGACAATTTCATTGTCGAGGTCAGGCGACCATTGCTCTCCGGCCATGCTCTTGGCCTGGGCCACGTGGGCGCGAGCGCCCTTGACATCCCCTCGCAGCCATGCCAGCCGTGCCTTGATGGCGACGGTCTCCCACGCCAGGCTGTAACGCGTGTCGGCGATCTCGAGGTAGTGCTCGGCCTCGCTCAGCTTCCCCAGCTGGCCGAGCAGGTAGGCCAGGTTGAATGCGCTCAGCGTGAGTGAATCCTGATCGCCGATCTCCGTAGCTAACTTGCAGGATTCTTCCAAATACGCCACCGCGGATCTGGTGTGCCCGCGGTTCTGCTCGAGCACGCCGAGGTTGCCGAGCGTTTGGCTGATCGCGCTGAGATCCTTCTGTTTCCTGTAGCTGGCCAGCACCTGCTGGTACAACTGCTCCGCCCTGTCGTGTTCTCCGCTATCCACCGCGATGACGGCCAGGGAGTTGAGCGTCATCGCTTCGAAGGCACTCATCCCGAGTTTTCGCTTGAGGTCGAGGGATTCCTCGAGAGCGCGCACAGCTTCCCCCTCACGACCGCTCTGCAAGGACATCGCGACGCCGACGTTGTGCATGGCCCGCGCCACGCCGATCTGGTCTCCAAGCTCCCTCCTGATACCGAGAGCCTGAGTGTAGTAACCCTCGGCGTCTTTCCACTTCTCCCGCTTCCGGGCCACATCGCCGAGCTGCGTGAGCGCCTCGGTCTGGCGCTCGCGATCCACATTCTCGCGTGCCATCTGCAGCGCTTCCCGCGCCAGCCGCTCGGCCTCCTCGAACTCGTTGCGATGGATGGACAGTCGCGCCAGGCGGCTCAGGCATGCGGCAGCCATCTGCCTATCTCCGGTCTTCCGGGCGTGCGCCTGGGCCTCCTCCAAGTATCGCTTGGCTTCGTCCCAGGAGCTGAGCCGCTCGGCGAGCTCGCCCAACATGACCCGTGCCCAATGAAGCTGCGGGTCGACTCGCAGGGCGGATCGCAACAGCTCACTGGCAGGCTCAGCACCTTCTCTCCGATATGTGTCGAGCCCCATCGCGTAGAGACGATTGGCCGTAGGGTCGTCCGAGAACCGGTCCTCCAGGCCTGAGTAGGCGACGGCCGGCACCAACCTTCTAACGAGACGGTCCGCGAGCTCGGAGGCGGCTTTCGTGATCTCCTGCTGGCGAATGATCCGCTTCCCTGCCTTGCCTCGGCTCGTGATGATTCCTGAGTCCAGAACATAGAGACCTTCTTCCTTGCGAACAACCGTGCTTACAAGAACTTCGGCGCCGAGATCTGACACGAGACGCTGGAGGGCTTGATCGTCACGCACTGTCCGGGTACCGTCGGCCGCGGTCACGAGGCGGTCCACATTTTCCGGAGGGACGACCTGAATTCCCTCGACGCCATCCAGTGTCTGCGCGACCATGTCGCGCAGACCGCCCGATATCCAGGCAAGCTGTGTCTCGCCTGTCTGGTTCTCGAACGGAAGCAACACGACGCGTCCGCGGTGACCGGCTGCGATCAACGGTGTTTCCCGCCCGAGTCTCATGGAAACCAGCGCTGTCGCGACGACCAGTGCCGCTGAGGCTACGGCCGCCGCGGCGAAGAACCGGCGCCGCGCCGGCCTGCCACGAAGCTTCCGGAGCCGCGCCACAACCTGCTCCGCGGTCGGCCGCGCCTCCGGCTCCGCGTGTTTCATCTGTCCCAGGAGGCGGGCCAAGTCAGCGTCCAGCCCCGTGGGGCTCACCGATTCCGCTCGAGAGACGTACCCCAGGAGTGAGGACATGTCGACATCGCTGTACGCGGACTTCCCGGTAAAGAGCTCCTGGAGCACAATCCCCATGGCGTAGATGTCGCTCGCCGTCGTCAAGTCCCTGCCGGCGAGCTGCTCCGGACTCATGTACCTCGGCGTGCCGATGACCATCCCGCGCGAAGTCAACCGTCCCCCCCATACGATGCCGGTCTGACCATCCGGCGCCTCCATCTCGGCGGGGGCTCCCCCTTCGGACATGACCGGGGCTCGCTCTGACAGCGAAAACGCCACGCCGAAGTCCAGGACCTTCACCTCCCCCTCGGGCGTCACCATCACATTGTCCGGCTTCAAATCCCGGTGAATCACTCCATGGCGATGGGCAGCGGCCACGGCGTCGGCGATCTTCTCGGCGACAACCAGCATCTGCTGCTGAGAGAAGTGTGGTCGTGCGGCCGAGAGCGTCTCGCCCCGCACGAGCTCCATCACGATCACATCGGCGTCATCGCTCTCGATCAGGTCGTAGATCTGGCAGATGCCAGGGTGTTGCAGTTGAGAGAGAATTTGCGCCTCGCGCAGCATCCTCTCCCGGCTGCCCCCCGAAATCCGGCGCCAGTCCGGCCGCAGTCTCTTAACGGCCACGGACCGGCCGAGCTTCTCATCTTTGCCGCGGTAGACCTCCCCCATGCCGCCCGTGCCGAGGAGCGAGTCTATCGTCAGACGCCCAATCCGATGGCCCGGCGGCCATGCATTCTCTGGGAATGTGGATCTGTCGGGATCGTCCGCACCCAGTCCCCACGCCAGCGCGCCGCCGGTCTTCAAGACGTCCGTAGAGTCAATGGTACCCGACTCCTCGCTTTCCAGATCGCCTGACGCATTCGGGTCGACACCAGGGTCGTCCTTCTTCACGATGATGCCCTCAACGTTTGGGCTCATGTTACCTCGCACGCGCCCCGCCCGCAATAGGCGCGGCCACTCCCAAATCCGCGGCTAAGCCGCGGATTTGGGCAATTCAAAATTCAAAATTGAAAATTAAGAAACCGGGAACTGCTCGGTCAATCGCCGGGCGCGGCGTGCTCGGGTCGCTTATGAAAGCCGTCCCACGCACGAGTCAACAAGGTCAAGCATCTCTTGACAGAAAGAAATCTCGACCTCTTCGGTGCCACGATGAGCGTCGCATCTGCGC
>JACPPM010000007.1 GCA_016191015.1 Acidobacteriota bacterium | reverse complement strand
TCACTCTCCACGCTCCACGCTCTCACGCGCGGCGGAGACGCAACCAATGCAGGTTGCGGCTCCGCCGCGTTAGGGGCTGACCGACGCGAACGCGCGCACCTCGCCCGATGGCGGCGGCAACAGCGCGGCCCGGGTGGCAGGGCATCTGGTGTTCTCGAGGTTTCTCTACCTGAAGACGCTAGGTGCCAATCCCACCGGTGCCGAGGAGCTCGAACGATATCGGCGCGGAAGCCAGAGCGTGCCGCCGGAGGGACACCTGCCCCTGGTGCTTGTCAGTGGGCGATTCCTCCAGCTCGGGGACGAGCTCTCACTATTCCTCGAGCAGCTCTCCGAGGCGCGCATCGACGAGCCCGCTCCCATGGAGCTGCCAGGGACCAAGACCGTGGGCGATACGATCGCGTTCTTCCATATGCACGACTGCTACCATCTGGGACAGCTCGGACTCGCCCGGCGCGTGGCCGGGCTGAAAGGCGCGATCGCCTAAGCGCGGAGGGCCGGAGGCAGGCTGAAGCCTGCGGCTACCAGATGCGACGGGGTTTCGGATATAGCGATGGTAGGCGCGGGCTTCAGGCCCGCGCGCTCCTGCGCCGCACATTCCAAGAGGCGGGCGCCCAGCACTCAGCACCCAGCACCCAGCACTCCGTCTAGAGGGCGGCGATGATGGCGTCGGTCATCTGTGGCGTCGACGCAGCTCCCTGCGAGCAGACCTTTGCCGATCCCGTCAGGCGCATCATGTCGTAGGTGCGGACCTTGCCCTCTTCGATCACCTTGGCAATTGCGGCTTTGATGCGGGCTGAGATCGCCGTTTCTCCGATGTGTTCGAGCATCATGCAGGCCGAGAGGATCATCGCGATCGGGTTGACGATCGACGGGCTGAGGTCAGCGTATTTCGGCGCGCTGCCGTGGGTAGGCTCGAACACGGCGCACGTGTCGCCGATATTCGCGCTCGCCGCGAAGCCCAATCCCCCGATCAACCCGGCGAATCCGTCGCTTGCGATATCGCCGAACATATTGCCGCTCACGATGACGTGGTAGTCCTCGGGGTTCTTCGTCAGCCACATCATCTGAGCGTCGATGTTGGTGTCCCAGACGCTGATCCCGGCGTATTCCCCCGCCATCTTCTTCGCTTCGGCAAGCATCATCCCCGAAGTCTCGCGGATCACGTTCGGCTTTTCGCACACCGTGATCGCCTTGTGGTTGTGCGCCTTGGCGTATTCGAACGCCGCGCGCAGGATTCGCCGGCAGGCATTCCGCGTGAAGATGCGCGCCGAGATGGCGAGATCTTCGCGAGGCACAGATGCGAATGTCTTGAACTTCGGATGGGATTGGAAGGCCGCATAGACGTTATCCGGCGGATTCGTCCACTCGATCCCGGAATAGAGGCACTCGGTGTTTTGCCGGAAGATCACGGCATCGACTTTCGGCTCTTCGAGCGATCCGTCCTTGCCCCGGCGCACGAAATTGAGCGGGTTGCCTTTGAAGGACTGGCACGGGCGCACCGAGATGTCGAGATTGAATTTTTGACGCAATCCGACGATCGGGCTTGTGTAAGTGTACCCCTTGCCGCGCAGCTCAGGTGACAGCTCAGCCGCCGCCGCGTCCTTGGGCTTCGACGTGATCGCTCCGAAGAGTCCCACCCGATGCTGCTCGAGCAGTCTGATCGTCCGCTCCGGCAGCGGGTTCCCCTCCTTGCACCAGAGCTCCCACCCGATGTCTCCATCCACGTAATCTGCATCGAAGCCGGCAGCTTTCATCACCCGCACGGACTCGGGCAATACCGTTTTTCCGATGCCGTCGCCAGGCAACAGGACGATGGTTCTGTTCATGATTCCTCCACTCCTCAAGCAACGATGCGATCGTCGTCAACCGCTGGAACGGGTAACTATAGGAGAGACAGCTGCGGTTGGTCAACAGCCGTGTCCGCCCAAATCCACGCCTGCGGCACGAGGATTCTGGTAGAGTATCTGGGAATTTCTGGAGGCCACAATGTCGAAAACAGCCGCCTTCCTCGGTGCTCTGCTCCTTGCTTCCCACGTCCACTCGGCTCAGACGATGCGGGCCGAGATCAATGCCAAAAGCTGCACGATCGCCGCAGGACGGCATTTCGCCGTCGAAGCCGGGATGAGGATGTTTCGCGCGGGTGGAAATGCGTTTGACGCCGGAGCGGCGGCGGTCCTCGCCGCGAGCGTCAGCGAGATCCAGCTCTTCGGCTTTGGCGGGGAAGCTCCTGTTGTGCTTTACGACGCGCGTAGTAAGAAGGTCCTGGTTGTGAACGGCCAGGGTGTGGCCCCGGCCGCGGCCACCCCCGAGATTTGGGCAGGGCAGCCGTACATCGACTACCACGGACCGCGCGCGGCGACCGTCCCGGCCGTGCTCGACTCGATGTCCATCGTCCTGTCACAATTCGGCTCGATGCGGCTCGCCGACGTTCTGGCACCCGCGATCGATCTCGCCGACGGATTCCCGATGTATGACATCCTCCGCGACATACTCATTCGTGAACGACGGAACTGCGAGCGGTATCCGACGACAATGGCAGTGTACTATCCCGGAGGTCGGGTGCCGGAGCTCGGCGAGATGTTCCACCAGCCTGATCTCGCACGGACACTGCGGGCAATCGCGGCCGCCGACGACGCCGAATTCCGGAAGTCGAAGGACCGCCTCAAGGCCATCGAAGCCGGCCGGAACGCCTTCTATCGGGGCGAGATCGCCCGCCGCCTCATCGCCGCGGCGCGCGATGCCGGTGGCATCATGACCGAGGCGGATCTGGCTGGGTTTCGAGGGCGCGTCGAGGAGCCCGTCCACACGATGTACCGCGGATACTCCATCTGTAAGGCGGGCTTCTGGACCCAGGGCCCCGTGATGCTCCAGACGCTCAACATCCTATCCGGCTTCGACATCTCAAAGATGGGCTTCCAATCGGCCGACTACCTGCACACGGTGACCGAAGCGATCAAGCTGGCCTTCGACGATCGGGACGCGTTTTATGGCGATCCCGATTTCTCGAAGATTCCGATCGCCGAGCTGCTCTCTGAGTCATACGCGGCCGAGCGGCGCACTCTCATCGACCCCGCGAAAGCATCGAAGGCTCACCGCCCCGGCTCGCCGCCGAGCGGTTCGCCGCCGAGCGGTTCGCCGCCGAGCGGTTCGCCGCCGAGCGGTTCGCCGGGTGGCGTTGCTCCAGCAGCCTCCCTGTCCCCGTCCTCGTCACCAGCCTCCCCGACCGGCGACACGACGGCAGTCAATGCTGTCGACGCCTCGGGAAATCTCTTCTCGGCCGTGGTGTCAGGGGCCTGGATCCTGGATGGGGCATTCATCGCGGGGGACACGGGCGTGCCGCTCTCGCAGCGCATGCAGCAGTTCAGCCTGGATCCGCAGAGCCCGAACGTGGTGGCACCCCACAAGCGTCCGCGCATCACGCTCACACCAACTGTCCTCCTGAAGGATGGCCGCCCGTACATGGCGATCGCCACGCCGGGTGGCGACAGCCAGGACCAGCAGAACCTCAACGTCCTCCTTGCCCACATCGATTTCGGTCTTCCCATTCAGGAAGCCATCGAGGCCCCACGCCTCAACTCCGAGAACATGCGCAACTCGTTTCGCGACCATCGCGACCAGCCGGGGGTCCTGACGATCGAGGCACGAGTCTCCTGGGATGTTCTCGACGAGCTCCGCCGCCGCGGCCACGATCTGCGAGTCATCGCCCCCTTCAGGATGCCGACGGCCGTCACGGCCGTCGGCATCGATCCTGCGACGGGGACGCTGTTCGGCGGGGCTGATGTGCGCGGAGAGAGAGCGATAGCCGGGTGGTAGTGTCTTCGTGGCAAGATCTTGACACAAAATGAAAGAAACATCCTTGAGGCAAGCAGAGGCCGTGGAGTGTAGAGCGTTGAGCGTCGAGCGTGGGAAGCCCCGGCGACCGATTCGCTCGACGCTTCACGCCCCACGCTCTACGCGCGGCTATGCCGCGTTAGTGTCTTACAAGTTGCGTGTTGACACGAAATGGCAAGAAATCTGAGGCGGCTAGATCTTCCGAACTCCTCTCAGGAAAGCAGGAGGGGAGGAATGCAGGAACGGAGCGGTCGTCTCGGCCGATCGGGGTGGCTCGGAAG
>JACPPM010000149.1 GCA_016191015.1 Acidobacteriota bacterium | reverse complement strand
CCAGCATTCAACCGACGAGCAACTTGCTCCTCACTCTCGGGTCGGCGCGAAGCAATCGGCGACATCTGCGAGTCGATCTGTGAAATCTGCGGTTTCTTGGACTTTGCCCTAGCCTTGGCGATGATCCTGAGTCTCATTGTCACAGTCCCTCCCACCTGATACACTTTCATCGGGGCAGCAGGGAGGACCATCTGTGCAGGGGGGGGTCCCGGTGGATGACGTGATACGGGCGATGTCGAGCCCTGGGGTTGCCGCTTCGTTGTTCGAACGACTGTTCGAATCCGCTCCGGACGCAATCATCGTCGTCGATGATCGTGGGAGGATTATCCGGGTGAACCGGCAGACGGAGCTCCTCTTCGGTTATTCGCGGGAGGAGTCGCTCGGCATGCCGGTTGAGGGGTTGCTGCCGGAACGCTTCCGGGACAATCACGTTCATCACCGACGGAGCTTCACGGGAGCACCGCGAAATCGCCCCATGGGCGTGGGGCTCGAGCTCTACGCCCGGCGCAAGAATGGCAGCGAATTCCCTGTGGACATCTTGCTGAGCCCCCAAGAGGCGAACGGGTCGATGCTGACTCTCGCGGTTGTGAGGGATGTGACTGAGCGGAGAATGGCTGAGATGCGCTCGCGTGAGGTGTTCCGCACACAGACGCTGATCAAAGAGATCCACCATCGCGTCAAGAACACGCTCCAGGTGATCTCCAGCATGCTGTACCTGCCTTCCCGGGAGGCGCACGATCCCCAGACGGTCAGGATACTTGAGGAGAGCCGCAGCCGTGTGCGCTCGATCGCTCTCGTCCACGAACGGCTCTATCAGTCCAAGGATCTGGAGAAGATCGATTTCGCGGAATATGTGCGAGATCTCACGACCGAGCTCATGCGGACATACGGCGCCGGCCCCGACGAGGTGACCCTGACCACGAGGATCGACGGGGTCTTTCTGGGCATCGAGACGGCGATCGCATGCGGGTTGATCATCAATGAGCTCGTCACCAACTCTCTCAAACATGCCTTCCCTGGAGGACGGAAGGGCGAGGTTTCGATCCAGGTCACGCAGTTGCCGGACCATACCTACGAGCTGACGGTTTCCGACAACGGCATCGGCGTGGACCCCGACCGAACGAAGCATGCGCCCACATCGTTGGGACTGCGGCTCGTCGGGGACCTGACCTTACAACTGGAAGGGAATATGGAGGTCTTGACAGACCATGGCACAACCACTCGAATCACTTTCGCAGAGCTTCAATACCGAGACCGCACCTGAAGCCGCGAGCGGCGTCAGGATCGCAGTTGTTGAAGACGAGGTGATTATCGCAAGGGAGCTCGAGGCCCGCCTCGTCGAACTGGGTTACGAGGTCACGGGCATCGCTTCCTCCGGCGAGCGCGCTGTGCAACTGGTCAGAGAGACTCGCCCGGATGTGGTCCTGATGGACATCGTGTTGAAGGGTCACATGGACGGGATCGAAGCGGCCGGCGAAATCAGGCGCCTGACCGGCACACCGGTGATATACGTGAGCGCATACGCAGCCGACGACATCGTGCGGCGGGCCGTGGAGACGGAGCCGTTCGGGTACATCGTCAAACCTTTTACCGAAAGGGAGCTGCGCGTCAACATCGCCATTGCCGTCTACAAGGACCGCATGGAGAGAAAGGTGTGCAAGGCCGAACGTTGGCTGGCCGCGACGCTCCGGAGCATCCCCGACGCCGTCCTCGCGACCGACGAAGATGGCCGGGTCACGACGCTGAATCCGGCGATGGAGTCTCTCCTCGGCCGGCGCTCCGACCAGGCGCTCGGAAGACCGGTGAGCGAAATCCTCAGCGCCAGAGATGCGCGGACGGGAGAGCCTCTGGCGGCCCTCGACCCGGTGGTTCTGAGGAGGAGGATCTACGCGGAACCGCCTGCCGAGATCGTGGTCGTGAGCAGAGAGGGACGTGAGGTGTCGGTGGAGAGGAAGGCAGTCTCCATCCGCGACGATCGCTCGGAGTGCGCAGGAGCAGTTCTCGTTCTTCGCGACCTGTCGGAGCTCATGCAGGCGCAGGAGGCGCTGCGAGCTTCCGAAGAACGATACCGGTTGCTCTTCGAACGTAACCTCGCCGGCGTCTTCCGATCGACCATCGAAGGCCGCATCATTGAATGCAACCGTGCGTTCGCCAGGATCTTCGGTTTCGAAACGCCGGATGAGCTCGTCGGCACGTCCACGCATGCTCTATTTCTAGATCCTTCCGACCGGGACCGTCTGATTACCCGGATTCAGGCGCAGCGTACACTCGTCAATCTCGAGGTCGCTGGGAAGCGGCGGGATCGACAGCCGGTCAGGATTCTGGAAAACGTCAGCCTGATCGAACAGAGCACGGGTGAGCCCGCGTACCTCGAAGGGACAATCATCGACATCACCGAGATGAAAGAGCTCGAAGAGCGCTACCGGCAGTCGCAGAAGATGGAGGCCATCGGGAGGCTTGCCGGTGGGATTGCGCACGACTTCAACAACCTTCTCACGGCGATCCTCGGATTCAGCGACATCATGATGGTCCAGCTCGGCGAGAGCCATTCCCTCGCGCCCCCGCTCATAGAGATACGCAAGGCTGGTGAGCGCGCGGCATCCCTGACCCGCCAACTGCTTGCATTCGGCCGCAAGCAGGTCCTCATCCCACAGATCATCAGTCTGAATGCCATCGTGGCCGAGCTCAACAAGATCCTCCGAAGGGTGATTGGAGAGGATATCGAGCTTGTCACGAAGTTGGATCCGTCCCTGGCCACCGTGCGGGCGGACCCGGGGCAACTCGAGCAGGTCATCATGAACCTCGTGGTGAATGCGCGGGACGCGATGCCGGCCGGCGGGATACTCACAATCGAGACACGTGACGAGGTGCTCGACGACCGCCTCCCGATCGAGCGCGAATCACTCGACCCCGGCCGTTACGTCATGCTCGCCGTGAGGGACACCGGAGCGGGGATGGACGCCCAGACGAGGTCACGGATTTTCGAGCCGTTCTTCACGACAAAGGAGACCGGGAAGGGGACTGGACTCGGGTTGGCTACTGTATACGGAATCATCACGCAGAGCGGGGGGCGGATCTGGGTTTACAGCGAGCCGGGCAGGGGGGCCACCTTCAAAGCGTTCCTCCCGTGCGCGGTCGAGTCGGCCGAGGAGCGGACGGCCGTGCCGACCCCGGCGATGGAGCCCTTGCGCGGCGATGAGAAGATTCTCCTGGTCGAGGACGACGACGCCGTGAGATGGCTCATCGAGAACACCCTCGTGACACTCGGCTACCACGTTTTGACGGCACCCGATCCAAGATCGGCCTATGCGACTGCTTCGGAACCAGAGGCAAACATTGACCTGCTGCTGACCGATGTCGTCATGCCCGGGATGAGTGGTCCGGAGCTGGCCGCGCGCGTGAAGGAGCGGCGTCCGAGTCTGAAGGTGCTGTTCGTGTCGGGATTCAGCGACAGGTCCATTCTTCCGGCACAGACGGCCTCTGGCGTTTTCGATTTCCTCGAAAACCTTTCACGGGATCAGAGCTAGCCCGTCGCGTCCGCGCTCTGCTGGACGTGTCATCGGATTGATCAATGGCGCCGAGCGGAGCACGGGTGCCGCAAGGTCGGGTGCCGCTCGGGGCCAGTCCATTCCGTACGAAATCCCAGATGGCGCAGGTTTCCGCGGAGATCAGGCAGGTCTGTCCGATACTCATCTGACAAGGAGCCCCCTAACGCGGCGGAGCCGCAACCTGCATTGGTTGCGTCTCCACCGCGCGTGAGAGCGTGGAGCGTGGAGAGTGAGAGCGTTCTTCCGAGCCACCCCGATCGGCCGAGACGACCGCTCCGTTCCTGCATTCCTCCCCTCATGCTTTCCTGAGAGGAGTTCGGAAGATCTAGCCGCCTCGAATTTCTTGCCATTTCGTGTCAACACGCAACTTGTAAGAGACTATGCTCATTCGACCTCTCCGCCTCTGCCTGTAGTTCCCAACGATTCGCGGCGTCGCGCGAGGCGACTCCAGCTCGATTGCCGTAGTCCCACCCCCGCCAGCGACGCCCCGCGAATTCTCCTCGGCCGGATTCCTTGGTGATGCCCCTTTGTGTGCGCGTAGTCACGGCGGCACGCTGCTATCGTAACCCGTCCGTGCCGGCTGCCGTCTGAGGTGGCTGTAAGCGATTGATGAAAGGAGACCCGGAGACAATGAACAGCATGAAGGGTATCGGAGTAATGGCGATTCTGGCGATGATGACAGGCACCAACGGCTTCGCGGACGAGCAGTACGTCACCGACGTGGAGGCCGACGCGATCCTACACGCGACTGAGGAGGCGTGGAACAGCACGTACGGAGCGGCCGAGGGAAACGTCGACGGCTCGGGATTCTTCCCGGCCTTCAGCGACTCAGCCACGTCCACTGACGGTTCGGTGACGGTCAAGTTCGAGTGCGACGGTGGCACCTACGAAGTCGACTACGGCCCGCTCGACTTCTCGGCCCACGACCCGATCGAGGCCTCGACCTGTGAGTTCGAGGTCTCCGTCTACGACGTTTGGGTCACCACGAGCGGCACGATTACGGTGAAGACGACCAAGGGCTCGCGCACCTACACGTGCAACGACGTCAGGCTCGGACTCAGAGATTTTTCGGTCGTCGGAGATGTGACCTTGTCTGAGTCAACCATGAGCTTCAGCGGTGTCGCCACCGACATCAGCTCGTCCGACTACTACTGGACTCTTTCATGCGGCGCGTCAGGGGCCAAGGCCACGGCCTCCGCCGATGATGCGAGCCGACTCTCCAGGAGTTACAAGAAGCTTCTCCAGAAAAAGCTGGCGAAGCCCAACTCGAATTTCAGCAAGACAGCGAAAAACGTGATCACCGGTCAGAGTCAAGAGAGCATCGAAAGTCTCGCGCAGTAGCCTCCCAACTACTCAGACAGCGGCGGGCCGGGCCCCACACCCCGGCCCGCTCTTTTGGTTCCCACCTCCTTAATCGAGGCCGTCAACCCCTTCTGGTCTGAACCCCAGATCCGAGCCCGGGTGCGCGAGCCCCTGTGCGGCACGTGGCGCATGCCCGCCTCGGAATTCCCAACATGTCCACGCCTACGTTTGGTCCGACCATTCCTTCCGAATGACTGCGAAGACCGGTAATTGACTCGTTTGCTTCCAATGTTTACAGTGTCGACGATATGAAGTGGAGCGCTCCAAATCCAAACAACAGGGGAAACACTCCGTGACAAAGCCAGGCGAAGCGAAGCTCAGTCACCTGTTCCAGCCGGGACGGATCGGCAGGTTCGTCACCAAGAATCGCGTCAAGTACGGCGCTTGCTGCGTTTCCAACTACAACACTCGCGATGGCTTCATCACGGCGCGGGAGCTGGCGCGGATGCGGGTTATTGCGCAAACCGGATGCGGCATCATCACGAATCAGGGTGCCTATCCCGACCCGAAGGGCGAAGGCAAGGCCTACTTTCGTCAGGTCGCCATCCACGACGACAAGTTTCTCCCCCAGTTCGAAGAAATCGCCGGCTATATCAAGGAAGCCGGCGCGATCGGCATCCAGCAGATCCTGCATGCCGGGCGTTACGGAGGCATCGATCTGGGTTACTGCGTTCAGCCCTCGGACGTTCCGCAGACTCTGCCGCACTTCCGGCCGCCGCGGATCCTCACGGTCGAGCAGATCCACGAGATCGTCAAACAGCACGCCAACGCCGCAAGGCGCGCCATCAGTGCCGGCTTTCATGGCACCGAAGTCACCAGCTTCATGGGCTACCTCCTGGCCAACTTCAATTCCCGCTTCACCAACCAGCGGACCGACGAGTATGGCGGCTCGATTCAGAACCGTGGCCGCTTCATGCGTGAGCTGATCGATGCCATCAAGCAGGCCACCCCTGACAACCCGCTGGTCATCCGGCTGAACGGCGACGAGCTCATGCAGCGGTGGGGCGGCAACACCGAAGACGAATGTTACGAACTGATGCAGCAGGCTGTCGATTGCGGTGTCGACATGATCTCGGTCACGGTCGGATGGCAGGAGGCCCCGGAATCCTCGATCGGCCGGGACATTCCCCCCGGCTACTGGAATTACCTGTCGGAACGCGCCAAGAAGATGTTTCCTGGCACCCTGATTACATTCGGCAACCGCCTCCCCGACCCGCGTATGGCCAACGACTGCATTCGCAAAAAGATCTTCGATTTCTGGGAAGTCTGCCGCCCGCTGCTGGCCGACCCCGAGCTCATTCACAAAGCCGCCGAAGACCGACTTGAGGAAACCCGCCGGTGCATCGGGTCGCTCAACTGCCTCTCGCGCCTGTTCCGCGATCTGCCTTACACCTGCACGATGAACCCGGCCCTGGGCCACGAGGTCGAACCCGAGTATCACGCCACCGCCGCAGCATTCAAGAAGAAGATCATGGTCATCGGCGCCGGTCCGGCCGGAATGGAATGCGCCATCACGGCTGCCAGGCGCGGTCACGACGTCACCGTCTACGATAAGGCCGACCGCATCGGAGGCAATCTGGCGGCTTATGCCGACAACGACCTGGCGCGGCCCGATGATTTGAGGTCGATTATCACTCACTATGAGGTCATGGCCAGGAAGCATGGCGTCCGGATGCTCCTGAACACCGAAGTCGAAGCCAAGTTCATGCGCAGCGTGTTGCACCAGTACGACGTCTGCGTTGTCGCCGCCGGCGCGGGCATGGACCGCGGGGCCTTGAGTACCGTGGAAGGTCATGAACAGTTGATTGATGTCCTCGATGTAGCGCATCGTCGTATCCAGCCAGGTTCCAAGGTGGTAGTGATCGGCGGAGGCAAGATCGGTCTGACGGTGGCGGAATACCTCAAGAAGAATGGCACTGAGGTCACGATCGTCGAGCGGTCCAAGCGCATCGCCGGGGATATCAAGCCGTCCTTCAAGTGGCGCCACGCCTCCTGGGTGGAGGAGCTGGGGATTCCCTGTCTGACCAGCTCGCGCCCCACGAAGATCACCAGGGAAGGTGTCACGGTGATCAGTGACAAGGGCAAGGAGACCTTCCTCCTGGCTGACATGGTGTTGCTGGCGGCTCCGCGCAAACCCAATCACCAGCTCTTCCACGAGCTCGAATGGATGATCGACGAGCTCCACGGGATCGGCGATGCGCTGATCCCTCGTGGCCTCGAACAGGCCATCCACGAAGGCTATCGCCTCGGCGTCAGGATTTGAGGGGAGGAATGGAGATGAAGAAACTCCAGCCGCAGGAATGGACGCAGCCCAAAGGATACAGTAACGGCGTTTCGGTTCGCGGGCAATTGGTATTCGTCGCCGGCCAGGTTGGGTGGGATGCGCAGTGCCGGTTTCAGACCGACGACTTCGTTGGTCAGGTCGAGCAGGCGCTGAAAAACGTTGTCGCTGTCTTGGCGGAGGCCGGCGCGCGGCCGGAGCACATCGTCCGCATGACCTGGTACCTTCTTGACAGGAATGTGTATCTGGCCGCGCAGAAGCAGGTTGGTCGCGTTTTCCGCGAGATCATCGGCACGTATGGCGCGGCCATGACGGCAGTACAGGTCGCCGGTTTCGTTGAGGAAGGCGCCAAAGTGGAGATCGAAGTGACTGCCGTCATTCCTGACGCATGAAGCGGAACGAGCTTTCCTGGCCCCGGACTTTTGGCGATATCGGCTCGTGGCAGCGCACGCTGGATCGCTACGGCGACCTCTTCGTCGCCATGCAGCCCGGTTCGCGGATCGGAATCCTCCCGCGTGAAACATCGGACTCCCTTCCCGGAGGAGAGCGACCGGAAGGACGGCGAATCCCGGTGGGGCTGCCCATGATGGTCTGGCAGGCGGAGCAGGGCGGAATGTCGGCGCGAATCGAACGATTCGCGGGGATG
>JACPPM010000128.1 GCA_016191015.1 Acidobacteriota bacterium | reverse complement strand
GCTGAGATTCGGAGTAGACGCACACGGGCATGAGCGCAACGTCATCCTGAGGAGCCGGGCGAAGCCCGGTGACGAAGGATCTCCTCCAAGGGCTACGGGTCTCGCAGGAGATCCTTCGGCCCGGCGGCGCGCGCGCCTCGGATTGCTCCGCGGGGCACACCGTGATTGAATGAATCGTCTGGAGGAGTGATCCGATGGAGAAAGCGGTCATTGTGAGAGGCAGGCTGTCCGATCCCCAGCATGTCGAGCTGGACGAGCCGGTGACGGAAATCGACGGTGACGTCGAGGTCGTTCTGAAGTCGGCCTCGGCCCCGAGGAGCGGCACAACCGACATCTTCGACCTGATTGCCGGGCTCCGGGCAGGCTCGCGCAGCAAGGAAGATATCGACAATCAGGTTCATGAGGAGCGATCTACCTGGGGCGACAGATGAACCGGGCTTACCTCGATGCGTGTACGATCATCTACCTTGTCGAGGCTGCGAATCCGTTCCACGCTTCCGCCGTGGAGCACATCCGGACGCTGAGTGTCGATGCCTCCTCCGTCCTCGTGACTTCGCGTCTATCACTCCTGGAATGTCGCGTTCGTCCTCTGCGAGAGAACAACCTTGCACTCCTCCGTGCCTACGACCAGTTCTTTTCGGCCAGCCGGCTCATCGTGTGGGACGTCACCGCCCCCATTATCGATCGCCAACAACCCTTCGCGCCCGCGGCAACTTCAGAACGCCAGATGCCATCCACTTGGCAACGGCCTTGGAGAGCAAAACCGACTTGTTCCTCACCGGTGATGCCGCGTTGGAATCCTGCACCGAGCTTCACGTGGTGGTCTTGCCTTCCACGCGTCAGGTCTAGTCGACGCAATCTGGAAAGTAGGTTGCCATGTCGGCGGCTCCTCCAGCAGGTAGCCGAGCGGCAGCGAGGTGGAGTGGTCCGGTCCGCGAAGGCGGTGGGGGGAATCATCGCGTCCTGTCGCACGAGAGGTGAACCGCTCGCGTCTCGGTGTGACTCTAAGATCATTCCTTCACTTACTCGAGGGGATGGTCCGTTCCTGTGCAACGAGGACCGGGATTTCGGCTTTGCCGAAGTCCTGGCTGTTTGACATAGGCGCGACAGCATCCAATACTGTCCAGCGGAACCTGGGTATGTGCCTTCCATGGGCTCGAATGGAGGATACGTTGTGTTGGGCCACGCGTGCGCGGACGGAGCGGATAATTGCTCATCTTTCGCTTGACGCCCCGTGGATTGGTGCGATTGATACTTCGGACGGCACGTTCCTCGAGAGTTTGTGTAGAAGGACAGTGAGTCCCGGAGGGACGAATGATACATCGTCAGTCTGGCGCGGCTAGTTTCAGCCGTCCCTCCGGGACTGGCCGATCTCTCGTAGAAGTCGACCCAGGGCTGGCGCCCTGGGCTCTGTTCGCCGCGCCCCTCCGGGGCGCAGGCGGCCGGCTGCACCTGGATCCGGTTGACGGTGAGGGCTCGTTTCAAGTGCAACACGATCTGGGTCATCGGCACTTTCAGCTTTTCGCTGAGGTGGTGGGATGACCTCGCCGGTTGTGTCTCGGACACATTGACCTCGACCAATTGAGTGGGGATTCCATCCACGACCGTGAGGAAATCGATTTCGCGCTTCTCCTTGTCGCGAAGGTAGTGGAGGGATACATCGCGGCCCTCGGTATCCTCGATGAACCAGAGATGTTTGAGGAGCGACACGGCGACCGTGTTTTCGAGGCGGGCTCCCTCGTCACCTGCGACCTGTCCCGTGTCGAAAAAGTAGATCTTGGGTTCTTTGAGAATCGAGCGGGCGACATTGCGGTGCCACGGCGTCACGCGGAAGAGCACGTACATGTTCTCCAGGATCCCGACCCATCGCTTGACCGTATGCGGCGATACCTGGATGTCGCGCGCCAGAGAGGCGTAGGAAACAGAGCTCCCCACCCGCTCTCGGAGTAGTCGGACTCCGCCGCATTGTGGGATGATGCGCTGGTAGAGGTCCAGCGCTTCTCGGAGTCGGACGTATCGCGCTAATGGGCGAGCCGACGATAGAGAACCGCGTTTCTTGCCGGGACGTACTCCACGGTCCTCTCGAATTGCTCATCGGGCTGTGCAAGCAGATTCTCGATCGTGGCGGCGACGAGCTGCTCCACAGAGATGTGCAATCGCTCCGCAGCCGCACGCCGTTGCGCGACGTCCTCGGGTGGCACCGCAACAGTCAGAGTGGACATCCTGCTCACCTCCAGCCACAGTATGCCGCACCGGGATGGGGATCGCTGACGACAAAGTCTGCTGCCACCCGTGTCCCGGAAAAACGGCTCACACTATGGCCGTCCTTCACGATTCCTCTGGCGGATGGTCTATACTTTTGCGGGGATGGATTCCAGATGCGGCCACGTATCACCAGGACTGCGGCAAAGTCGAGGCGCCGACCCGAAAGTGAGGAGCAAGTTGCTCGTCGGTTGAGTGCTGGAAGAATTTGCGTAATCTGCGCGGAAATCCGCGCCATCTGCGGTTTCGCACGGAACGGCCTGGCCAGAATCGTCCAGCCTTCAACCGACGAGGAGCTGACTCCTCAGTCAGTGTCGGAGCGAAGCCGTCTGCGACATATCGGGTCAATCTACTGAATCTTCGGTTGCCGGGACTTCGCCGTAGCCTTGGCGGCGAAAGGAATAGATGACAGCGCCGATCGCGATGGCCGCTGCGGCCGCGACGAGATTTCGAGTCGTCGTGCTGGCGGCGAGGCCGACGCAGACGAGGATCGCCAAGACGGGGATCGCCGCTCCTCCCGGCAGACGGACTCCAGACGGTCGCGCTGCGAACTTGCGGCGCAAGACCGGGACAGCGGCCGCGGTTCCGATGTAGGTCACGAGGCGCACGACGACCGAGAGTGCCGCCAGACCGACAAACGAGCCGCTCAAGGCCAGCGGAAGGGCCACGCATGCGTGCGTGACGACCGCGACCGCCGGGGTCCGCGTGGATGGATGGATCGAGGCGAGAATTCTCGGACCGAACCCGTCTCTCGCCAGGGCGAACAGGTACCGTGGAGCTGCCAGCACGGTGTTGCTGTTGGTGCCCAGAATCGAGATCGCCGCTCCGATCGTGAGCAGCCAGCCTCCCACGGGACCCATGAGGACACGGCCGGCATCTGCCAGAGGAGTTTGGGATCCGGCGAGATTGGGCAGGGCCCCCAGCGCCACGAATTGGACGCTGGAGTAAAGGACAGTCACGATTGCGATCTCTGCGATCAGTGCAAACGGGACGTCTCGCCGGGGATTCTTGAACTCTCCGGCGGGCGCCGCCGTGTTCTCGAAACCGGCGTAAGCAAAAAGCAGCAGCATCGCCGCTTCCCCCAACCTGTCGGCACCGCGAATCGGGGCGAGGAGCGATTGAGGCATTGCCCAGGCGATCAGACCGGCAAGGATCAGGCATACGAGAGGCAGGATCTTGCACACGGCGAGGACGACGGCGGTGCGCGTTCCTGATTTCACGCCCGCGACGTTGATCGCAGCGAGGACCACGACGGGCACGGTGATCGTGGCCACCCTGCCCCACCCGCCACCGGCCCCGGGCCAGAGGTAACCGAGTGCCTGCGCGAAACCCGCCGACAACGATGCAAGGGAGGCCACACGCGCCAGCCAGGTCATCCAGCCGACCTCGAACCCTACGAAATCCCCGAAAGCATGACGAGTGTAGAGATACGCGCTGCCGGGCCCATCGAAGTGACTGGCAGCTTCCGCGAAGCAGAGCACGATCAACAGGACGCAAAACCCGGCGGCGAGAACAGCCCAAACGCTGGCCGGACCCAGAATCGCAGCGGCCGTCGCCGGCAGCAGGTACACCCCGCTCCCGATCACATCATTCAGCGCCAGCCCGACGATCTCCCAGCGCGAAACAGCACGCTTCAGACCAGGCGCTGAATCCTTCCCCTCGCCCGTCCCGCTCACTCGTTCCGCATCCTGCCCGCTTCAGCCGGCGCGCCCGGTTGAGGTACCCGTCCTCCGGGCCCGACGATCGATCGCGACCCAAGATCGTAAACGTCACCCGGCAGCAGAATGTCCACGCGCAGGCCCAGGACTCCGAGGTGCGCTTCGCCGTCCGGCACCGGCTGCCGCCTCACACTCGCTCCGATCGCATCGAGCACAGCAACCCACCCGCTGCCCAGCACCTGAAAAGTGTGGTCGGGGCGCAGCCATACGGCCGTCGCCTCGTCGATGCCGACGCCGAGCAGGTCCGGGTGTTCGAGCACGACGGCAATCAGCCTGTTTTCGCGCTGCCTCGCAATGAAGTGTTGATCGAGGATGGCGCCCGGGAAGAAGCCGAGTCCTGGCTGCAGGTCGACCGTGGCTGCCGCCAGCACGTTGAAGTTGCCCTCGCCGGTTATCATGAGCGGACTCATGCACGCGGCACCTGCCGAAGTGCCGCCCAGGACGGCTCCGCGAGCAAACGCCTCGCCCATGGCTTCGAAGGCCGGGGTGTCGAGCAGCGCTGCCGTGACACGGCTCTGGTCGCCGCCTGCGAAGAAGATCCCGCCGGCGCCGTTGATGAGCTTCACGATCGACGCGCGCTGGGCATCTTCGCGGCCGGAGAGCGCCAGCGGGGTGACGTTGGTGCACTCGTAGTCGTGCTCGAAGATCTGCTCGTAGTACGTCCCGGTGTCGGGCTGTTCCGAGGCTGTCGGAACGATCAGGATTGCGGCGTTCGGTCCCCCGGCCAATTCGACGAACTTCTGCATCGCAACCGCGGGCTTCTCGCCGCCGCCGATGAGCACGAGATGGCCCTTGGAAACCGGTGGTTCTTCGGCGGACACGAGGGCAGCGAGAATGACGAGCGTCACAACAGAGTGAAGATGGTTGACCGGATTTCTCATTTCCCCCCCAACAGTATCAAGGCAAATCTTTTGGAATTCTAATCCACATGGCCGCGATCTGTCATGAGCGTGGCGCAGCCCGGGCGGGCGCAGCCCGGGCGGGCGCAGCCCGGGCGGCACAACTATCAATGAATTCGCGGAGCGCGTCGAAATATGGCCTCCCGCCGGCGAAGTGCGTTTCGTTGTGGCCGGCATGAGGAACCTCGAAAAACAGCTTCGGCGGCGAAGCGGCTTCGTAGAGCCGCCGACCCAGCTTGTACGGAACGACTTCGTCGGCCGGGCTGTGAATGATCAGCTTGGGACACGCAACGTCTTGGATTTTTCCGACGGAGTCGAATCTGGTGCGGAGCAGAAAGCGGGGCACGAAGGGCATGACCTCAGCGGCCATGTCCGCTGCCGATGTGAAACTCGATTGCACGATCAGCCCGGCAGCGGGGACGCGCCGGGCGAGATCGACGGCCGGGGCGCCGCCCAATGATTTGCCGAAGATGACGATACGGTCGGGCTGAGTGGCGCGGGTGACGGTCAGTTCGCGCCACGCGGCATCGGCGTCGCGATAGAGACCCTCCTCGGTGGGCGTCCCCTCACTCTTGCCATAACCGCGGTAGTCGATGATGAACACGTCGACCGGTATCTGGAGGAGAAGCTGGATCATGTCGAGCCGGTATGTCAGGTTGCCCGCATTGCCGTGGAAATACAGAAGCACGACCTTCGTGTCCACACGTCTCGGCAGTCCACCCTCCTGCCTTTGTGGAGCGCAATACCACCCGTGAAGCTTCACGCCGTCGACCGCGGAGAAGAAGCAGTCCTCTATGCTCGGACGAACCTCCCCTTCCCGCGGCGGGGCGAAGATTGGCGTCCAGTCTCCATCCGGGTACCGCGTCGGGAAGTAGATGAAAGTATCCTCAAGAAGCATGACGGCACCTGCCATGACGGCCAAGCTGGCGACCACGACAGTCGCAGCACCCACGATGTATCGAGAGCTCCACATCAACGAACATTCACCCGCATAGTCTAGAGTTTAAAGTCTAAAGTTTAAAGTTTAAAGTTGAAACGCCATTCCTGGGGGAGTCGTCGGCACGTTGATAGAACATCCACGCCAGACTTTGAGCTCCGGATCCTCGGGCGAAAGTCCAAGGCTTAGAGCTTGGAATGGGCAGTCTCGGGAAGTTCCAGGGTCCCCCGAGCGTTTTTGAACTTTGAACTTTAAACTTTAAACTGTGCTTCGGATGCGGATTGCCTACTACGTCTCCGGTCACGGGTTCGGGCACGCGACGCGGTCGTGTGTGGTGGCCGCGGCACTGGCGGCCGAGCATGACGTGTGGATCGTGTCGCCCGTGGCGGAGACCTTTCTGCGGAGCAACGCGAAAGCAGCTTTTCAGTATCGCTCCGCCACGCTTGACGTAGGAGTGATTCAGCCGGACAGCATGACGCCCGACTTCCCCGCGACCGTGACGGCGCTCGATCTATTGCACCGGCGAAGCCGCCACCTGGTCGATCAGGAAGTCGGATGGCTGCGGGCGCTGAGAATCGAACGAGTCCTCGTCGACATTCCGCCGCTGGCATGCGTGGCAGCATCGGAGGCGGGAATTCAGGCAGCCGTCCTTACTAACTTCACCTGGGACGATATCTATCGCGAGTACGTGACGTCGATGGAAAGGTTCGAGGTGTCTGTCGGAGTGATGGGCAGCCAATACGCACGCGCGTCGGTCCTGCTCCGGTTGCCATTCGGGACGGGCATGGAAGCCATCCGCGAACAGAAGACTCTCGGGATGGTGGCGAGGGTCGCCCGCCTTGATCGGTCGGTTGTTCGAGCCAGAATGGGGCTAGGCCAGGGGCGCGTCGGACTTCTCTCCTACGGCGGACTCGGACTCGGAAACCACGCGCCTGATCGATGGAACATCCCGCCTGGCTGGTCACTGATCTCTGTCGGTGGCGTGCCAGGAGACCGCAACCTGGACGACGGGGTCCGGATGATCCCACCCGAGCTCCTCACCAGACTCGACCTCTCCTACACGGACATCCTCGCCGCCGTAGACGCGGTCCTGACGAAGCCGGGGTATGGGATTGTGAGCGACTGCGTGGCCAACCGCACGCCGGTTCTATATAGCGACCGCGGACCTTTTGCCGAATACCCGCTCCTGGTCGAAGGCATCCGCCGGTTCCTCCCCAATGTCTTCCTGAACCGGGAGGCACTGCGAACAGGCGAGGTGCGCGGGGCGCTGGAGCAGATCGAAGGCGCGGCGTGGCCGGCAGAATCGATGAAAGCCTTGACCCCGCGGGAAATCAGAGATCGCATCGGCGCGATCCTCGCCTAAGCCGCAGCCCAGTGTACAATCTTCGTATGGACGAACCACCCCTCCTGGACACCCTGGGGCTGCTCTGCCCGCTCCCCATCATCAAAACCGCTACCCGTGTCAAGGATCTTGCAATCGGAGCCGAGCTCATCGTTCTCTCGGATGATGCCGGCATCCTCGAGGACATGCCCGCCTGGTGCCGCAGCAACGGCCAGGAGCTTCTGTCGATCGATCAGGCTGGGAAGATCTATCGGCTGCGGCTTCGAAGGCGGAAGTAGTTCAAAGTTCAAAGTTCAAAGTTCAAAGACGGACCGACCGACGCTGATCTGCGCTCTGGAGAGGCCGCTCCGACGCTGCCAGCTTGGGATGGTCTGGTCGGTGGTATTTGGACCCCCTCCAACCGACATCCGGATGAGCCCGGAACGGCCGGATAGGCGGGCGATGCCGCCCCGATCCGGCGCGACAGTTCCGGGATGCAATCATTGAACTTTGAACTTGGAACTTTTACCGCTGCGCTCCTCCGCCGAATTCGATCTCTCCGGCAGTGATCATCGGCGATTCGCCCAGCAAGACTGCTCGTTCCATGCACGCCTGTAGTTCCCGCACGTTGCCCGGCCATTCGTAGGATCCGAGCTTCTCCAGGGCGTCTGCGGTGAGCTCCTTGGGTGGCACCGCATACTGGATGCAAAACTTCTCGATGTAGAGGGCCGCGAGCAGCTCGATATCTTCCGCGCGCTCCGATAGCGGAGGCACATGAACACGGATGGCATTGGCCCTGTAGAAGAGATCCTGGCGAAACATGCCGCGCCGGACGGCGGACTCGAGATCGTATCTGGTCGCGAGGAGAAAACGGCAATCAGCCACCTCTGTGCGGTTGCTCCCGAGTCGACTGAAGGTGCGGTCGTCGAGGAGGCGCAGGATCTTGGCCTGAGAGCCCACCGGCAGATCGCAGATTTCGTCGAAGAATATCGTGCCGCCGCGGGCATAGTGCAGAACTCCGTCACGCGCTTTCCCGGCTCCCGCAAACCCTCCCTCGACGTGCCCGAAAAGCTCACTCTCGAACAGCGTCTCCGACAGCGCCGCACAGCTCAGGGATACGAAGTTCATCTCCTTCCGAAGACTGCAGTAGTGGAGTGCATACGCGATCAGCTCCTTCCCGCTCCCCGTCGGCCCCGTAATCAAGACGGTCGCATCGGTCCTCGACACCCGCGCGATCGCGTCGAGGATCTCCATCACCCCGGGACTCCGGCCGACAATCCCATGGCTCAGAAGTTGGATTTCGAAGTCGCGGAGCTTCCGCATGTACGGCTCAGTTTGCACGACCGTCTTCTCTTCGTCAGCCGAACGTCCAACGACCTCCTCGAGTAACAGATCGGTCTCGCCGATCGTGACCTGTGTTCCGGTCACAATCCGCTCCCTCGTGATCCGCCTCCCGTTCACGAAGGTCGCATTCCGGCTCCCCAGGTCCTCCACCCACAGCTCCTCCCCAACATCGATGGCTGCGTGCGTCCGCGATGATCGATTGTCGGCCAGCTTCACCTCGGTCCCGATGGCCCGTCCGATGACATTACGCCCGCTCCGTAACCTCCATTCGCGGCCGCGATCCTCGCCGGTCAGGGCCACAAGACGATAGCTCACGGATGACACCGAGTCCTTGCGGGGATCGGGAGTCGGGGGAGAAGTTCAAAGTTCAAAGTTCAAAGTTCGCGCGTGGCGAAATCCGGGACAGTGCGTGCTCCGGGCGGGGATATTCTGGCACGAATGGCAGCGACGGGCAAAGGCCGATCGGAGGCGAGCGGGTCGGAGGATCGAGATCACGAAATGGTCAGTGCACTCATCTCCGGCGCGGCCCGTCGGCAACCGTGTTGTCGGGGCGTGGGCACCACCATCCCATCGACTCCAGCCGTTCCGGTTCTGGAACTTTGAGCTTTGAACTTGGAACTTGGAACTTTGAGCACGACTCGGCAGGGGCTACTCGACGAAGAACGGAATCGTGTCGGCGGTGCTTGCGCCGGAGAGCCTGTCGAAAGCTCGCAAGCGCAGCCAGTAGAGACCGCGGTCGAGCTCCGGCGATCGCACCTTGAAGAGAAGCTCATAGCTGTGCGCGTCAAGCCGGTTCCCCTGGGCCAGCGAGTAGAGCGGCGCGCCGAGCGACCTCCCTTCGGCATCCACGATCTCCCAGGCGAGGCCTGCCTTGGGCGTGTTGGTTCTATCGTCGAGGGGGACGTTGTAGAGCTTGACGAGCATGAGGTGATCGCGATCCTCAGCCAGGTTCGGGTAGATGGTCGGTGCGCACGCTCGGTTCTGGACGGTCAGTGGATACTCGACACCTGCTCCGGCGAGTCTCTTGGGGGGTTTTGCCGGGTCGAATCCGCGCACGTTGACCCAGTCTGAGTTGACCGACACGAAGCAGGGTGTCGCCATGTGGAGGTTGGGCGCGTCGAAATTGGCGACGGAGACGGGCACGTCGCGAGCGGTCGTGGCACCGGATTCATTGTCGCGGATGATGATCTTGAGGGTGTAGTCGCCTGGTGGAAGCAGCAGCAGGTCGGTGTAGTTGATGCCGTGTGGAAGGACGCGTGCCTTGAGCTCAGAGAGCTTGATCTTGAAACTCCCATGGAAGTAATCGACGACGGTCTTTCCGGGGGCGGTGGCGAACCCATAGAGATCGATGTCGAGGTCTTTCTTCTTGTACTCGAACTGCCCGCCTGGGATGGCCGCTTGAACGACGACGCGCGCGAAGTCCTTCCATCGGGATTCACGGCCCGCACCCGGGAAGACCATGGTCTGAAGATTGAGGTCGATCGCCTGCACGTGGCGGTCCTTGTTGAAGATGTCGGCAATCTGGAGATTGCGCTCGAGCTCCGTGAAGGCCGAAAACGGGCGGCTCTCGTAGTACCCCTTTCTAAACGAAACCGACAGACCAGGCCTGGCCACATCCACCTCGATCTTGTGGTAGCTGCCGTTCCCCTTTACCGGCGGCGCCGAGTAGGCCAGCAGGTAATAGTGCCTGGTCTCCCTCACGACACTCGCCAGCGGCCCGCTGAGGTCATTCTGGTTCTTGTAAAGCTTCCCGCCAGTTTCTGTTGCGAACATCTGGAGCGCCGTCTGTTTCCGGAAAGCGTCACTGAGGCCCCGTTGTGGTGGTTGCTGAGCGCCCGGGTCCACGTTCGAGGACAGGCCGGACGGATCGATGCAGTAAATGCGGCAGTCAGACGATGAGAATTGGGACATCGCTCGATTCAGCAGGTCGATCAAGGTCGTGTCGTGTTCCCGTGCGGACGGGTCGATCGCGGCAAAACTCCCTGTGATGATCCGTTCGGTGTCGGCAGCCGCCTCCTGAGGGGTCTGCCCGCCGAGGATCTTGGCGTCGAACCCGGACGAGAAGTAGATGACGTACTTCCGGCCTGCCAGCACGTCGAGCGATCGCGCGAAGTCGCCGATATCGGAGAGATAGTCACCCACGAGGTGGCGGTATGCGAGAGTGTCCTGCTTTGTGAGGGCCATCCGAACGATCCGTGATTGCTCGTCGAAAAGCGTGTCCGCGGTCCTGGTCGTAGCCCCCGAACCCGCGCCCTCCTGCACCTGCGGATCGGCTTGAGGTGATAGGAAGGCGGAATCCGACAGGAAATTCCGGCCCCGACTGAGTCCGAGTGAGGAGATGGCGTCGACGAGCTGCCGCCGGTCGGCGGTGAAATTCGTGTGCATCACGACTCCCTCACTCACCGAGAACGAAAAGACCGCGGCCAGATCTTCGCCCGAGAGCTGGTCCCGCACGAAATCGATCGACGCGTCCCGCGCTCGCTTCAGACCTCCCGTTTCGTTGAAAGTCAGATCGAAGAACAGGACGAAGTGCCGTCGGCTTTCCACCGATGAACCACCGCCGGCATGTGATTCGGCGGCGTCTGCTCCGATGAGCTGTACAAAAACAAGCTCCTGTTTTTTCCCGTCTTCGTAAACCGAAAACTCCGTCTGCGCCAGGTCGATCACCGGGTTCCCACCCGAATCGGTGACGAACACCGGCACTTCGACAATCGCAACGCCGGCCTCTTCCTGAACTCCGGCCATCGCCATCGCCTGCCCGAACGCAATCCCCACCCCGAATAATATCGCACGCCCGAGAGGGTTCCTCATCTCCCCATCCTCCCCTGGAATCGTCCGCCCTTCCTCCAAGTCTAACCGATGCCCAGGCGTTCGTGAAGGCCATCGCCAGTTCCATTAACGGGGCGAAGGCGATACCACAGAGGCGCAGGTGGCGCATAGGAGGCAGGAACGATTGATGATTGAACCATTGACGACTGGTTCTTTGACCGGAACGAAACCATGCTTTCACTCCGGAAATGACTCGATGAAACAATGGCTGAATGATTCACTTCCCGTCTCTCTGGCGAGACCAATGGAAGCCTGTGCACGCCACCTGAGATAGAATATCCACGTATGGATAAGAGTCTGATACGCCTGACGGCATACAGCGACTGCGCCGGTTGAGCGTCGAAGCTGGGTCCGGCGGACCTTGCGACGCTGCTCTCCGGGCTTCAGGGTCGAGCTCTGCCCGCCGGCTTCGCAGGCGCTCATGATTTCGAGGATGTCGGCGTGGTGCCCAATGGTGACCGATCGGACCTCCTGTTCACAGCCGATTTCTTCACGCCCATCGTCGACGACCCTTACGATTTCGGCGCCATCGCGGCCGCCAACGCCTTCAGTGACATTTACGCGAAAGGCGGAACCCCCCTCGCCGCTCTGAACCTGGCGGCGTTCCCGGACGACCTGGACAAGGAGATACTCCGTGAGGTGCTCCGCGGCGGCGCCGACACGGCCACCGAGGCCGGTGCACCGATCGTCGGCGGACACACGGTCAAGGATCGCGAGATCAAGTACGGTCTGGCCGTGATCGGCCAAGTCGGCAAAGGCGGGTTCATCCCGATCGGCACCGCTCGGCTCGGAGACGTTCTGGTCCTCGGAAAGCCGATCGGCACCGGAATCCTCGCGACGGCTCTCAAGCGCGGGGCGCTCGACTCCGCGCGAACAGCCTCGCTGACTGCCACCATGAAACGTCTCAACCGTGACGCCGGCGAGCTCGCACACACACACGGCGCTTCCGCATCGACTGACGTGACCGGCTACGGCCTGCTGGGACACCTGCTGAACATGGTGCGCGCGGCGCAGGTCGAGGCCACCATTGCCTTCTCCGCAATCCCCGTGCTTGAGGGAGCGATCGAGCTCGCCCGCGATGGTTTTGTCCCGGGAGGCGGTAAGGCCAATCTCAAATTCGCGTCGGAACATACTACGTTCGTAGAGACCCTGGGCGACCCCGAACGCCACATCCTCGCCGATCCACAGACCTCGGGTGGACTCCTCATGGCCGTCTCCGAATCAGAGGGCGAGCGGCTCGCTGCCCATCTGCGGGAGGCGGGCTACGTTGCTGCGGTCATCGGCCAGGTGAGCGCCGGCGGTGTGGAGGGCGGAAGGATAGTCGTTCGCTGAGCCGGGCTCACAGTTCAAAGTTCAAAGTTCAACGGATCTCGGCGAGGCGGTGAGTGCATTGAGTGCTGCGGGTCAAAGAACCACGGATCGCATTCCGGGCCGGTAGCCGCAGGCTTTAGCCTGCGCGGGTTCAGCCTGCGCTCCCGGGCGAACGCGGGCTGAAGCCCGCGGCTACCGGTTCGGAATGGAAACGGAACTGTTCCGACAATCATCCGCGAGCGCACTCGCGCGGTGGGGTTCTTAGCCGTTCGCGACTGCGGCGATCCCGTCCGCCGTCTCGGGGGGCGCCGGCGGCAGTGAGATCCTCAGGCCGTGCTCTATACGGAGGGCGAGGGCCACTCCCAGGACGCCCACCGCCAGACCGGCGACGATGTCAGCCACCCAATGGATGCCGAGGACAAACGTGGAGAGGATGACGGTTGAGCCCAGAGCGAGCATGCAGGAGCGCAGGCGGATGCGGCAGAGGTAGGAGACGAGGATGAGCACAACGGTCGAGGCTACGTGGAAGCTCGGAAAACAGTTGTCCAGCCCGCTGATCGGACGGATGGCCTCGATCAGCTTCGATGACCAGAGGTCTGAGAGAAGGACGGCCTCCGAGTCCGGGAATGCCCATCGCTCGGGGACGGGGAAGAAGACGTAGAAGGGCAGGCTCAGGAGATAGCAGAACGCGACAGAGAGGCAGAGGAGTCTGTATGCTGAGAGATCCGCTCTCAGCATGAGTGTGATGATCGTCAGGAGCGTGAGCAGGGGGAGCAGGAAGAAGTACGAAGCTGAGTATCCGTAAACCGCGACGGGACCGGTGACGTCGTGCCGCTCGAAGCTGAAACCCGCCTCCATCCAGTGCGCTGCTGCAGCGAGGCGATACGGCAGCTCAGTGCCGATTCCGAACCGTGATTTGACCATGGTCTCGAGATTCGTTTCGACGAAGTTGACTGCAAATACGAGGAGGAGCAGCAGGGTCAGGCCGATTTTCGTGTGCACCAACGCCGGTGTTCGCAAACCGTCCAGCAAACCGCCCCCGGCGGATGGGCCTTGCAGGCCGAGCCTGCCGAGCAGGCCGCGCCTGCCGCGCAGGCCGCGCCTGCCGCTCGACAGCGCGCTGTCCAGCTCGAATTCCCTCTTGAGCTCCTTGAGCTGATCGTAGAGCTCATGGCCGGTTTGAATGCGATCATCCGAGTTCTTCTCCAGACATTGACGGATAATCTTCTCAAGACCTCGTGGCAGGTCCAGCCTGAGCTCGGTGACGGGTCTCGGTGTATCACGGAGGATGGCACAGATCAGCTCCGAAACCGTTTCACCCGCGAATGGACGCGCACCGCTGAGCATCTCGTAGAGGATGATGCCGACCGAGAAGATGTCGGATCTGTGATCGACGGTGCGTCCCTGCGCCTGCTCGGGCGACATATACGGGAGTGTGCCGAGGATGATGCCGTCCTGGGTGAGGGCCTGGGTGGGGTCGAGGTCGCCCGCCCCGGACGTCTCCTTCCTCAGCGTCGGCTTGGCAAGGCCGAAGTCAAGGACCTTCACCCTACCCGAATCGGTGACCATGATGTTTTCCGGCTTCAGATCCCGATGCATGATCCCGCGTTCGTGGGCAGCGCTCAGCGCCTCGGCCAGCGGCAGCGCGATGTCGTAGAAGCGGGACAGAGGTACGCCACCCTTGGGGACGATCTTCCTCAGCGTCCGGCCCTCGACCAGCTCCATAGTCAGAAAGTGGAACCCCTCGGCATTCTCGACCGAATAGATCGTGACGATGTTGGGATGATTGAGCGCGGCGAGGGTTTTTGCTTCGCGCTGGAACCGCCGCAGGCGTTCGCTATCCGCCACCATTTCGGGGGACAGGACCTTCAGAGCCACCCTGCGGTCCAGCGCGTTATCCTTCGCGACGAAGACAACGCCCATTCCGCCCTTTCCGATCTTCTCGACAATCGTGTAATGAGACAGGGTCCGGTCGGGAACGATGTCCGCGAACGCGTCCGGGTGTTCGCTCATGCCGATTCCACTCCCCTGGCGGAAAAGAGCGGGTGACGGCGCCGCAGATCGACGATCGCAGCAGCGGCGGAAACAAGGAGCAGTCCGAGAAAGATACCCGTGAGGATCCTGAAGATCCTGCGTTCCTCCGAGGATCGCAGCAGGATCACCCGGTATGCCGTATTGCTCATGGCGTCAAACCCCGCGAACTGTTCCCCGGAGTTGGAGAAATCGTCCGGGTCGAGCTCGTACCGGAAGAACCCGGAGTCGCTCAGGCGGGCATCGAAAATCGGACCGGCCCTAAACTTGTTCCGTTCGGGGTCCAGCCAGCTTATCTTTTGAACCTGAACGACGGTACCCGCCGGCAGGGAGAAAGCCATGTCCCGGATGATCATGGGCTTGGTGCCGCTATAGGACCAGACGTACCGGATTCGATGGAGACGCGCCTGGATCAGCGCGACGATACGCCTGGTCAGGTCCTCAGGGTCCCGAAAGCTGATCTGAAAGCGCTGCTCCGGAATGTCGGAGCCTGGAATCGAGCTGTGGAGCACGACGGCCCCATCGTGAATCGGCTCGAGCGTCCAGGCGAAATCGATGTGCTCGTGGAAATCCCCGTCGAAAAGGACGAACTCGGTGCCACTCAGCCGCACCGCCTGACGGGCCGCGTCGATCAGTGCCACAGGCGGCCTGGGCGCGTCGGCTTTCGGCTGCAGCCGGATATCCACAGTCACAGCCGGCACACGCTCGCGCGCCAGCCACCGAAGGTCTCCGAGTGCAAGTCGAGCGTCGGTCGCCTCCCGGACGCTCTGCCACGTCCTGAAATCCCCCACGCCGATTTGATCCGGGCTCATACCGGCAGCGGCTGACCTAAGTCGCTCCTTGATCTGGGGGTCAAGCGAGGCGGAGCAGACGAGCAGGTCGTTCGGGAGCGGCGTCGGGAGCTGGACGAAGTAGACGCGACTGGCCGCGGCCTGCCTGGCGTCGCCCGCGCGCACCGTGTCGAACTTGCTCATTGTCCCGTCCCAGACGGCCGCCAGATCCGCCTCCCCCGACGCGACCATCTCGACCAGCTTGGTGCTGCTGTTCTCGCTGATCCGTTCGCTGGAGATGGCGATGAGCGACTCGGTGGACTCGGGCATGTGGAAGATCTTGTGGGAGCGAAAGTAGAGGGACGGGAGGAAGTAGCTGGAGGTGCTGAATTGGTTGTGGTAGGCGAACCGTGCGCGGTCGCTGCGCCGCTCGAGGAAGTGCAGCACGTCGACCAGATCCGGTTTGGCCGATGGAAACTCCTTCCTGTTGACCACGAAATATGCGTGGTATGTCGTCGCGTCGGTGGCGGCGCTGACATATGTGGCGAGGATCTCGAAGTCGGCCCCCAGCATCTCGGCGACCACGTAGACGTACGGCGTCGCTCTCGCAACGAAAAAGCCATCCCCCTTCTTCCAGTTTGCAAGCCGGTCAACAACCCTTTCGTACTCCAGCTCCTCCGGTGCGAAGCTGACCTCCGCCTTGCGGCTGAGATAGTCCTGCAGCTTCCGATCGGCCTCGCGCGTTTCCATGTCCAGCGCAACGCCGATGAAGGTGAGACGCTCCTGACAGATCAGAGGGCGGCCTGAGACGAGGACGCTCATGCCTCCGGCAAGAAACGCGGCCACCCTCCATGTCCGTTTCGCGAGCATCAAGTTTCTCATTTGGAGCAGCAGGTCCGTGATCGCCGAGCCCAATCTTCTCTTCAACGTCGCCACGAGCATCGAGCTCGGTCGGGTTGTGGAGTCACCGCGGCATGAGTACCAGAGCATGAGGGCCAGTGTCAAGCAAGAACGACCCCACCGCAAGACTACGGCAAAGTCCCGGAAACCGCGGATTTCACAGATTGACTCGCAGATGTCGCCGATTGCTTCGCGCCGACCCGAGAGTGAGGAGCAAGTTGCTCGTCGGTTGAATGCTGGAAAAATCTGCGTAATCTGCGCGGAAATCTGCGCCATCTGCGGTTTCGCACGGAACGGC
>JACPPM010000120.1 GCA_016191015.1 Acidobacteriota bacterium | reverse complement strand
CTTCCGAGCCACCCCGATCGGCCGAGACGACCGCTCCGTTCCTGCATTCCTCCCCTCCTGCTTTCCTGAGAGGAGTTCGGAAGATCTAGCCGCCTCAAATTTCTTGCCATTTTGCGTCAACACTCAACTTCCTGGACACTAGAGCTCCAGCAGCCGGCGCGTCTCCTCGATCGTGGCGACCTCGCGCCCCTGGTCGCGCACCATTCGCGCCGCCTTTTCGACGAGCTCACCGTTGGATTTAGCCATCGCTGTGGGGCTGACATAGAAATTGTCTTCGAGACCGACGCGGACATTCCCGCCCAGAGCGATGGCGGCGGCGACGAGACGCCACTGATCGTTCCCGATGCCGATCACCTCCCAGACACTCGGCGTCGGGAGTTGCTCGACCATCTGCATCAGATTTGAAACGAGAGGCGGGATACCTCCGATCACGCCCAGAATCAAACTGTATTGATAAGGGGCGCGCAGAAGCCCCATGTCGATGAGCGGATAGGAATTGCCAATATGGCCGACGTCGAAGCACTCCATCTCGGGCTTAGTCCCGGCTTCGTTCATGATCTTCAGAATGCTGATGATCTCAGAAAACGGATTCTGGAAGACGAACTCGAATACGAAGTCCTTCTTCTTTGGATGATACTTCGCATAGTTCATCGAGCCCATGTTGAGAGCGCCGACCGCGGGCTTGATTGCGGTGATCGGAGCGGTCTTGCGCTCGGTGGAGATTCCGATCGCACCGGTCGAGAAATTGATAAGGATCGGGCAGGCGGCGGTGACGGCCCCATAGATGTTCCCATAGTCCTGGACTTCATAGCTCGGAGCGCCGTCCGGTGAGCGGGCATGGATGTGCACGACCGAGGCTCCCGCCTCATACGCTCGCTTGGCCTCGACGGCGTATTCCTCGGGCGTATACGGGATGGCCGGACATTGAGCTCGATCGGCCACCACACCGGAAAGGGCGCAGGTAATGATACAGGGTCGTTCGTAGTCCTGATTTGGTTTGGTCCAGAAAGACATTTTGCTCCTCGCCCGTTCGAGCTCAGCTCGGCACAATATCGCAGCGGTCGATTTCCACTAGAATCTCCCCGGGGCGGACCTTGGCGCCGACAACCGTGTTGATCGCTCGCACTCGCCCGGCAAGCTGAGCCACGAGGCAGGTCTCCATCTTCATGGCCGTGACGACAACAAGCGTCTGACCTTCGGCCACATTGTCGCCGGTCTTCACCATGATCGCGGTCACCACGGCCGGTGTCGCTGGTGAGACCCCTGCGGACGTCCCCGCGGCCGAACGCGGACCGGCACGGCGCGCCTCCCGTTCGGCATCGGCCACGAGCCGGCTATGGCCTTTCCACCACACCCAAGTCCCTTCGGGAGAGCGAGCCGTGAAGAGAGTCGCGAGCTTGCCGTCGATCAGGACGCAGTGGCGGCCTCCACCAGAGCTGCAAACCTCCACGTCGTACGACCGGCCGTCTATATCGACCCTCAGCGCTCCCTCCCCCGATCCCGAGGAGACGGATCGCTCGTGCATTCGCTCGCCGATCCTCAGCCTCTCACTCATCCGTCACCGTGCGTGAACAATATCCCAGTCGCCCAAGCTCTGCCACGGAGAGTGGGGGTCGCCTCCGGGAGCTGCGGAGTGCGCGCCAGGCAGGCCCGTCCCCTGATCTCTCCGATCAAGCATGTGTCCGATCAACGCGAACCTTTCGGCTTCCTCGTCGGGACACCATTCCGACAGGTGCTGCTCGATGAAGCGAGTGTGTGTCTGTCCCGCGATGAACGGCTGCGATCCAAGGACCGCGATGAGAAACTCGATCGGTGTTCGGACGCCGAGGACGACGCAATCCTGCAACGCGCGAATCATGCGCACACGCGCACGCTCCCGGTCCTCGGCGAGAACGATGAGCTTGCTCAGTATCGGGTCGTAATGCACAGGCACGTCGGAGCCCGTCCAGATGCCGCTGTCGTAACGGACTCCGGGGCCGTCCGGGCTGAGGGCCAGGGCGACGCGCCCCGGCGAAGGCATGAAGCCGCGCGTCGGATCTTCAGCGTAGATCCTGCATTCGATGGCGTGTCCGCGAGAGGTCAGGTCCTCCTGATTGAACGCCAGCTTTTCGCCGGCTGCAATCTCCAGCTGGCAGCGAACCAGATCGATGCCGGTCACCATCTCGGTGATCGGATGTTCGACTTGCAGCCGCGCATTGACCTCGAGGAAGTAGAACTCGCCGCTTTCGGTGAGCAGGAACTCCACGGTTCCGGCGTTCACATACCCGGCAGCCCGTGCCACGGCGACCGCCGCCGCGCCCATGCGCCGCCGGAGGTCTTCGTCGAGGGCAGGCGAGGGCGTCTCCTCGATGATTTTCTGATGACGGCGCTGGATCGAGCAGTCGCGTTCGAAGAGGTGAACGACGTTACCGTACGAATCAGCCAGGATCTGGAGCTCGACATGTCGCGGGCGGTCCAGGTATTTTTCGAGATAGATCGACGCGTCGCAGAAGGCCGCATGCGCTTCACTTGCGGCCCGGCCCGCCGCGTCCCTCAGATCTCCCGGATCGGCCACGACGCGCATCCCTTTGCCTCCGCCTCCCATGGCAGCCTTGATGACGACGGGATACCCGAGCCTGTCGGCGTGCGCGGCCAACTTCTCCATATCGATTTCCGTAGCATCCATTCCGGGTGTGACCGGCACGCCACTGTCCCGCATCAACCGTCTCGCGGTCGTCTTGTTTCCGAGCTTCAGCATCGCCTCGGGCGGAGGGCCGATGAAGACCATTCCTTCATCGGCTACGCGGCGAGCGAAGGACGGGTTTTCCGCGAGGAAGCCGTAGCCAGGATGGATCGCATCCGCGCGTGTGCGATGTGCTGCTGCGATGATCCTGTCGACGTTCAGGTAGCTCGCCGAAGCGTCTGCCTCACCGATCAAGACGGCCTCATCCGCGGTGGCAACGTGTCTCGCTCCTCGATCCGCCTCCGAGTACACGGCGACGCTCGCGATCCCCATCTCCCGTAGCGCCCGCGTGATCCGGACTGCGATCTCCCCCCGGTTCGCGATCAGAACCCGCGTAAACATCCGGCCCGGTGCTCAGATCCGGAACGTCCCGAATCCACGCTCCCGTTCGGCGATCGACGCATACAGAGAAGCGGAGATCGCGAGTCCCAGCGCATCAAGGGTCCTTGCCTGGTCGAGAATCCCGTCGTCCCAGAGGTTGGCGGCACTGTAGTCGTCTCCAGGAAGTCGAGTGTTGACATGGATTAGCAAGAATCCCGCCACGGCGAGATCTTCCGGACTCCTCTCAGGAAAGCAGGAAGGGAGGAATGCGGGAACGGAGCAGTCGCCTCGGACGATCCGACGGACTCGGAAGAACGCCCTCTCGCTTCTCGCGCCCAGCTGGTACCTCTTCACGCGACCACATTACATGACACTATTCTTCGTCCGCAAGGCGAGGGGTTTCCGGTATCCCCGAGGCTGACCCAGACTTGCCGATATCGAGGCTGGCCTCGCGATCTTTGCACGCAGTCTTTCAGATTCCTGCCGGAGGCTGATTTCACGTCAGCCGTGCAATAGCAGCATCACACTTGGCGATTTCCTCAATGACAGAATCAAGTCTGGCAGCGTCTTCGCCCGTCAGTTTTCCCGCATCACGAAAAACTGTGTAAACCTCCCGGCTCTTCTGAAACCACGAACGAGCTTCGCGCCAATCGGCCAAACTCCTCTCCGCCGATGTCCGGCTGTCGGAAGCGAGAGCGGCGTAGCCTTTCCCCAGGCCCGCCTGGACGCTTCCAATGCGAAAACGGGCTATTTCATCGGTGGGTGAAGCGGCGATGGACTTCTCTAATGACAGGAGAGATTGCCTCAGAAGCTTGATCGCTTCGGCAGCTTCTCCGTTCTTGATCATCATCTCGGAGACAAATGTTTGGACAGTTGCCACTCCCTGGCGAAATTCCTCGTTTTGCGGGTCAGCGGACAACATGTCCGTGAGAACTGCCAGCGCCTGACGCGAGCTCTCTAGACCCGTCCTTGTGTCTCCGAGTTTTGCCGACACTATGGCGATATTGAAATGGCCAACCGCCTGGCCACGGCGCAACCTTGTGTTGAGTGGATCAGCCGCCGCCAGCGTTTCGCCGATCTCTTGAGCTTTGCGCATAAGTACAAGCGCTTCAGAATGGTTCTCGGTCAGCCCCGTGAGCATTTCCGCGACTCGATCGTAGGAACGCGCGAGCTCAGATTGGATCTTGGTGTTGGTCGGGTCCGCGTCAGCCAACGTCTCCATGAGTACTACGGCCTTGCGGGTATTCTCCAGGGCCTCGTCCGCGCGACCCTTTGCTCCCTGTACGTACCCGAATTTCCCATAAGACATTGCCAAATCGGAACGAATCTGGGCATCGGTTGGCGATTCAGCTGCAAGTTGTTCGTTTATTCCCACAGCCTTGCCATAGAAGTCGAGGGCCCCGTTCATGTCGGTCTCAATCCACAGGATGTCACCAAGCTTCGCATAGCTGATGGCGAGCATTCGACGAAAATCCGCACTGTGCGGTTCTGCCGCCACTAACGCTGCTCTGATTGCCAGTGCTTTCCGATAACTCTCGCCGGCTTTTTGACGTTGCCCCAAGTGCGAAGTCCCGAAGCCGCCTTGAATGTCGCCAATCTTGTCGTAGGCCGCGGCCAATTCAAGTTTTAGTGCAGTATCCTTCCCCGCCTCATCAGCCAAACTGTCTAAATACTCCAGAGCACGCCCCACCAAAAGCTCTCTAGCGGGTGTAGAACCGGGCAAGTTTTCAATCGAGTCATGGATCTCAAAAACCACTGAATTCGCTAACCTACGAACTTGATTGAATCGATGTTCGGCTTTGTCGCGCTCTTGGCGTGCCGCATGAGCCTGCCAGAGTGTTGTCACCGCGCCCCCTAACAGAGCGACGATGGCGAGCGCCGCGGACGCGACACCAGCCTTGTGCCTCGCCATGAACTTGCTCGCGTGGTAAGCAAAAGTGTCCTGCCGCGCGATGACAGGAAGACGTTCGAAGTAGCGCTGGATATCCTCCGAAAACTGTTCGACAGAAGCATAGCGCCGTTGTGGCTCCTTACGCATGGCCTTCAGAACGATGTTGTCCAAATCGCCTTCGAGCTCCCGGCGCAGCCGGTTGGGCTCGGAGTCTCGCGTCTTGCTGACTGCTTCTGGACCATCTGAAGTTTCAGTCCGCCCAACCACAGTGCTGGGCTTTGCTGGGTCTTGCTCACAGATGGCCTCGATGATTTCAATCACTGAACGGCCGGCGACGCTGTAGGGTCGACGTCCGGTGAGCAGCTCGTACAACAGCACACCGAGCGAGTAGACGTCGCTTGCAGTCGTGATGGTCTCTCCCCGCGCCTGCTCCGGGCTCGCGTACTCGGGGGTCATCGAGCGCGACGTCGTTTCTGTGACCTCACCTGCCTGCGAGATCGGAGAAAGCAGCTTCGCCACGCCGAAGTCCAGCAGCTTCGCCGTTCCGTCCTCGGTGACCAGAATGTTGGCCGGTTTTATGTCGCGATGGACTACCAGGTTCTGATGAGCGAAGTGGACTGCCGAGCAGACCGTGCGAAACAGCTTCAGCCGCTCGTGGGTCATTAGCCCGTGCGTATCACAGTACTCGCTTATCGTCTGACCCTCGACGTACTCCATCACGAAGAACGGAGCTCCGCTTTCGGTTGTCCCTCCATCCAGCAGTCGTGCGATGTTGGGATGGTCGAGACCCGCGAGAATCTGCCGCTCATTCCGAAAACGCTGGATGATTGTCTCGTGATCGAATCCGGCAGTGACGAGCTTTATCGCAACTCGCTTTCGAAACTCCTCATCGGCGCGTGCTGCCAGATAGACAGTTCCCATTCCACCACGTCCGATTTCCCGGATCACTCTGTACGCCCCAAGGCGGAGGCCATCGAGCGGTTCCGCATCTGACTCAAGGAGCGCCATCGTGCTTGCAACGAGCGCCGGCGAGGCCTCGATGAAGCTTCCCGCTCGATCGGATCCGTCAACCAGCTTCTCGATTTCAGCCCGCAGCGAATCGTCGCCCTCGCACGCACCCTCCAGGAAGTCGCCGCGTTCGTCCGGAGGCAGCTCGATCGCTGCGTGAAACAGATCATCGATCAGCCGCCAGCGCTCAGGATCCATGTTCGCGATTGTCATTGAGGGTCGTGTAGAGCCACGCCTTAGCCAGCTTCCAGTCGCGTGCAACGGTCATCTCGGAAACCTGAAGAACCTCTGCCGTCTCCTTGACGCTCAGCCCGCCGAAGTACCTCATCTCGACGACCCGGCTCTTTCTATCGTCGAATGCGGCAAGAGCGGTCAGGGCATCATCAAGCTCGACAAGATCATCGGCACGCTCCGCGCTGAGGACCACGGCTTCGTCGAGAGATACTTTTCGCGCGCCGCCTCCGCGCTTCCCCCGATTGTGGTTCCTGGCGTAATCGACCAGTATGCGACGCATCATCTGCGCTGCCACTCCCACGAAGTGGGCCCGGTTCTGCCACTGAACCTGCTTCTGATCGATCAGCCGCAGATAGGCCTCGTTGACCAGCGCCGTGGGCTGGAGCGTGTGGTCCTGGCGCTCTCGCCTGAGATACCGAGCTGCGACGGCTCGCAGCTCAGCGCCCACGATCGGTATCAACTGATCCAGCGCTGCCGAGTCCCCAGCACTCCAGTCTTTCAGCAGTCGCGTCACGTCGCTGGGTGAAGGCGGGTGCATCTGCTGACCTTCCGACTGTGGAGTCGACCGCCGGCTCGAAATCGGCGCACTCAGTATAACACCCTTGATGCCGCCTCGCTCACCGTGGAGGGAGACCCGCAGGGCTGCGGCAAAGTCGAGGTGCCGATCTGGGCGTGTCCGTTCCGTACGAAACCGCAGATGGCGCAGATTTCCGCACAGATTACGCAGATTCGTCCAGCCTTCAGCCGACGAGCAACTTCCTCCTCACTCTCGGGCCGGCGCGAAGCCATCTGTGACATCTGCGAGTCAATGTGTGGAATCTGCGGTTTCTGGGACTTTGCCGTAGCCTTGGGGAGACCCGAGGGAGCCCGTCTCTCGTATCTGTTCCAGGTACGTCGAAGGCGGGATGAAAGCTTTTCAGGAGAGTTGTCGCGTTAGCTAGTGGGAGTGCGTGACGGGAGCAGAAGAACCCCACGATCCCAATCGACCAAACGGAGGAGAGACGACGATGAGGATCAGCAACCAGAATCAACGTACGCAGGTAGCTAGCGAGAAGACAGAGGAAGCGTCCACGACCGGGCAGGTGCCGAAGGGGGCGCAGAAGAAGACGGCCGGTCGCGGCATCGTGGGTGACAGCTTCGAGATTGCGAAGAGCCCAGGAGCTTTTGATCAGCTCATGGGGCGGAACGGCACAGCCCCATTGCGGAGCCAGGGAGTGGATCTGCCGCCTGCGGTTGCCAACGACGCCACCGGCAGCATCAGACACGACGATCCAGCTGTGAATCCATCGCTCGACGGTGGCGATCCACGCGGCAATCTCAAGCCGGTCGGGCTCGAACGCGAGACGGTCGTCGACGTGGCCGCCGCCACTCCCGGGGGACAAAGTCTGGAGCAGACGCTCCCGACCGGACTCGACGGCAAGCCACTCCCCACCGGACCGCGGCACTACCTCAACGACCAAGCAGAGAAGCTCCTCCGCGGCCGCGGCGACAGCAACTCACCGCTCAACATGCAACGGGACCCGAAGGCGAGCTTTGGTTCGGCACCTCGTGATACTGGCCGGGACGCTACGAAGGATACACTCGGACGAGCGACGGGTCCTGGCGTAGGAGGCGAGTCGAAGGCCGGCGGGGGCACCAACGCAACGCCTCCCCCGGGGGCTGAGCTGAGTTTCCGAGCACCGAACAGGGACCTCGTCTCGGATAAGAAGGACCTGCCGAAATACGAGCCGAAGCCGGAAACCAGGGATGCGAGGGCCGAGTGGCTCGCCGAGGCAGACAAGAAGGCCGGCAAGGTACCGGATGGGCCCCTTAAGGAATTCGAGCCCCCAAAGAAGATGACTGACCCCGACGCCGACCTGGGGACGGGGGCAGGGACGTTGACCGAGGATGAGGTCGCACGGATGGTCGCAGTGGGGCGCGGCGACATCGATGTCGTCCGGGGCTACGGCGGGGGGCCACAGGTCGAGGGCGATACTCCGCCGGTGCGCTACCGCGACCTCGTCACGGACCCAGGCGCGGACGATCCTGTCGACGTGTCGACTGTGTCGACCTCGACCGTGACACCTCCGGGACAGGAGATCAGCAAGCCGATCAACCCGAATGATGGACTCGGACCCGAGCTTCCTCCGACCGGTGGTGGGACTGGTCCGTCCAGTGACGGAGATTCCTAGCGCGATACGTCTCAGATCATCCGGTCTTCGTGTGTCTTGTGGACTGGGGTTCGATACTGGAGTCGCGAAACGGTCCAGCAGGGAAGGAGCACCAGAAGTCGTGTCTCAGAAGATCACCGGGTGCGAGGCCTTTCGATCTGCTGGAGATCAACTCGGAGCCCCTGTCCAGGTCGATTCCGGTTAGCGCCTGGACCCCCTCAGACGGGCTCACATTCGAAACGTACCGAACCCCCGGTCCCGTTCGGCGATCGGCGCATTCAGAGATGCGGAGATCGCGAGGCCGAGCGCATCGCGGGTCTTCGCAGGGTCGAGTATGCCGTCGTCCCAGAGGTTCGCGGTACTGTAGTAGGCGTTCCCCATCTTGTCCGCCTCGTCGATAATCGGCTGCATGATCATCTCGACGGCCTCGGGTGCGAGCGGAGGCTGACCTTCTCGGGCGAGCTGTTCGTTCTTCACGGAAACCAGCACCTGCGCCGCCTGTTCCCCACCCATCACGCCGATTCGTGCATTCGGCCACATCCACAGGAAGCGCGGTGAATAGGCGCGCCCGCACATGCCATAGTTCCCGGCGCCGAAGGACGCCCCGATGATCACCGTGAGCTTGGGCACGGTGGCCGTCGCCACCGCGCTCACCATCTTCTGCCCATCCTTCGTTATACCGCCTCGTTCATATTCGCGCCCGATGATGTAGCCCGCGATGTTTTGCAGGAATAGCATCGGAACCCCCTGGCGGTCGCACAGCTGGATGAAGTGGGTGGCTTTCAACGCGCTGTTCGAAAAGAGGATTCCGTTGCTGGCGAGAATCCCCACCTGGTAGCCGTGGATGTAGGCGAGACCACAGACCAGGGTCGGGCCGTAGAGCGCCTTGAACTCCAGAAACTCAGAGCCATCGACCAGCCGGGCGATCACTTCGCGCACGTCATAGGGTGTGGATACCTTCTTCGGGATGATCCCGTAGAGCTCATGCGGATCGTAGAGCGGCTCGAGTGGAGCGCGACGGGGAATCTCAGATTTCCGAATCTCCGGCAAACTCGAGACCAGATCACGAATGATCGCCAGCGCGCCGGCGTCGTTTTCGGCAAAATAGTCCGAAACCCCCGACTCCTGGCAGTGCACCATGGCCCCGCCCAGCTCGTCGGCCGTCACTTCTTCGCCTGTCGCGGCTTTCACCAGCGGCGGGCCGCCCAGGAAGATCGCACCAGTCTTGTTCACGTGCACCACATGGTCAGACATCGCCGGTATGTAAGCTCCACCCGCCGTGCACATCCCCATCACCGCCGTGATCTGCGGGATGTTCATCTTCGACATCAGCGCCTGGTTGTAGAAAATGCGGCCACCATCATCCACATCGGGAAATATCTCGGACTGCAGCGGCAGATACGCCCCGCCGGAATCCACCAGCATGACGACCGGCAGCCGGTTCTCCATCGCGATGGTCTGGATACGCAACGTCTTCTTGACCCCCATCGGATAGACCGTTCCACCTTTGATCATCGGATCGTTGGCATGCACGACGACCTCGCGGCCGTGGATCACCCCGATGCCCGCGCGGCTCCCGGCGCCATGCACGTCGCCTTCGTACATTCCGCGTGCCGCGAGCGGCGCAATCTCGAGCCAGGGGGTGTTGGGATCCAGCAGAAGATCGAGCCGCTTCTGGACCGGGAGCTTCCCCAGCTCCGCGTTACGCCGGCGCGCCTTCTCCGAACGCTCTTCGCGCGCCTTCCGGACCTCGCTGCGGAGATCCTCAACAAGCTTCAGCATCAATTCGCGGTTTTCCTTGAAGGCCGCGGAGCCCGTGTCGATCGATGTCTCGATGATGTTCATGACTGCCGATCTCAGGACTGTTCGTCTCGCTCGTCTGTGCTCGCCATCCGACACTCCTGTCCGGCTCTCATCTGATCACGTCACCAGCCCAAAGAGATTCCAGGAATCTCTTCCAGGGCACGCAGAGCACGTCCCCATGTTTTGCCTCAATGGGGTCCTCGCTCACCAGGTAGTACGATCGAATCATCCGCTCCTCCCCAAGAGCCACCAAGCCTTTCATGTCGCGTGGATTCACCCTTCGGCTCGCCTTCACCTCAATGGCTACCGTGTCGCCCACTAGGAAGTCTACCTCATGACCGCTCACGGATCGCCAGTAGCACAAGCGATCGCGGAGGCGGTGACAGTCGAGGTAGGCGCGAAGCTCGGCGCAAATGAACGACTCGAAGCTCCTCCCATAGAGATCAGAGCTGCGCTCGAGATGTTTCACATCGAGCAGACTGTTGACGACGCCTGTGTCGAAGAAATAGAACTTTGCCGTGGCGATCGCCTTGCGCTTGACCGACTTGGTCCACGGCGCCACGAACGAGCCGATCAGCGTGTCTTCGAGAATCTGGTAGTGCTCCCGGATCGTCGAGGCCGGGACGCCGGCATCGCTGCTGAGCTGCGCGAAGTTGAGCATCTGCCCATGTGCGGCAGCCGCCCCCGTGAGGAAGCGGGAGAACTGGGGCAGCTTGCGCACCAGCCCTTCGGCCTGGATCTCCTCGTACAGGTAGTTCCGAACATACGCATTCAGCTCCTCATCGGGCTCAGCCGAGAAATACACCGCTGGAAGCCCGCCGTAGCGCAAGCGCCGGCTCAGATCGAAGACGGGAATTTCCGCGGCGACGAGCGGGTGCAGGTTCGCGATCCACGCGCGACCTGCCAGAAGATTGGCCTGACCGCGCCGGAGCTTCCGGGCGCTGCTGCCCGTGAGCACGAACTTGATCCGGCGCTCCTCGATGAGACGGTGGACCTCATCCAGAAGTGCCGGAACCTTCTGAACCTCGTCGATGACGACCAGCCGACGCCGCTGAGCGGGATAGCTGTCGATGATCGCCTCGAGCTCGTCGGGGCGTGCGCTCAGTCGCAAATAGTATTCGGACCGGAGCAGGTCGATGTAAACACCCTTCTCTGTGAGTTGCTGCTTCACAAGAAAGGTCTTGCCAGTGCCTCTGGGACCGAAAAGAAAGAACGATTTCCGCCTGGCTAGAGCTGCCAGATCCAGCTTCCGGTGGACGTGCATACCACAACTATACCGGTGATTATCATGATAATCAACAGTGCTGTTGATGCCCTCGGATTCGGAGCACGTCGTTGACCCGATCGTGATGTGCAATTTCTGTTTGACCCAGAGAAGCAAGGTCGATCTCAGGGGCCGGGAGGGTTTCCCAGATCGCAACACCCTCTGACCGGCCCCGGGATGTACGCCTGCCCGCCGCCGGACGCTGAGGCGCCGGCTGCCCCGCTCCCCCGCGCTCAGCGCGGGATGACGGGCAGGATCACGCGTGATGGATGCGCGGGATCATGATAGACCGCCTGCTCGGCCCGCCGCGTGGAGCTGTCGGCACCGATCGGACGACCGGTGTTGGGATTCACGTCCAGATGCGGCAGCAGGCTGCTGGTGACGTGGACGCGGATGCGGTGCCCCTTCAGGAAGACGTTCGATGTGATCAGGCTGCGCCAGCGCAGGCATTCGGGGCGCCCCGGCACGAGAAACTCGGCCCGGCCCTCTCCGTTCCGATAGCGCGCGCGCTGCACCTCCAGCGTTGGGCTCATCAGGTTGTAGGCCTTGCCATCGGGATGCACGTCCAGGAGTCGGACGAAGAAATCGGTGTCGGGCGCCGTCGAGGAGACCCACAGCTCGGCCTCGATCTCCCCGGTCACCTCAAGATCCCGCTCCAGCGAAGTCGTGCTGTAGGCGAGCACATCGCGGCGAGCTTCGAGTGGGCTCTGATCGAAGGGGCCGAGGGCCCCGCGATGGGGATCGACGACCGGCCGGCGGGGGTCGAAGAGATAGCGGTCCGGCGCCTGCGGAGCCACCGGGGGGCTCGAGACGAGCGAGGAATTGCTACCAATGTAGTAAGAAACAGGGGCCGCCCGCGCCAGCGGCCAATCCTTCTCTTCGCGCCACTGGTTGATCCCCATCACGAAAATGCGGACGGGGCTGCCTGACGGCGCCTCCCGCCCCGCCCCTTTCAGCCATCGATCGCACCAGCGCAGGATGAGGCCCTCGTAATCCATCCCGGCGTTGGGGCCGAAATCGAGCTCGCCCAGGGCCACCGAGGTGAGTGCTGGATCTCCGTGAGTCCAGGGCCCGAGCACAAGCTGGCTGCCCAGTTGGCGCGTCCCGTTGAAATTGCGCACCGCCCCCACCGGCCCGTAGCCTTCGTCGTACCAGCCCGAGATGTTCAAGCTCGGGACCTTCACCTGCGAGTATTTGCTTTCGATGTTTGCGAAGTCCCAATAGGGCCCGTCCTCGGGATGCGACAGCCACTCGAAAAGGAAGGGCGCGACATCCTTCAGAGGCGCCAGCTCCCGCAGCGGCTGGGAGCGCACCCAGACCTCTCGGTTGCGGCTCCACACCTCGTCCGCCTCGGCCGCCGTACGTGGCCCAGGCAGCGCGCTGCGGCGCCGTTCCTCGGGCGCGATGTTGCGGTACGCCCAGCCGATCCACGAGAGATCGAAGGCGCCGCCGAAAAAGAAGAACTGCCGGCCATTCGAGAAGCACATGGCCGGGGCAATCGCTGTGAGGTGAGGCGGGGCGGCCACGGCGGCCAGCCACTGAACGGCGCCCGGATACGACAGCCCGACCATCCCGACCTTGCCGTTGCACCCCGGCAGCGTCGCGGCCCACTCCACGCTGTCATAACCATCCGCGGTCTCCTGTCGATAGGGGTCGAAGCGGCCCTCGGATGCATAGCGACCGCGCACGTCCTGAACCACGACCAGATAGCCGCTGCGGGCCAGCCGCAGCAGCAGCGGGTTCTGGTGCCACGTGCGCTCCAGGCCGTAGGGAGTGCGCCAGAGGATGGCCGGGCAGGGGCCTCCGGCCGCGGGGCGCAGCAGGTCTGCGCGGAGCGTGACTCCGTCGCGCATGCGGGCGGGCACGTTCCGTTCGATTTCGACGGCCAGATCCGGAAAAAGCTCGGCTGACGCGGCCGCAAGATGCGCCGCGATCAGCAGGCTCAGGACCGCAGCCAGCGTGCGCCACGAAGTCTTTCGCATCGCGTATCTCCCGCCTCCCATGCTCACCGCCTGCGCATCGGCGGCAGTGACGGCGGTGAGGAGGTCGGCCCGTTGATTCAAAGTGGTTCCATTCTATCTCGAACTCCCAGCCCCGCTGAAGTCACCTCACTCCTCCGAATACCATGCTAAGGCTGAGCAGAGCGAAGACCAGCCGGGCTGCACAACGCCTGCCTCCTGAAGCGTCTGTTGCTCGTGGGGATCATTTTCGAGAGAGTATTCGCCCGAGTCTTCGCGGGCACCCTTCGCGGATTCGTGCTATCCTGCCGCCCTGCGCCGGCAGCGAGAGCAGGAGGAGACAGTGAGCCGACTCGACCCGCATTCCTACGTCGATACCGATCAGGCGCGCACGCGCCACATCCGGCTTCGCTGGAGCGTTGATTTCAAGCGCCGTAGCCTCGAGGGAGAGGTGCTCATCGAGCTGGATCGCGAGGCTTCCGGCACGTTCGACCTCGACACCAAAGGCCTGGCCATCCATTGGGTCCGCACCGCGGGCGGCGCTGCGATCCCCTATCAGTTGGGCGATGAGGAACCGATCCTGGGCCGCCGGCTACGACTCGATCTACCGGCCGGGACGCGTACGCTGGCGATCGCCTATGCGGCCTCACCCGAGGCCGTGGCGCTGCAGTGGCTCGAGCCCGAGCAGACCAGCGGCAAGAAGCACCCGTTGCTCTTCAGCCAATGCCAGGCCATCCACGCCCGCACGATCGTCCCGATTCAGGATTCTCCGAGCATCCGGATGACCTACGCGGCCGAGGTGACTGTGCCCACGCCGCTGTCCGCGGTGATGTCGGCGGGGCCGGCCGGAGATTGGCCCGGGCCCGCCGCGGACACGCGCACCTTCCGCTTCGAGATGCCGCAGCGCATCCCTGCCTACCTGATTGCCCTGGCCGTCGGAAACCTGGTTTCGCGCGACCTGAGCCCGCGCGCGCGAGTGTGGGCCGAACCGGAGATCGTCGAATCGGCGGCCTGGGAGCTCGCCGGTGTTGAGGCGATGATCCTCGCCGCCGAGAAGCTCTTCGGGCCGTATGAGTGGGATCGCTATGACATGCTGGTCCTGCCGCACTCGTTCCCGTTCGGGGGCATGGAAAACCCGCGCATGACCTTCCTGACGCCGACGCTTCTGGCCGGGGACCACTCGCTGGTGGATGTCGTGGCGCATGAACTGGCCCACTCCTGGACCGGGAACCTTGTCACCAACGCCTCGATGGAACACTTCTGGCTGAACGAAGGATGCACGGTCTGGGCCGAGCGCAGGATCCTGGAGGCGCTCCACGGATCCGGCGCGGCGGTGCTCGGCTGGGCCATCGGCGAGAAGGCGCTCGAACAGGCCATCCAGCGTTTCGGCGCGGACTCTCCGCTCATGAAACTGCGCACGGACCTCACCGGCATCGACCCCGACGACGCCTTCTCCGTGATCCCCTACGAGAAGGGGGCCCGCTTCCTGGCGCTGATCGAACGCACTGCCGGGCGCGAGCGCTTCGATGAGTTCGTGCGCGCCTACATCGATCGGTTCCGCTTCACGAGCATGACATCCGAGCAGTTCATGGAGTTCCTGGAACAGCGATTCCCGGGGATGTCCGAACGGGTCAATGCGAGCGCATGGTTGAGCGAGCCCGGCATGCCCGCCGGCGCGCCCGTCTTCCGCTCCGAGACCCTGGACGGCCTCACCTCGCTGGCCGGCGCCTGGAGCGACGGCCGCAGGCCATCGGCCGAGCAGATCGCCGCCTGGAAGCCCGCCGAGCGGTTGGTCTACATGCAGCATGTCCCTCGCCCGCTCTCAGCGGATGACTGCGCCTGGCTCGACTCCGCCTTCTCCCTGAACGCCTGCGGCAACTACGAGATCCTGGTCGAGTGGCTCACCATCGCCGCGTCCTCGGACTACGCCCCGTCCTTCAATCGCATCCGCGAGGTGATGGCGCGTGTGGGACGCATGAAGTACCTCCGCCCGGTCTTCACCGCGATGGGGGCGCATCCGCGCACCCGTGGACTGGCGCGCGACATCTTCGCCGCGGCGGCCCCGTCGTATCACGCGCTCTCGCGCCGGGTGATCGAGTCGATCCTCGAGAAATACCCAGCCGAGGCCGCGGCGGGAGCCTGAGGCCGGGTAGAGCGGCACGCCCACTGCACGCTCCACAACGTCTCATCCCGCTTCGCGAATTCCCGAAGCTCAGGAGCCGGTGGATCTGATCGATATCGCGCACCTCCATCGAGCCCTGGACAGGTTCGCCACCCACGCGCGACCTGCCAGCCTCAGTACCGTTCGAGGAGCTCGTCGGCGATCGCCATCCCGATAACTCCCATGAGCGCGCTCCGGGCTGACGAAGAAACACCTTGCTGATCGAGCGCCACGAGGCAGATGGCCTCGTGCCCCTCCAGGTGGGAAAACACAGCGACCCAGTCTGTGATCGGGCCGTTGGTGACGTAGCATTTCCTTCCGGTGAGGCGATATGAATCGCCATCCGTGGTGACGTGCGCCGGGCTGATCTCGGCCTCGTCTCCGGGCTCCGATAGCCCGACCGCACCGATGATCCCGGCCCGGGTGAGTGGGTCGAGCAGCTTGGCCCGGATCGACGCGTTCCCGACGCAAGCCACAATCCCGCCAAGCTCCGCCGTCGCTCGGACGGTCAGGAAAAGCGAGACGGAAGCACGAGCCAGGGCCGCGAGGTGAAGCGCCTCAGCGATCCCTCGCCACGCGCTTTCCGGATCACTGCTCACTGCAAGACCTCCCGCTCCGGCCAGAGATTCCTGGACGGAAACAACAGTTCGCTTGAGGTCCGGAAGCGGCGCCTGCTCCAATTAGCGGACGATCTCATCACTCAGCGGCTTGACCACCGGCGCGATTCTCTCCCGCAGACCGGTCTCGCGATCACTCCAGGAAAAGTCCATCTCACTCCCCCTCCATGATCTTCGAGATGATCATCTTCTGGATGTCCGATGTGCCTCCGCCGATCGGAGCAAGCCAGCTGTCGCGAAAGACGCGCTCGACATCATATTCGTGGCAGCAGCCGTAGCCGCCATGAAGAACCATCGCATCATTCGCGGGTTGCAGTGACCAGTCCCCGACGAAGAGCTTCGCGATCGCCGCTTCCAGATGGTTGACCGGGCGTCCCTGGTCCTTGCACCACGCGATGCGATAAACGAG
>JACPPM010000117.1 GCA_016191015.1 Acidobacteriota bacterium | reverse complement strand
TCCGAGCCACCCGGATCGTCCGAGACGACCGCACCGTTCCTGCATTCCTCCCTTCCTGCTTTCCTGAGAGGAGTTCGGAAGATCTAGCCGGCTCAAATTTCTTGCCATTTCGTGTCAACTCTCAACTTCCTAGACACTAGTAAAAGCTCTTCACCAGCGAACCGACGACCAGATTCCACCCGTCGACCATCACGAAGAGGAGCACTTTGAACGGGGTCGAAATCACGATGGGGGGTAGTTGGAGCATGCCGAGGGAGAGGAGGACGGAGGCCACCACGACGTCGATGACCAGAAACGGGATGAAGAGAATGAAACCGATCTCGAACGCCGTTTTCAGCTCTGAGATCATGAAGGCGGGGATCAGCACCGTTGTCGGAACCGCCTGGGGAGCAGCCGGCTTGGGCGTGTGGCTGACGTTGAGGAATAGGGCGATGTCCGCCTTGCGAGTGTAGCGGAGCATGAATTCGCGCACGGGAATTATGCCGCGATCGAGCGCCTGTGTTTCGGTGATCTCGCCCCGGACCATCGGCTGCAACGCCTCCTCATTCACCTTCTGCCCCACCGGCTGCATGATGAAGATCGTCATGAAAAGTGCCAGGCCGAGCAGGATCTGGTTCGATGGCGTCTCCTGCGTGCCGATGGCCTGCCTCAGGAAATGAAATACGATCACGATGCGCGTGAAGCAGGTCAGAGAGATCAGGATCGCCGGGATGAAACTCAGAAGCGAGAGGAAGAATAGTATCCGCAACGGCATGGCAAGCCCCTCATCCCGAGTCCCCCCGCCCCCGTCGACCCGCAGCTCGATCTTCCCGTACGGCGCGGCCGCCGGCGCAGCGGCCGGCGCGGCGGTGACGGCGAAGACGGTGATGGCCCCGGCCAGCAGCACGGCGGCAGCCGTCGTGCGCCTGATTCCCATCACGATCTTCCCACCGCCGTCGCATCGGGAGTCCGGCACTCCGCCACCTCGAGTTTGTCATCGCCGCTCTGGCGGGGGATTTCTGTCAGGAGCTTGAGCCCGTTCTGGTCCGAACCCACCAGGTAGCGGTGCTTCCCATAGCGAACGATCGAAATCGTCTGGCGCCCGCCGAAGGCAAGTCGTTCTTCGATCTTCAACCTGCCTGTGTTTCTTGCGTTTCCCACGCCTGCGAGCCCATACGTGCGGGCGACGTAGGCAGCACCGAGGAGCAGCGCCAGGACGACCAGCAGCGAGCCGGCAGCGCGCATGGCGAGTCCCGAAAGGGAGGGCTCGTGCTCCGCAGTCCGGGCACCGCTCGGCACCAGGAGCGCCAGGCCCAGCAGTACAACGCCGCCAATGATCAGCCAGCGTTGCTTTGACGAGATCACTAGCTGCATATCTTGCTCACCACTTCCGTAATCCGGATACCGAAACGGTCCTCGATAATGATCACAGCACCGCGTCCGATCAGTTGCCCGTTCACCATGATGTCCATGTCGTCCCCGGCAGCCTTGGCAATCGGAATCACGCCTTGGGGCACCATGTTGAGCAGCTCGGCGACGCTGATCGTCGAATTGCCCAGGACGATTTCGACACGCAGGGGCAGGTCCAGGAACGGCCCAAACCCCTTCTCTACCGGGTCCAACCTGACCTCGCGCTTCTCCTGGACAGCGGCTTCAGCCATCGCGCCCCCCTCATTACATCTGAACCACGAAATCGGTGTAGAGCAGATCCACGACCCATTTCTTGCCCATCACCTTGTTGGCCCGCTCGAGCAGCTCCAGGCGCAACTTCTGCTTCCCTTCGACCGTCACCAGCTCCGTGCCCGTCCGAGTCATCATCAGATCCAGGAAATCGCTCCTCAGCTTCACCAGCACTGCTTCATTCCTGTTGAGCAGCTCGAGGTGCTCCTTCGAGTCGACGGCGAGTCGAATCGTGCACCGAAGGAATCGCTGGAACTCGGTGTCGGCCAGGTTCACGAGGAATGGCTCGAGCGCCAGCACCGCCATCTCGGGCTCCTCCTCGATCTGAATCGGGTTCGCTTCGGTCCCCGACTCGCCCTCGCCGCCTCCCTCTTCCCCGCCCTGGGCCTCGCCCCCACCCTCCGCGGGCTTCTCCTTCGACATGAACTTGAAAGCAGCAAAACCGCCACCACCCAGCACCAGCACCCCGACCACGATCCCGATGATGAGTCCCATCCCACCACCCTTCTTCTTGACCCTCGCTCCGGAGGGGGCCGATGTCTTCTCTGCCATGTGCGAGCTCCTTTCGTCGAGGCTACCAGTGCAAGCGGAATGCCAAGGCAACAGCGCCCGCTTTTTCTATTGCATAGACCGTCGGCGCCGCGGCTGCTTCTGATTCCTTGGCAGGGACACCGACCGAAATGCCAAGATTATGACAGCGGTATCCACCGGGATCTGAGGCTCGAAGAACGAGATGCTCTCTGCACCGGATCTGGGATGATGCGCGCGCCTACTTCCCCCTCGGCCCGATGCGATAGCTGCCATCGATCTCGCCGATTCTGGCAGCCGCAGGCTTTAGCCTGCGCACGAGGCGATTGTTGGATGACCAAGCCGCTGAGCGGCCTGACCCTCGAGCCTTCCTCTAGGCCGAGGGGCCTTTGGGAACAATGACGGAGTGGATCTCCTCGAGGATGTCCCGTGCCTCCATCACCCCCGCGACGATTCGCTTGGTCCGGTCGGTGCCCTTCTCGCTCAGCTTCTCGAGGGCGAGCAATTCCCCGAAGGCCGAGATCATGCCGAGCACATTGCGCAGCTTGTGTATCCGTTCTCGGAGTCTCTGCTGATCACTGAGCTTGATACTTACGACGACAGGGTTGTCTGCTTCCACTGAAACATCCTTGTAAGTAATGACCACTCCGATCTTACCACAGGACTCGAAGCCATGGCGAATCGGGGCCACCCGCCCGCTCCCACGATCGGATCGAGAAACAAGGGGCACAGGCGTCCAGCCTGTGCCCCCATCGAAATCACCGCTTGATATTGATCGCTTCCTGCATCAACTCATCGCTTGTCGTGATGACCCGCGAGTTAGCCTGATACCCGCGTTGCGCCGTAATGATGTTGGTGAATTCCTGTGCGATGTCCACGTTGCTGAGCTCGAGGGCATTCCCCGCGATTGCACCGCGGCCACCTGTACCGGCCTCGCCAACGCTCGGAGCGCCGCTCGTGATCGTTTCGCCGTAGAGGTTCTCGCCGAGCTTGATGAGCCCATGAGGGTTGTTGAAATTGGCGAGCGCCACCTGAGCCAGCTCGGCCGTCTGGCCATTCGAGTAGATCGCCTCGATCACTCCATCTGTCCGGACGACAAACGAGCTCACCGTTCCCGCGCCGTAGCCGTTCTGGCTCGTCGATGAGGTGGATGAGGGAGAGCCGTATGAGGTGAGGTTGGCAGTGGTGCCGGCCGTATCCCAGATGTCCCACGTGATGAGGCTGTTGGCCGCGCCGAATGTCGTGTTCCAGTCGAATGTGATCTGTGGCTCGGCGCCCGCAGCCGGCGCTGTCAGGACGCCATTGGCATCGAACGTGAGTGTTCCCGTGCCGTTGGTGACCGAACCCCCGCCCGCGGCATCAGCGTCGGCGGAAGTCACAGCCCAGGACCAGGTGAGTGCGGCAGTCTTCGTAAAGGTATACGTGACGGTGTGAGCGGTTCCCATCGAATCGTAGACGACCACCGACGTGCTGTAGGTGTCGGCGATAGCCGCGTCAGCGCTCAGGTTCGTCACGTGCGACATCAGATCGGTCACTTTGGGTGGGTTCAGATCGCCCGGATTGATCTGGATGTCGGAGAGCGCGGTGTTGGGGACGACCAGGCCGGTGACCGGATCGATCCCGGTCCACCCTTGCACGAAGCTCCCGTCGGGCGCGACCAGGAAGCCGTCCTTGTCGAGCGTGAAGTTGCCGGCGCGAGTGTACGAGATCGTGCCGTTGATATCCTCCATGATGAAGAACCCGTTGCCCAGGATGGCCATGCTCGTCGCCTCACCCGTCGTCATCAGGCTGCCCTGCGTGAACAGAGGGGTGGTCGAAAGGAGCTGCGTACCAAGGCCGATCTGGAGCGGGTTGCCCGCGCCGTTGGCAACGCCGCCTGTCATCGTCTGCGAGAGCAGATCTCCAAACGTCGTGATGTTCGCCTTGAACCCGATCGTGTTCAGGTTCGCAAGGTTGTTGCCGATGATACTCAAGTAGAGTGCATTGGCATTGAGCCCCGTCAGGGCAGAATAGAACGAAGTCAACATTGCATACTCTCCTCTGCTGACCGGATTTCCTCATCGTGTCCGCGCCGACGCATGGCCATGCCTAAGTTCCTTGCGTGTCGTCGGTTGTCGTCGCGGGCGTGGTCAGGAGCTGCTCGATCTTCATCAGCGTCGCGTTCATGCTCGCGAGCTGTTCGAGCGAGCTGAAGGTCGCGAGCTGCGTCACGAACTCGGTGTCTTTCAAGGGTTCGAGCGGATCCTGGTTCCGGAGCTGCGAGACGAGCAGCATCAGGAAATCGTCCTTGCCCATCGAGGTGCTGTTCGTGAGGGCGTTGAGCAGATTCGGATCGATGTTGCTCGAGTTGGTCGTCGGGGTTGTCTCCATCTTCGCCTCCTGGCTTTGTCCACGCTGAAGAAAAGCAAGTTCCGTGCCAGGGATAACAGCATTTGACAAGCTGGAGAATCAGGATTTTGAGGGGAGCCCGGCTGGCATTCACCATGGGCAACAAACGCACATCGAGGAAGAAGTTGCCCTCCTCGAACCGCTGTCTCAGCCGGACCGAGTACTTCAGCTCACAAGTTCGGCAACGTATCATGACATCGCAGCGATATCCATGCCCGTGGAGAGAATTGAGGTAACTGGCCAGGCAGATCAGCCACAGAAAGCACAGAACACGCAAAAGGCACAAAGGGAAGGTTTGGAAGAGTGGTGATGAAGCAGCTTTCGCTACAAGAAGATTGACTTTGTGATTTCTGTGCCTTTTGTGGTGAGATCTCTTCGCTTCCAGGGCTGCGGCAAAGTCGAGGCGCCGACTCGGGCGAGGCCGTTCCGTGCGAAACCGCAGATGGCGCGGATTTCCGCGCAGATCAAGCAGATTCTTCCAGCATTCAACCGACGAGCAACTTGCTCCTCACTCTCGGGTCGGCGCGAAGCAATCGGCGACATCTGCGAGTCAATCTGTGGAATCTGCGGTTTCCGGGACTTTGCCGTAGCCTTGTCTTCGCTTCCAGGTCGCTTGACTTAGATCATTCCATGGTGTCCGCTTGAGTGATGGAATGATGCGCCAGTGAGGCAGAAAAGGAAGCAGAGAGATGGCATTGTACTTGAACGAGACCGAGGTCGAAGGTCTGTTACCGATGCCGGATGCGATTGGCGCCGTCGAGGAGGCATTTGCGGCGCTCGCTCAGAAGACTGCTGTCAACAGACCACGCCAGCGAGTCAGGATGCGAGGTGGCGTGCTGCACGTCATGCCGGCTGCCTGGGAATCGCGCGGTTACTTCGGGTTCAAAGCTTACTCGTCCTTTGGCGAGACTCGTTTCTGGTTTTGGCTCTTCGAAACCAAGAGCGGCGCGCTGGTTTCGATCATGTCTGCAGACCGCCTCGGTCAACGCCGCACCGGTGCCGCCAGCGGCGTGGCCACGAAATACATGGCACGCGCTGATGCGGCCACCGCTGGAATTCTCGGGTCCGGCTGGCAGGCCGAATCCCAGCTCGAAGCCATCTGCGCTGTGCGTCCGGTCCGCGAAATCCGATGTTATTCGCGCGATCGACAGCACCGTGACACGTTTTCCGAGCGGATGAGCGAGCGGCTTGGAGTGCGAGTGACGCCCGTCGCCGCACCGGAAGACGCGGCACGGGGCCGCGACATCGTCATCACCGCGACGGGAACGCGCGAGCCGGTGCTGCGCGGTGAGTGGATCGAACCTGGAACCCACGTCAACGCGATCGGCGCCAACTGGGCACACAAGAGCGAGATCGAGGAGTCGGTTGTGACGCGGAGCGCAGTCGTCGCGGTCGATTCGATCGAGCAGGCGCGGACGGAGGCAGGCGATCTGATCATCCCCGCCGACAAGGGAATCTGGCAGTGGGAGAAGGCCTACGAGCTTGGGGAGGTCATCAGCGGCAAGGTCGCGGGACGCACGTCCGCCTCCGACATCACGCTCTTCAAGTCCTGCGGCATAGCCCTGGAGGACGTCGCCGTGGCCGCCCTGGTATACGAACGCGCCCTCTCCCAACACATCGGCACAACAATAAGAGTCTGATCCAAGAACTGATAGCCAAGAGCTGACGGCTCGAAACGGAGTCAACAATGAGTGAATTGATAGACAACAGAGCGTTCCGCATCCGCACTCTCAAGCACATCATCAAGGAGCTGCACGCGGGAACTGCTCCCGAGCAGGTGAAGGGGCGGCTGGCCGAACTGATCCGGGAGACCGATGCATCGGAGATCGCCGCGATGGAACAGGAGCTGATGGCGGAAGGGATGCAGGTCGAGGAGATCAAGTCGATGTGCGATCTGCACTCGCAGGTGCTCAGGGATTTCATCGCGGAGAGACAAGAGCGGGGAGCGGCGCCGGGGCACCCGGTCGATACATTCAGGCGGGAGAACGAGGCCATCCGCGTGGTCACGAGCAGGATGAAGGCCATCATCGAAGAGATCGACGCTCTTCCGGATGACGCCCAGCCTGACGGCGTCCTCGATCGATTGCGAGGAGACTTCAACGAGCTGATGGACGTCGACAAGCATTATCTGCGCAAGGAGAATGTCCTCTTTCCATATCTCGAAAAGCACGGCATCACGGGCCCGTCGAAGGTGATGTGGGCCAAGGATGATGAGGTACGGGAGATGCTGAAGGCGCTGGGCGAGGCGCTGCAGGCCGGCTCCGCTTCCGCTGCCGAGTGGAAGATGGTCGCTGAGACGCTGGCCGTCCCCGCGTTGCGCGCTGTCGAGGAGATGATCTTCAAGGAAGAACGCATCCTGCTACCGATCTCACTGGACGCCTTGACGGAGGATGAGTGGGGGGAGGTCTGGAGGAATTCACCGCAGTTCGGATGGTGTCTGGTGGAGCCGCTCGAGGGCTATGCCCCGCCCGATTCGGTGGTTCCCGAGAGGACCGTGGAGTTGCCCCGAGAACGCGCAGTGCAGTTCCCGACCGGTGCGCTGACATTCGAGCAGCTCATGGGGATCTTCTCGGTCCTCCCTGCCGACCTGACTTTCGTCGACGCCGACGACCGGGTCCGCTACTTCTCGGAAGGCCGTGAGCGGATCTTCTCGCGGAGCAGGGCGGTGATCGGGAGAAAAGTCCAGCATTGCCACCCACCACGGAGCATCGGCGCGGTTCAGCAGATCATCTCGGATTTCCGATCCGGAAAACAATCGGTGGCCGATTTCTGGATCAACTTCCGCGGCCGGTTCGTGATGATCAGGTATCTGGCTGTGCGTGGGCAGAAGGGTGAGTACCTCGGAACGCTCGAGGTCACTCAGGATCTTACCCGGCTCCGCACACTCGAAGGTGAACGCCGGCTGCTCGAGTACGACGCCGCCGAGGCTCAGCTGTGATACCCGAGCAGCTCATCATCACGCCTGAAACGAAGATCGGAGCGCTGTTGGATGCCTACCCTCATCTCGAAGATGTCCTAGTCGCACGGGTCCCCGAGTTCAAGAAGCTGAAGAACCCGATTCTGCGGAAGACGGTGGCCAAAGTCGCCACGATCGCCCAGGCTGCCAAAATCGGCGGGATCGACATACGAGAGCTTGTTGCGATGCTCCGGCAACATGTCGGTCAGGCGACAGCCGAGAAGCCGGGAGTGGAGTCCGTCCAGGGAGTCGATCCCGATGCGCCGACTGCGCCCCCCGATTGGCTCGATCCGACCCGAGTGCGCATCGAGGTCGACGCCGACCAGATGCTCGCGACCGGCACGCACCCGCTGGGAACGGTCAGCCGCGAGCTCCGCACGCTCGCGCCGGGAGAGATCCTATCCCTTCGGAGCAGCTTCAGGCCGACGCCGTTGATCGAGACATTCGAGGGTGAGGGATACCGAACACACACGGTCCGGGAAGGGCCCGAGCGGTTCGTGACGTATCTCGCGAAGGGGCGCGACAACGCGGGCTGAATGGGGGCGCGAAATCTGCGGTTGTTCGGGTTCGGCCTCGTTTGATGCGACACGTGGGCCGTAGCCCGCGTGCTACGACGAAGCGCCGGTCACCCGAAGCACCACGATCGTACGATCGTCGGTGAACCCTCGTGCAGCAGCCCCGCCCCCCGCATGGAGGTCGATTGCCTTGACGATGTCAGCGGCGATGCGTCCAGCCGTGGCTTGCTGGCACATTGCGGCCAGTTGCGTGGCGAGGCGGGCGACACCGAACTCCTCCTCGACATAGTTGGTTTGTTCGTGGATGCCGTCGGAACAGAAGACAACAACGTCGCCCGGCTGGAGGTGCAGACGGACCGGTTCGTAAGACGAGCTCGACAAGAGACCGAGCGGCACTCCCCCGACCAGGACCGGAGTCGCCATGTTGTCGCGCACGAGGATCGGGTGTGGGAATCCTGCACTCGCCAGACAGAGCTCGCGCGTGGCTGAATCGTAGACACCGAGTACCAGTGCGATGAATCGGCCGGCGCTGCCGGCAGTCTGCAGGTGGCCGTTCAGGTCCGCCAACATTTCGGCCGGGGGAGACGGATGGTGCCCGGCGTGCTCCCGCAGAATGCCCACTCCCATGGAGGCGAGCAGAGCCGCCGCTGGTCCCTTGCCAGCCACGTCGCCAACCGCAATGGCCATGCGCCCGTCGCCGTACGGAAGAAAATCAAAAAAATCTCCGCCCAATTCCTGCGCGGGGATATAGAGCACGGCGATCTCAGCTCCCGGTATCTGCGGCGTCTCCTTGGGCAGGAGCAATCGCTGGACCTCTCGCGCCTGCTCGAGATCCTCACCTCTGCGCCGTTCGGCTCTGCGCAGCTGATCGTAGAGAAGCGCGTTCTCCATTGCGATGGCCACCGTGGACGCAAGTGTCGCGAGCACCTGCTCATGTTCCTGCGTGAACGCGTCGGGGTGCAGACTTTCGAAATCGAGGACTCCCAACAGACGGTCCTTCACGATCAGCGGGACCACCAGCTCCGACTGCACCCCCAGCCCACCGTCGCAGAGGATGTACCTCGGATCGCTGGAGACGCTGCCCACGCGAACCGGCCTCCGCTCGAGAGCGGCCGTGCCGCAGAGCCCCTCGCCCAATGCCAGCGTCCTTCTGAGGTTGATCCGTTCGTCATACTGCAGAGTCAGCCTGTGCTCGAGCCTCTGTATCTCCTCGTTCAGAAGCATCACGTTGAACAGGTCGTGGTCCACCAACCGCTTCACATGATCGCCGATGGCCCGCAAAAGCGCCTCGAGATCCAAGATCGAGGTCAGCTCCTTGCCGATGTCGTACATCAAAGACAGAATCCGTGCCTGTTCGACGAGTTGCGCAGAAACCCTCCTGTCGTCAACGTGTGTGAGCGCCCCCGCGTCCGACTCCGGCAAGAGAGCACCGAGTCCCGCCGGGGTCGAAATGGAAAGCCGGGCTGTCAGTCGAGGGTCGTCCATGCCATCTCCCTCCAGGATTCTAACTGAGGGAGCTGCCGAAATGTACCGGCCGTACCCAATCGCCCGACATCACTCCCACTCCAATGAGGCCGTGTCCGCGAAGGACGAATCGACATGCAGCGAACCGGCCCTTACCAACTCCGGGGTCGACACGGCATTGATATCCTGCACATCGATGGGATCCAGATTGTCCGATGCAGCCAATCCGACCCATCCGTTCCTGCCGGAGCGCTTCGCGGCGAGCAGAGAGTAATCGGCCAGATCGACCACGCGCTCCCATGCGAGAGAAGTGGGATCGCGCGGCGCGAACGGAAACGAGGCGTAGCCGAGGGAACAGGTGCAATGGAGTTGCAACCCGTCGCCGCCATCGAACAAGGTCGTTTCCACCGCGGCCCGGATACGCTCGGCCAACAGCGCCGCACCCTTGCGGCTCGAGTTCCGCCCGACGACGAGGAATTCCTCACCGCCCCACCGCACCAGGAGATCCGACTTACGGCAGGCGCGCCGGAGTATCGACGCTAGCTGCTGCAGCACTTTGTCGCCGACCCCGTGGCCGTATTCGTCGTTGACGTTTTTGAAGTGATCCACGTCTATCATGACAAAGACAAGGTGGATATTGTCGTTGTGCAGATCGACTCGACCTGACTGGATGTCCTCGTGGATTCGAACAAGCCGGGCGGATTCGTCGGGCATCGTCGCACCAAGGTAACGGCGATTGTGCAGCAACGTCAGCGGGTCCGTCAGGCTCAGTTCCTGAAGTTGCGCATTCAGGTGGGCGAGCTCCGCTGTTCTCGCCTCAACCGACGCCTCGAGCTCCTCGTTGCGCCGCCTGAGATGCCTCTGCCTCCAGCGTATGCCGACGCCGATGGCGAGAAAGAACACCAGAATCATCGAACCGCGCCACCACCAGGTCTCCCACCAGGCTGCCTGCACTTCGAAGCCGAAGCTTGCGGCAGGGCCCCAGGCTCCCCGGTCAATCCTGGCCCGAACCTCGAACACGTACTCCCCCGCCGGCAAGGCAGGATAGCGCGCCTCCCGAGTCGAAATGGGCTGCCAATCCGTATCGATGCTGTCAAGCCGCACCTGATACCCGACCGCCTCCTCGTGCACATAGGTCATACCTGCGAACTCCACGCCCAGTGAGTTGCGCCGCCACGGCACGACGAGAGGCTGGGGCGCCGGCACATCAACCTCCCCCCGCCCGAGCCGGGCGCGCAAGATAGTCACGAGTGGCGGTCGAGGACGACGGTAGTTCCGCCCATCGAAAAGCGCGAGACCTGCACTCGTTCCGATCCATACATCGCCGGACTCCTCCGCAAGAATGGCCATCGAGGCGCAGTCCTCGCCGACCAACCCATCGCCGGCGCCAAAGTGCTCGCTGGTCTCACCCTCGATGACGTCCACTCCCCGCCCCGTCCCCACCCAAAGGCGCCCCAGGCTGTCCTCCCCCATCAGGTACACCTTGCCTCCTCCGAGGCCCTCCCCTTCTTCGAGGTGACCCAGCACTTGGAGTCGAGCCCCTCGGTAGGAGGCGCGCAGGAGGCCGGAGGCGTCGACATAGGAGACGAGCAGCTCTCCCGCCTTCGTACTGCTTACACATGCGACATGAGTGGAACGGAGTCCGTCCAGCCGCGTGAACCGGCGCCATCGATTGTCTTCGAGCACCGCGAGCCCTTCGGAGCCCGCCGCCCAGAGGCGTCCAGCGGTATCGAGATGAAGATCCGAGATCACCTCCTGTGACACCCCATAGGGCAGATCCTCCCGCACGAATCTCCAACTCCCCCTCCTTTCAACTGCGCGGAGGAGACCGGCCGAGTCGGTCGCCACCCACAGCGTCCCAGCTGAATCCACCAAGAGCCGAAGGACCCGCTTGCCGGCGATCCCCTCCTGAGCTCCGATCCGCGACACCACCCCACCTCGAAGAACCAGGATGCCTGGCGGGCTGCCCGCCGCGTAGATCGATCCATCCGGTCCTTCGATAATGCTCCGAATGCTGCTCCTCTCCGTGCCCGGAACAATCTCAAATCGATCGGGGGCGGCCCGAAGGAGGCCCGCGTCGCAGCCCACCCAGAGCCGATGCGAGCGATCCCGAAAAACCGCCCGGACCGCCTCTGAGGTCAGCCCCTCTCTGAGCGTGTACGCGGTCCAATAGCCGCGCCCCAGCAGACGATGCACGCCGTCACTGGCTACCCAGAGCGATCCTTCCCGATCCACCATCGCCGCCCGGGCCCATGATGTCGGCAGCCCCGTATCGACCGTCACCGATGACCAGGCTCCACCGTCCTGATGGTAGAGCCCGTGGTTTGTCGGGAACCAGAGATCGCCGCGGCTTCCCGTGTCGATACTTCCGCGCGACGTACACGGTGGAATCTCACGCGCGGTGGGCGCGAATCGCGCGGCGCCTGAAGGGAGTACCCAAAGACGCTGGAGAGTGCGCGCCCAGAGGTTCCCGTCGCGATCGCGGGCCAGCGCGTCAATGCGCTCGCGCCCGAAGTCTCCGGGACCCTCGAGCTCACGCCACCGTCCCCTGTCCCACTCATAGACGCTCCCACGCACGGGCGAGTCGGTTTCTCCAGATCGTGCGACGAACACGCTGGCCTCATCTGATCGAGCCCAGAGTGCGGATGCTTCTCCCCCAGCCCACCCGGCGACTATCGCGAAAGAACCGTCCAGGTGCTGGGAGACCGGTCCGCGGGATGTCGCAATCCAAATGCGCCCGCCGGGCCCAGTCACGATCCATTCCGGTGCGAGATCAGCGGCATCGCCCGCCAAGGGAACGGGGACGAATCCCCTGCCGCTCCGGCGTGCAACTCCGTGGGTGGTAGCAACCCATAGAGTCCGGTCTGGGGCGACATGGAGCGATGTAATCCAGTCGGACGGCAACCCTTGTCGAGTGTCGTACCGCTGGAAGCGGCTCCCGTCATATCGGTACAGACCGTCCTCGGTGCCGGCCCAGATGAATCCTTCGCTATCCTGTACCAGGTGTCCGATCGCCAGATTACCCAGTCCTTCCGTCCCTGCATACGTGCGGAAGAGGAATTGACCCGGCGGGAAGCTGCTCTTCGCCGCGGTGATGAATCGTGGCGTCGTCAGGAGGAGTGGGAGGAAGACAAGGAAGACGCAGCTTCGAGGACCCCTCCGCACGGCCACTTGGGCCATCAGGCGCTCTTCCGGAGCTTCTGTGAGAAATGAAGATGCGACAGCGAGATCAACATTGAAGTGCGTGGGCCAAACGTAGCACGCCCCGGACATGTTCACAAGGATGGATCGACCCCCCAAATCCGCGGCTAAGCCGCGGATTCGGGGACCCCGCGTATCCACGGCCTCCGGGTCTGAGTCGCGAGCCTGCCGTGACGGCGCGGCAGGTGCCGCGCAGACGGCCCCGTGGTATCGGTTCGCGCTCCCGAGCTTGACACCGTCCTGAGATCGCCATATTTTCGTGGGGTGAACTCGGGTGGGCATTCCGGGGTCCTGAGCGATGACCTGCGCGGAGGAGTGCTCGCTCGCCTCGGGTTTGCAACTGCTCCGTCGAGAGATCTGGAGGGCCTCCGAGCGCTTTACGATGCGTGGTGCACCCGCGTCCCATTCGACAATGTGCGCAAGATGATCGCTCTTCGCACGGCTGCGGCGCAACCTCTCCCCGGTGGGGATGCGCGGGACTTCTTCTGCAGATGGCTCGAGCATGGCACGGGCGGAACGTGCTGGCCGACCAGCAACGCCCTTTTCGAGCTGGTGCACTCGCTCGGGTTCGAAGCGCGGCGCGTCGCCGGCTCCATGCGTGACGTTGGGGTCGTCAATCACGCGAGTGTGAAGGTCAGTATCGATGGCAGTGACTGGCTGCTGGATTCCTCCATGCTCACGAACGCGCCCCTGCCGCTGAGCGACGCCGTGTTCGTCCACTCCGATCCAGTTTTCGCGGCAGAGGTCGAGCCCATCGATGGGACCCATGTCGTTTGGGTCGACATGCCGGCCTTCTCCACCTATATGCCCTGCCGGCTCCTCGTCGACCCGGACGACCACGCCCATTACCTCGCGCGCTATGAGGCCTCGAGAGAGCGGAGCCCGTTCAACCAGCGCCTCTACGCCCGGCGCAACCGCCCCGGCGAGCTGCAGGTTCTCATGGGCAACACTCTGTTCTCGAAGACAGCGCAGGGTCTCGTGAGCAAAGAGCTTTCTGCGACCGAGCTCTGCCAGGAGATCCACCTGAGGATAGGCATTTCAGACGATCTCATCGATGTCTGGGTCAGGTCCGGCGGACTCGCGGCATCATTCGAGCCGCCCGCCGGCCCCAAGCCCCCGCCAATCACTCAGAAGCCCCCGTCACAGCGCTGAACGAGCCCCCTCGAAGATCGCGCCGATTCAGCACACGCCAAGGTTAACGGCAAAGTGCCGGAAACCGCAGATTTCACAGATTGACCCGCAGATGTCGCAGATTGCTTCGCGTGGACCCGAGAGTGAGGCGCAAGTCGCTCGCCGGTTGAATGCTGGAAGAATCTGCGTCATCTGCGCGGGAATCTGTGCCATCTGCGGTTTCGCACGGAACGGCCTGGCCCGAATCGGCGCCTCGACTTTGCCGCGGCCCTGAGCGCACGCGGCGGTCCTTGACATCCAAATCTCCAGACACTATCGTTCCCACGGATGACACCGAGACTGGGACTACGCAGCGTCCATCCGATTTCCTCTGATTTGCCTGTTGGAGGAGCGTTCAGACGAATAGCCACTCCCGCGATGGTGAGGGTGGAAGGGAATGTCTCTATCGCCGGAGCCTGCTCGTGTCGGCCATCGGCCCGGCACGACGCTGTTAATGTCGAAGAAGTTGACCGCTAACACAAAGTGGCAGGAATCTAGGGCGGGCGAGACCTTCCAGACCCCACTCCTGAAAGCAGGAAGGGAGGAAGGCAGCAACGGACCGCTTGTCCGAGCCGCGCAGGATGGCAGGAAACGCTTTCACGCTCCACGCTCCAGGCCCGCGAAGCGGGTCGGACGCTCTGAGGCGCGGCGGAGCCGCGTTCGGGGTACCGTACGCGCTGATGCAGCAGGACGCCACGCGACGGCTCGCCGCCTGATGCCCGCGTGATGTCTTCGCCACCAGACCCGGCAATTCTGCTGACCGGGACGATTCTCATGGCCTCGTGCTATGGGGCAGGAGCGCTCACGCTCGTCCTGGCGCGGTGGTCCGGCCGGCTTGCGATCGCGGCGGGGCACGTGGCCGCGCTTGCCGGTGCTGTCGCCGGGCTCGGCGTTTCTCTCGGCGTGCTTCTTGGCGACCAAGGCCGTACGCTCACCCTGCCGCTTCCGGTCCTCTTCCCGTTCGCTCGTCTTTCGCTCTCGATGGACGGGCTCTCGGCCTACTTCCTCCTAGTCATCTCACTCGTTGCCATCGCGGCGGCCCTTTACGGGCCGGCCTACCTGCGTGCGCACTCGCCCGACGCGGGACGGGCGCGCCAAGCCGCACAGGTGCTCGCGCTGAATGTTTTCCTGGGCTGCATGTCGTTCCTCTGTTGTGCCGGCGACGCGCTGACATTCCTTCTCTGCTGGGAGGGTATGACGCTTGCCAGCTACGTCCTCGTCGTCTCCGACGACCGGGATGGCGAGAACGCGCGGGCGGGGCATCTCTACATGGTGATGGCCCACGGAGGCACAGCGCTGCTCTTCATCGCGTTTTTCGCTCTGACCGAGCGGGCCGGGGCGTTCGATTTCGCGGCCCTTCGCGCCGCAGCGGGCGGCCTCGATGCCACCACCCGAACCGCACTCTTTTTCCTGGCGCTTGGCGGCTTCGCCACCAAGGCTGGCGTCGTCCCGCTCCACGTCTGGCTCCCTCGCGCACACCCCGCGGCTCCGAGCCATGTGTCGGCCCTGATGTCGGGCGTGATGCTCAAGGTCGCGATCTACGGAATCCTCCGCTTCGCATTCGACCTCCTTGCCCCCGTGACTGGACCGCTTCCGCCCTCCTGGGGATGGACGGTGCTCGTCCTGGGCACCACGTCGGCCGTGGTCGGAGTGCTCTACGCTCTCCAGCAGCACGACCTCAAGCGTCTGCTGGCCTTCCACAGCGTCGAGAATGTCGGGATCATTCTGATCGGAGTCGGACTAGCGATGGTCCTCTGCCGCCGTGAGGCGGCGGGCGTCGCTCTCGCCACCCTCGCCCTCACCGCCGCACTCCTGCACACCCTCAACCACGCCGCCTTCAAAGGCCTCCTCTTCCTTGGCGCTGGCAGCGTCCTCTGCCGCACCCACGTCCGCAACATGGAGGAGCTTGGCGGGCTCGCCCGTCGCATGCCCTGGACAACTGGGCTGTTCCTTCTCGGAGCCGTGGCGATCTCGGCCCTCCCCCCGCTCAACGGCTTCGTGAGCGAATGGCTGACCTTCCAGGCCCTTCTCGGCGGCGCCGGACACTTCCACGGGCCCGCCGGCCTCGCCATCGTCCTCTCCGCGGCGATGCTGGCGCTCACCGGAGGCCTCGCCGCCGCCTGTTTCGCGAAGGCGTTCGGCGTGACCTTCTTCGGCCGCCCGCGGACATCCCACGCCGAGCACGCCACGGAGGCGCCGGCGTCGATGATCGCCGGCATGGTGTGGCTCGGGGCCCTGTGCGTCGTGCTCGGTGTCGCTCCAGGCTACGCCGTGCGGCTGCTTGACGCGCCAACGGCCGCGCTGCTCGACGGCCCCGGGGCCAGCGCCGTCGTCTCGATCCGAGGACCGCTTGTTCTATCGGCGGAGCTGGCGCTTACGGGAACCGGCGCCACGGCCATTTCGATGACCGTTCTGACCGCGCTCCTGATCGCCCTTGCCGCTTTGGCTTGGGCTCTGCGCCGCGGATCGAGCGGCGTCGCACGGCGCGAGGCACCGACGTGGACGTGTGGGATGAGCCCCACCGAGCGTTTTGACTACACGGCGACCGCCTTCGCCAAACCGCTACGGCTCGTCTTCGCGGCACTATACCGCCCGCGCCGCGAGGTGACTCGCGAAACAGCCGGGACGCCCTACGTCGCCAGTCGTATCCACTATTATGGAGAGGTCGTCGACGTCGCGGAGACGCAGGTCTATCACCGCGTTCAGCGAGGTATCACCCTGCTCTCCCGGATCATTCGCCTCCGTAGCACCGGCCGCATCCACGGATACATCGGCTTCGTGCTCGGGGCCCTGTTCGTGGCGCTGCTTCTTTTCGGTGTGGGCCGATGATGAGCGGTGAGATTTCGGTCGTGATCGTGCTGCTCGACATGGCCCTTCTCGTGCTGATCGGGCCTCTGGTCACGGGCATCATCCAAAAGATCAAGGCCCGGCTCCAGTGCCGCCAGGGGGCCGGGGTCCTTCAGCCGTACCGGGACATCAGAAAGCTGCTCCGCAAGGGCACCGTGCAGGCGGACACGGCGTCGGGGTTCTTCCGGTCGATCCCGGTGCTGGTGCTCGCCGCCACTGTGGCCGCGGGCGCACTGGTTCCGGTCATGCGCGCGGCGCCGCCGGTTTTTCCGATGGGCGACGCGATCATGCTTCTCGGGCTCCTCGCCCTGGCTCGCTTCCTCACGGCCCTCGGTGCTCTGGACGCCGGGGGCGCTTTCGGCGGCATGGGAGCCTCGCGCGAGATGACGATCGCGCCGCTCGTCGAGCCTGTGTTGATGATGGTTGTGTTCTCGACTGCCCTGGCAGCAGGGACGACGGAGCTCGGCGCCCTCGCTGCGCACCGCGGGACATCCTGGATCCTCTCATGGCGAGCCGCGGACTTCCTGGGATTTGCAGCCATGCTCGTGCTCCTCCCCGCGGAGACGGGCCGCATCCCCGTCGATAATCCGGACACTCACCTCGAGCTCACGATGCTGCACGAAGGGATGCTGCTCGAACACTCCGGTCCGGGGCTCGGCTGCATGCTGCTCGCCTCACACGCACGCCAGATTGTAACCCTCGGTCTCGTGTCGGCTCTCTTCTTCCCGTTCGGTCCGACGGAGAGCGCGGGTGCCATGGGCCTCCTCCTCGGAGCCGGCGCGTTCGCAGTGAAGATCCTCGTGCTCGCGGGTTTCCTGGCCCTCGTCGAGTCGTCCTATGCCAAGCTCCGGCTCTTCCGGGTCCCACAGTACCTCGGAGTCGGGTTCGTATGCGCGCTCACGGCGCTGGCGCTGAGGATCCTGTGAGCACCGAGATGGTCCATGCAATCATCGACGACATCGGCGCGCTGCTGCTGTTCACGATGATCCTCATCGTCGCCGCAGGTCAGGTCTACCGAGCCATCTACGCCGTGGCCGCGCAGTCGCTTCTCATCGCCATCGCAGGCGGGGTTCTCGCGGCGGCCACCGGCAACATCGACCTCTGGGTGATCGCCGGAATCACACTCGTCGTGAAGGCCATCGTGCTACCCTCGGTGCTCCACTGGGTCGTCCGGAGGATGAACGTGCGGCGCGAGGTGGAGCCGGTGATCCCGATTGCCGCGACACTCGCCCTCGCCGTCGTCATCGTCGTGATGTCGTTCCACCTGAGTGCCTCGCTCGGCACCGTACGCCAAGCAATCACCGGTAACGCGCTCCCTGTCGGCATCGCCCTGACTCTGACCGGCGTGCTGGTCATGGCCACCAGAATGACGGCGCTGACCCAGATGGTGGGTCTCTTTGCTTCGGAGAACGGGATATTCTTCACGGCGATGGCGGTGACGCAGGGCATGCCGCTCATCATCGAAATCGGCGTGATCCTCGACGTCATCCTCGCCGCGCTCGTGATGACGATCATGGTGCTCCGTGTCCGGTCGACGGTCGACGCCGATATCGCCGACCTGGATCGACTGAGGGGATGAGCCGTGGCTGAGACACTCCTCTGGGTCCTCCCCCTCGTCCCGACCGCCACGGCCCTGCTCATGCTCACAACGCGCGACCGCCGAATCCTCTCGGCACTCGACATCGGCGGCTCAACGGTCCTTCTCGCACTGACGCTCGTCCTCGTCCGCGGTGTCGCGAGCGGCGGCCCACGGACGTTCGGCGTTTTCCGCGTCGACGACCTCGGCCTCGTCTTCCTCCTCCTCCTCGTCGTCTGCACCCTGGCCGTCTCGATCTACACCGTAGGGTGGCTCAAGCAGGCGGTGGCGGTCGGCAACATGAAGGGCGAGTCCCTGCGATCGTATTTCGTTCTCGTGCATGCTTTCGTCGCCACGATGGTCGTGACGGTCCTCGCCGACAACCTCGGCGTCCTCTGGATCGCCATGGAAGGCACGACTATCACCTCGGCCGTCCTGATCGGCTACCACGGACATCACCACGGCCTGGAAGCAGCGTGGAAGTACATCATCGTGACAACCATCGGCATCTCATTCGGCCTCTTTGGCACGGTGCTCATCTATGCCGCAGCTGCCGACGTTCATGCCGGCGCGGGCGCGATGAGCTGGTCGGCGATCATGGCGGTCGCCCCCAGACTCGATCCTGGCATCGTCCGGATCGGCTTCATCTTCGTGATGGTTGGCTACGGCACCAAGGCGGGTCTTGCGCCTATGCACCTCTGGCTGCCGGACGCCCATAGCCAGGCACCAACGCCAGTCTCAGCGCTGCTTTCGGGAGTCCTCATCAAATGCGCGCTCCTCGGGATCATCCGGTTCCAGACGATCGCCTCAGCCGCGTGCGGCTCGAAATTCCCGGCCGAGGTGCTGCTCGTCTTCGGTCTCACATCGATCGTCGTCGCGACCCCGTTCATCCTGGCCCAGCACGACCTCAAACGCCTCCTCGGCTACCACAGCGTCGAGCATGTCGGCATCGTGGCGCTCGGCCTCGGCTTCGGCGGCCCAGTCGGTACCTACGGAGCACTGCTGCACGTGATGAACCATGGCATCACCAAGGCCCTCGCCTTCTTCGCCGCTGGAACGGCCATCGCCCGTTACGGATCGCGCGACATGCGAATCATCCGAGGCCTGCTCGCCGTCGCGCCCGTCGGCGCCACGCTCCTCATGTTCGCCGCGCTGTCCCTGGCCGGAGTTCCGCCCTTTTCGATTTTCGTCAGCGAGCTCCTCGTGCTGCGCGCCGGGATCGGCCAGGGTCACTTCGTGGCCATCGCTATTTTCCTCGCCATGGTCGTCATCATCTTTGCCGGCCTTCTCCATCATGCCGGAGCGATGGCCTTCGGCCAGCCCGCCGCGACCGCGGGCCGCGAGGCCGAGGCGCCCTCCCCGCTGCTCGGGATGCTGCTGCTCGCCGCGATCATGCTCCTGCTCGGCTTGACGATCCCCGCGAGCTTCGACGGGCTCTTGCGGCGCGCCACGGAGGTCATCGTTGGCTGACACTGCTCTCGTTGATGCGCTGCAGGTGGGCGCGGTCGGCTCCGTGATCGCTGAGGCCGGCCCGCGCCCAAAGGACCTCACCGTGCGCCTCGGTCGCGCGAGCGATCTCCCGGCGGTGGTTGCGGTCCTCATCGGGCAGTTCTCAATGGCCCTGGCGACGGTCGTGGCGACAGACGAGACGGCGACGCCGGATGGCGATCTGAAAGTGCGGTACATTTTCGAGCCTATCGCCCCCGGCGCCCCGGACCAGTTCGTGACGCTTCTCGTGTCCGTGGATCCTGCGCGCCCGGAGGTCCCCTCCTTGACGACGTCGCTGCCCGCCGCAAACTGGCACGAGCGTGAGATGCAGGACCTCTTCGGGATCGTCCCCGTCGGCCACCCCGATCCGCGCACGCTCGTGCTCCACGACGGATGGCCGCGCGGCATCTTCCCGCTCCGCAAAGCCTTCGACGGGGCGCGGCGCGTCCCGGTCGAGCCCGCCGAGGAGTTCCCGCACATGGTCGCTGAAGGCGAGGGCGTCTTCGAGATCCCGGTCGGACCGATCCACGCCGGGATCATCGAGCCGGGGCACTTCCGCTTCACTTCGGTCGGCGAGACCGTCCTCCATCTCGACGCGCGCCTGTTCTACACGCATCGCGGTCTGGAAAAGCGGATGGAAGGGCTCTCGCCACTAGACGCGTTCTACGTCGCCGAGCGTATCTGCGGAGTTTGCTCGGTTGCGCACGGCCTGGGGTACTGTGAAGCACTCGAGCAGATCGCAGGGGTCGACGCACCGCAACGGGCAAGGCTCATCCGCAGCATCGCGCTCGAGCTGGAGCGTCTTTACAACCACGTCGGGGACGTCGGAAATGTGTGCGCCGGCGCAGCATTCCACTACGGCACGGCAACCGGCTTGCGCTTGAAAGAGCGGCTGCAGCAGATGAACGAGCGGATCGCCGGGAATCGTTTCCTTCGGGGCCTCGTGATCCCGGGTGGAGCGAATCTCGATCTCTCGGACGATCTGCTCAGTGACCTCGCCGCCACGCTCCGGGATACTCTCTCCGGGCTCGACGACCTGATGGGACGCATCGAAGCCAATCCGTCGGTTGTCGATCGGCTTGATGACACCGGCCTGCTTCAACACCAGGCGGCGATCGACCTCGCCGTCGCCGGTGTAGCGGCCCGTGCGAGCGGTGTCGACCGAGACGCGCGGCGCGACCATCCCCACGGCGCGTTCAGGGATTCTCGCCCGCCGGAACTGCATGTCGTGACGGCCACGGAGGGCGACGCGATGGCGCGCGTGACGGTCCGCGCCGAGGAGGTCCGGGAGTCGATCCGTCTCGTCGGGGAGCTCGTCCGGCGCCTCGAGCCCGGGCCGTTGCGGGGTGCGATCGGCGAGCCGGTGCCGGGCGGACGAATCGGGATCTCGGCTATCGAGTCGCCGCGAGGCGAGGCGGTCCACTGGCTGCGCACCGATGCGGGCGGACGCGTGGAGCGATATCACTTGAGGTCGCCGAGCTACCACAACTGGCCCGCGGTGGCCCTGGCTGCCGAGACAGCGATCGTCCCCGACTTCCCGCTTGTCAACAAGAGCTTCGAGCTCTGCTACTCGTGCACGGATCGCTGACATGCTGCGAATAGTCATGAACGCACTTCGCACCGGAGTGGTCACGACCCGGTACCCGGCTGAGCCGAGCGTGCCGCCCGTCCGCTTTCGAGGTGCGCCCGTGCTTCGCCCCGGCAGCCACCTGCCCCCAACCGCCGTCTGCCCCGCGGGCGCGCTCTCCGAGCGTTTCGACGCCGGAGGTCGCCACGTCGCCCTCGACCTCGCACGGTGCGTCTTCTGCGGCCGCTGTGCCGAGGATCCCTGGGCCGGCGCGATCACGATGGGAAAAGACTTCGAGCTCGCCGCGCGATGCCGCGCGGACATGCGGATCGAGGTCGTGGCGGAGGACACCGCCTTTGTGCGGGCGGGACCGCCACGCGACCCGGAGGCGGAGGCCGCCCGCGCTTCTGCCGAGATCCACCGCGTGCTCGGTCGATCCCTTCACCTGCGCCACCTCGACGCGGGCTCCTGCAACGCCTGCGACTGGGAGCTGAGCGCTCTGCTGAACCCGGTGTACGATGTTCGTCGCCTCGGCATCGATTTCGTCGCATCGCCGCGTCACGCGGATGGGGTCGTAGTCACCGGTCCGGTCACGCGTAATTTGGAGACTGCCGTGCGCCGCACGGTCGAGGCCGTCCCGGATCCGCGAGTGGTGATAGCCGTGGGAGCCTGCGCCGCCTCCGGCGGCATCTTCGGCGAGGGATACGCCAGCGCCGGCGGTGTCGACCGGGTCCTCCCAGTCGACGTCTACATCCCGGGCTGCCCGCCGCGCCCGGAGGCCATCATCTTCGGCATCCTCGTAGCAGTCGGCCGCCTCAGCGCCCGCCGCCCGCCCCGCAGCTGAGCCGAATTTGCAGAAAGACGAGGTTCGCCGTGACCGTCCCGCGGGTGCGAACAAGGTGATCTTCATCTGGATGGGCTCGGTCTGCCTGATGGCAATCGTCGCGATCAAGCTTGTGCGGCTCCTGGGTCATCCGGCAACCAGCTTGGTTATTGGAATCGCCCCGAGCGTTTTGGGGCCGGCTGGTCTCCTGTTCCTGCTGCTGTCAAGCACCGGTCGGCTGTCCCGCCTCACTCTTCTCCAGATGACGGTCCTCGTAGCGGCACTCTCCGTGGCATTAGAGCGCATCCAGCTTCTTCCCCGTCCTCCGATTCTTGCACGGGGTCACTACACTTTTGATTTTTGGGACATCGGAGGGACTGTGCTCAGCGTCGTGGCTGGCTATTCGATCTCTGCTCGGATTCTCAGACAGCCTCAGTCGACCGATCGCAAAGGGTGACGTGCCAGTAGCCGCCGTCACAGGCGATTCGAGCGGCTCGGCTCATTCCTCACTCTCAGCGCACAGCCCCGACCTCGTGCAGAACTAGCATCTGGCGAGACGGTCCGCCACCTTGCCGAGGTGATCCAAGACCTCGCCCCAATCCGTGGGCACTCCCACCTTCACCCCATCTGCAAATCCTCGTTGATCTCCCGGGAGAGTACCATCACGAAAGCTCCTGCGCCAAGCGGGTGACCGGAATCGCTTCGCCCGCTGCGACAGAATATGCTGCGGATCGTCAACTCTCCGGAGGCTGCTCACTGCAATGAGCGAGGCCTTTCCTGACCGGAGTCAGCGTGAGCCCTCGTGCCGCGGCTTCCGCGAACGAACGTACATCGCGGTCAGAACGACAGCAATGCAGGGAAGGCCGATCCAGAGCAGCTCGCTCAGGAGGACCTCGCCCGCCGGGCCAAGCAGGAAGTGCCTCAGGCCTATCGGCGAGACCGAGATGGGTCGCCACGGGGCGAAGAACCGACGGTTCGAGAATGGTGACAGAATGGCGATTCCAAGGCCGCCATCGGTGAGGGTGTCGAGCAGCCCGTGAGAGGCAGCGCAGACGAAAAGATACGCGGCGAGCACTGCAGGTCTCCGGCGCGGTTCGGATCGGCTCGAGGCCACGATCGCCGCCGTCGCGGCCACGAGCCAGGCGAACAGGAGACTGTGGAAGAAGCCGCGGTGTCCGAATGGATGACTGTATGGGATGCCGAACCGGAAGGCGATGACATCCAGATCAGGCGCAATCGATACGGCGATCCCGAGAAGCCAGCTCCGCTTCGGCAACGCCTCCTGTGGAAACACCGCGAGAGCGCTGATCCCAAGCACTGCGTGACCGAATGCGGTTGGCATGGCGGTCAGAGCGCTCCGGCCATCGTCGGGGATCTCCAGCTTTCTCTCGCCCACGTCGTCAACAGCGATTTCGGAGGATTGGCGTCCAATGAGTCGCCTGCATGTACAAGATGTGTCCGAACCCGCCGGACCAGGGCCGTCGCGACCTCGTCTAGGGCCGAACCTGGGGCTTCGGGGTGTCCCGGGTCGCCGCGACGATCATGGATATCGCGGTATAGAGAACGACGACGATGATGAGCCAGTTGATGGTCCGAACCGGGAGACTTGTGACAAGCCACGCGGCGAGCGCGACGCCCGGCAATCCGCCGAGCGTGAGCCCGACGGCAGCGGGCGAGGAAAAGCTCTCCGCCTTCATGAACCGGAGTCCGGCCAACGGCATCAGGAAAGCGCAGGAACCCATCATGATCGGAAAGGCCGCAGTGCTCTGCATCCCGAGGAGACTCGTCAGCACCATGCAGGGAGCATAGAGACCGACCCCGATCGTCATGATGACGCCCAGCAGGAAGTTCACGCAGACGCCGATCAGGAGGAGATTCCCATGGAGCCCGAGCGGCCCGGCCTCCTTTTGCAGATCTGCGACCTGCCGGAGAAAGATGATGGAGACGGCAATCAGAAGAGCGCACCCCATTCCAAGCTGCACCTTTCGTCGAGGCCATCGTGCGACGACCCCGGCGCCCAGCAGCGCACCGGACACCGCCGACGCGATCATGGATACTAGCGTCGCCATGTCCACACGCACGATCGTGATGTAGATGAACGCCTGAAGCGTCGTGGGAAGCGTGTGGCCGATAGTCAGCGTCCCAGGGATGACGCGGTCGTCGACCGTCTTCAGAAATCTGAAGATCGTCGTGGTCGTTGCGTAGGAACCGACTCCGAGAGTGTCGAAGAAATTCGTCACGAATCCAATGGCGATCCGAATCCATGCGGGCGTCGAACGTTGCTCGCCGCCTGCGCAATCCACGGACCTCGCTCCGGACCGCCTCAGCCTCAGAGCCCATGCGACCACCATAGGTACCGTGACCGCCACCATTAGAACGAAAAGAAGGACTTTTGCGCTCAGCATGTGAGGCGAGAGAATATGCGAAAAACCGCCCTCCGCGCAAGGCTCGCTCGCGCCCACAGCAGGGCTGCGGCAAAGTCGAGGCGCCGATTCGGGCGAGTCCGTTCCGTACGCAAACGCAGATGGCGCAGATCTCCGGGCAGATTACGCAGATTCTTCCAGCATTCAACAGACGAGCAACACCCTCCTCACTGTCGGGTCGGCGCGAAGCCATCTGCGACACCTGCGAGTCGATCTGTGCAATCTGCGGTTTCCGGAGTCCTGCCGTGACCCTGGTTGATGCTCACATTCGCTTGCAAGCGCGGTGCCGCTAGATTAGGTTACGTGCGAGGTTCTCCTGGCGACATGATTTCGCAAACGGGCCGACAATCGCCGATCATCGCATCTCGACGATTCTCTCCGTGGCTGGCGCTTGGTGCCCTCTCCGGTACGGCTCTCTTTTTCTATGCATTCGATCCACGCAACCACGATTTCTTTTTGCCCTGTCTTTTGAACCGGCTTACAGGGCTTGAGTGTCCGGCATGCGGTTCGCAGCGGGCGGTGCATCAGCTTCTGCACGGGAACTTCGAGGCGGCGGTCCGGCTGAATGCTCTCTTCGTCACACTTCTCCCCGTCATGATCTGGTACGGCGCACGCATGCTTCTCAGGGTGACGTCGGGGCGTGAGTTGCCGATGGTTTGCAACGGGCGGGCGTGGTTGTGGTTGCTGGCGGCCCTCGTCGTGACATTTGGCGTTTATCGCAATCTCGGCCCCCGCATCGATGGAACCGATGCAACTATCGTGCGAGCTTCGAGAGCCCCGCCGCCTTAGTCCACGATCAGGGTCGTCAGTGTTCACCGAGGCGCGAGGACCAGCAGGAGAAGGGATTTCTGAAGATGTACAGGATTATTGGTTCAGACGGCAAGGAATACGGGCCGATCACGGCCGAGGTCTTGATGCAATGGATCGAACAGGGCCGGATCAATGCGAGGACAATGGCACGGAAGGAGGATAGCGGGGAGTGGCTCCCCCTGTCGAGTTTCCCCGAGCTCTCCGGGATGCTGGCATCGAGCGCTGTCCGGGTGCCGCTAGCCCCACCAGTCCCGCCAGGTGGGTCTGTCGATCCGACAGCGCGTGCGAAGGAGATAATCTCACGTGGGTATCAGGTGGACATCGGGGATTGTATCGGACGCGGCTGGGCGCTCGTCAAGGGTGACTTCTGGCCGATCGTCGGCGTGAATGCACTGCTCTGGGTCACGATGGTGTTGGCAAACCTCGTCTATGCCGGAATCGTGGTCAACGGCCCGCTGCTGGGTGGGTTGTACTACTTCTTTCTGAAACGTGTCCGAGGCCAGCAGTCTGGTGTGAACGAAGCCTTCGCCGGGTTCTCACTCGCGTTCCTCCAACTCTTCCTCGGTCAGCTCGTGTCGGGCCTCCTTGGAGGAATCGGGTTGATTCTGTGCCTGCTGCCCGGGATCTACCTGCTGGTGGCGTGGTCATTCACGCTGATGCTGATCGTGGACAAGCGCATGGAGTTCTGGCCGGCCATGGAGCTCAGCCGGCAAGTCGTGACGGCGAAATGGTGGAGTATTTTCGGACTTCTCATCGTATCCGGATTGCTGAACCTGGCCGGCATGTTGGCCCTTTGTGTGGGCGTTTTCGTGACCGCGCCTATCGCAACCGCAGCAATGGTATACGCATACGAGGACATCTTCGGCGTTCAGAAAGCGCCGCGCTAGAGCACCAAGGTGCGACGACGGGCGCGCGCCGTGCGCAGACCACGTGGACGTTGACGTAGCCGATCGGGATCATTCGTCCGCGTCTACAACTTGATGGCAAGAATAGGCCGCCAAGCGCCCTACTTGATCGGGAAGGTGTTCAGGTAAATCTCATACAGGCTCTTCGTCTTCTTCTGCGCCCAAAGAACCAGCGCGTTCTTGCCGTAGGTGCCAGCGTCCATCCACTTGAGCTGTCCGGTGATCTTTTCGAATGCCGCCTTGGCGCCCCCGGTGGGGGCACCCGTCGTGGACGACAGGGCGCGATAGAAAAAGGTCTGGCCGGTCGTGTGATAGAGAACATATACCTGCTGAGTCTTCTTCGTGTTGTCGCGGACGGTGAGGAACCGCTGGTCTACCAGGGTGTTGGCAGCGGCCACGGTGCCGACCTTCTTGAAGCTGGCCGTCGAGAAGTCGCTCTGAAATGTCATCAGATTGAAATCGACGTTGTTGTGCGACACCAAAGTGAAGGTGCTCCCCTCCGGCTCCGTCACGACGGCGGGAGGGTATCCCAAGGAGATCACGTCTCCGAAGGTCTTCGGCATCGGCGCCTTCTTGTACGGGTCCTGGGTGCCGGTCACAACGAAACGCTCCGCCTTGTAGCTGTTCGGATTGATCAGGCAGATGCCGCCTCGCCCTGTCTCGCCGTTTTCGTCCAGATCCATACGCAAGCCGGCCGAGTAGATCTTTCCGCCGGAGAAGAGTCCACCTGAAGTCACGCCAATCAGCTCCCAGGATGACATCTGCGCATTCTTGATCTTGGTGATGTCCGCGGTGCCGTCCTTCAGCACCCCCCAACGCCCTCCCCACATGCCGACGACCCAGTGCTGGTCGTCCGGCCCGCCCTCATTGCTCCCCAGATACGTGATAAAGACGTCCTCGCGAACAGCGGCGGTGTCGCGATCGAGGCTGCCTGCCGTGAGCGGGACGATGTTGGGAACGGCGGTCAGGGTGATCGCGGCGTCGTTCAGCTTGGCTTGTGTGCCGAGTGTCCCCTGGGCCGTCCCGGCCACACCCGTCGGTGAGTAGGAGCGAGCATTGACATCCGCGGGCGCAAAGGGACGATCATCGAATGGATCGAGAGTCAGGAAATACGATAGATCATAGTAGGACGTGTCCCAGGCGACCAGGTACTTCCCGGCCTTGGTCAGGTACCTCACGACAGGGCGCTGGTGGCTGCCCGTGTCGGGCGAGATGAGGAAGGGGGCGTTAGCGATGTAGCTGCCGTCCGCTTGCCGGATCAACTCGGCACCGTAGACGCGTCCGAAAGAGTTGTTGGCGGCGTCGCCCTGCGCCCAGACCGCGAGCGCGTTGCCGTCGGCGGGATTGATGGCAACGCGGACCTTGTCATTCAGTTTCTTGAGATTTCCGGAAACCAACAGCGGTTTGGCCGCAATCTCGCTCGACCAGATCAGCCCAGCCACCGCAATCGCCACCACGGGAGCCCCAGGAAAGAACTTCATACACCCCTCCTCCGAAGAGATCATCGGATGTCCGTGTGACCAATCTAGCCTATGGGGATTGTGCGATGCAATCGAGCAGAAGTCGTGGGTGGTCGGTCAACACGGCATCCACCCCTTCGCCAACCGCCGCCTCCAACTGCTCGCAGCTCTCCCCTACCCCCTGCATATCGGCAAAAATCCTGACACCGGAGGCGCGACACAACTCCGCGACGCGACGCGTCACGAGGCCAAGAGGAGGTGATATCGCATCGATCCTCACCCCCGATCGTAAGGCAGCGTCGACATCTTCCGGCTTCCACACCTCTTCGATCAGGTGCACATCGGAAGAGAGCGCCGCAAGACTCGCGACGCGCTTGGCACTGCCGAGCACCATGGCCGATCCGCACCCACCGGCGCGCCCAAGCGCCTCCAGCAGCGCTCGCGGCGATGCTTCCTTCCAGTCCAGGATGAGGGCGATCCGGTCGCCGGCAACCTCCAGTGCCTCGTCCAGAGTCGGGATCCTCGTCCCGGCGAAGCGCGGATCGAACCAGGACCCGGCATCGAGCTGGCGCAGCATCTCCAGACTTTGATCGACGACGAACCCACTCCCGTTCGTGGTGCGGTCGACGTCAGGATCGTGCAGAAGCACCAGATGCCCATCCGCGGTGGTGCGCACGTCAACCTCCGCGTAGTCGAGCCCCATGGCAATAGCCGCCTCGATCGCCGCCAGTGTGTTTTCGGGCGCCACCGACCGTACGCCTCGGTGGGCGATCAGCTTGACGGCCAGAACCGGTGGCGCAGGAACCGCAAGCAGAGCTGCCTCCTCGGAGCTGACAGCTGTCGGTATCGCCTGCAGCAAGCAAACAGTACCCCAGACCAGACAAAGTGCTGAGCGGGGCCGGGCCGACGGTGACGTCCGCATGGGTACCAGAGGCGTCGTCACTCCGGCTCTGCCGGCTCGGGGCGCCGCGCCGATCGGTCGTGTCACGAACATGCCGGAAACGTAAGTGGATGGAGACGATCTGTCAAGAGATCCGGCGGATGTTTCAGGAGGCGCGAAGCTGGCGGGCGCGCGCGATTTCTGCCAAGATGACAGGGTTGTGGGGAGGACAAGATGAGCAGTGACGGCGCTCAGTTCGCTCGTGCAGGGGATTCGCTTGCGGACATCTGCCGCGTCTGCAAGACCAGCCGCATCCACCGCGTGATCGTCGCGGATCAGGCGGGGCGGGCGCTGAGGGTCATCTGCGGCTATTGCGGCAGTCAGCACAATTACCGCGGCGGCGAGACCGCCGAACGCCCGGTGCGTCCCCATGGAGCTGAGCGAGCGGTGGACAAGCCGGCCGAAATCGTGGCCGAACAGGAACGGAGGTATCCAGTGTCAGATGTCAACGCATCGGGGGGCGATTCGGTGGATCTCGAGCTGATGCTGCGCCGCATTATCCGCGAGGAAACTGGGCTCACCCCCGTGCCGATTGCCGAAAAGTGGCGCAATGGCGAGATGGTGCTTCGGCCGGGAAAGCGCGAGCTGAAGGAGAAGAACTGGCCGATCGAGACCTTCTTCCACAAGGTGGTGATGGTGCGGAACCGCTTGCGAGTGCTCGAACAGCAGATCAACGGAACCAGCATTCCGGAGGACCTCAAGGTCAAGCTGCAGGGCTATATCACCGGATGCTATGGGAGTCTGACCAGCTTCAACATTCTCTTCGCAGAGGAAGAGGACCGCTTTCAGGGAAGCTCCGAAGAGAGCTGACGGCGCACCGTTCGCGCACCACTCATCCCCTGCGCAGCACGTGGCCCGGGCGAGCGCCCGTATGGACCCCGTTCTCGATCACGAAGACGCCGTTCACGAGGACATGTGGAATGCCTGTCGGATAGCGGTGTGGATCGTCGAATGTGGCCCCGTCCCGGACGCCTTCGGCACTGAAGATGACAAGGTCGGCCTTCTTACCGGCAGCGATGCGGCCGCGGTCGGCGAGCCCGATCTGATCCGCCGGCATGCTGGTCATCTTGCGGATGGCAGTGGGGAGGTCGAAGAGCCGCCGCTCCCGGCAATACAACGTCAGGACTCTCGGATAGCAGCCGTATGAGCGGGGGTGGGGTCGCGTCTGAGCGGCCCGGCCGGTCGGTGCCATGGTCGATCCGTCCGAGCCGATCATGACCAGGGGACTCGTGAGCACCATCTCGACGTTCTCCGGGCTCATCGCGTGACCGATGTAGGAGACGCCCGTCTCCTCTTCCTCCAGCAGGCGCATCAGCGCCTCGGCCGGCTCGATCTTCCAGATCCCGGCTATCTCGATCATGTTCTTCCCAACCAGGGCGCGGTTGCGCTCTGATCTGAGATCACTGATCACGATTAGATCGTAGCCGCCGGGTTCCAGCTTCAGGATGTACGACTCGGCCTCCATGCGCATCTGCGCCCGCAGCTTCGCGTCGCGAAGCCGCTCCACGATCGCCGGGCTGCCGCCCTCTCGCGCCCACGCTGGCAGAAATAGGTCCAGCCCGGTCGAATAGGCGGTGTAGGGATACGCATCCGCGAGCACGTCAACTCCGCTCGCGCGCGCGGCTTCGATCAGCGCGATCGAGCTCCTCTGCATGTGCCAGTTGCGGCTGCCGCACACCTTGAGGTGAGATACCTCGACGCGCACCCCGGCACGCTTCCCGATCTCGATGGCCTCGTGTACGGCTTCCAGGTGGCGGTCGACCTCGTTCCGCGTGTGGGATGCGTACAGCCCGCCGTAACGCGCGACAATGCGCGACATTTCGACAATCTCTTCGATCGGCGTGTACGTTCCGGGTGTGTATTCCAGGCCGGTGGAGAGTCCGTAGGCGCCCTGGTCCATTCCTTCTTCCGTGGAATGCAAGATCTGCTTCATCTCGTCGGTACTCAATACTCGATCCACCATGCCGATGGCGCTTTCGCGCAGAGTGCCTTGGCCGAGCAGAAGGGCCTGGTTGATGGCGGTCTTCGACCTGTCGAGTGTCTCCAAGTACGAGGCGACATCATCCCAGTCGGCCTTGATCCCTTCGTCCGCGAGCCACGTGTTGCGCGCTTCTGCCGCGCGCAGCCCGCTGATAGGCGCAGCCGAAGATCCGCAGTTCCCCGTCAACTCTGTGGTCACGCCCTGATACACCCGGCTCTCAGCACCTGGATAGGCCAAGATAGAGCCATCAGAATGCGAGTGGATGTCGATGAATCCCGGGGCGACGTGCAGGCCGCGCACATCGACCGCCCGCCGCGCCTGCTCGGCGGCGATCGACCCGATCGCGGCGATTCTATCCCCGGAGATCCCGATGTCGGCGATGGCCCCCGGCGATCCTGTGCCATCGATGATCGTGCCGTTCCTGAGAACGAGATCGAAGGAGGGAGAGGCATCGATCTTCAGCGGGGACACGGAGAGCACCGCCATCGCTTTGGTCGATTCCATCAGAAAGTCGCGGCGACTGACCTTTTCCGACACGAGTTCACACCTTTTCATGGGGGGCGGTCGGAACTGGGCCGAAGCAGGTCGAGGCCAGCAGCAGTGTGGAGAAGGGCGCAATCGAGGGGACGCGCCCCGATCGGAGTCCGGGTGCCATCAGCGATCAGGGTAGTGATTCACAGCGCCAAAGTCAACGATTTCCCCCCCCTCCACGGTACAAGACGGTTCTGGTGGTCGGCCGCATTGAGGTCCCGTGCACAGAGGCGACACGGAGATCCAGGGAGATTAGTCTCTTACAAGTTGCGTGTTGACACGAAATGGCAAGACTCTCGAGAGCGCGAGATCCTCCGAACCCCCTCTCAGGAAAGCAGGAAGGGAGGAATGCAGGAACGGAGCAGTCATCTCCGGAG
>JACPPM010000010.1 GCA_016191015.1 Acidobacteriota bacterium | reverse complement strand
GCCGACGCGAAGGGCCAAACGCTCCACTACGAAGCACCTCCCGAGCACGCCGTCGCTGACGCCGACCGCGACATCACGCTCCAAGTCTGCGACAACCTCCTCGCCAATGCAGTGAAATACTCACCCCACGGGAAGAGCATCTGGGTGAGGGTACGCCAGATGGACGGGAAGGTGAGAATCGAGGTGAGGGATGAGGGCCCCGGAGTCTCGGCCGCGGACCTCAAGAAAATGTTCGGAAAGTTCGCGCGGCTCACGGCACGCCCGACAGGGGGTGAGCACTCGACGGGGCTCGGCCTCTCCATCGTGAAGAGTATGGTGGAGGCGATGCACGGGCGGGTCTGGTGTGAGAGTCAGCCAGGCGCCGGCGCCACCTTCATCGTCGAGCTGCCCGCGAGCCTGGCGGAGACGGCCGCCCAGGTCGGGAAAGCGCGGTCCGGATAGCACGCACCCACTTCACTTTGGGAAGTTGTTGCCTTGCTCGAAGGCGGACCCAGGGCAGACGCTCCGGACTATTCGTGCAAAATCACTCCGGATCGCCCGTGAGCACGAACCCTGCTGACTTTGCGTGCACACTCAGAATTCCGGGACTGTTCGGAATCCATTGCTTTCGCTAGCGACGGGTGGTACTTTGTCCAAGGGTCAGGATGTAGCTGATCCACAGGATCACGAGAGCCACGGCGTTGCAGGACTACCGGCTCGATCTGGAATTCGACGATGGTGTCCGTGGTGTCGCGGACTTGACTGAGCTGGCCGGGCACGGGGTGTTCGCAGCATGGAACGACTACGAGGCGTTCCGGATGGTTGCGATCGGCAGCGAGGGCGAGCTGGTCTGGGCCGGTGAGATCGACCTCTGCCCGGACGCTCTCTACATGCAGGTCACTGGCAGGAGCCCGGAGGACGTGTTCCCGGCGTTGAAGCGCCACCATATCGATGCCTGAGCTTTGCAGGTTTTTCGGGATCGTGATCAGGATGTTCTGGAACGATCACGACCCTCCTCACTTCCACGCTTTCTACGGGGGCGAGGAAACGCTGATCGACATCGAGCGTCTGTCAGCCTTTGCCGGCCATCTTTCACCCCGGGCACTTGGTTTGGTCATCGAGTGGGCTTCCCTGCAGAAGCAGGACTAGAGGCTTCTGTCCGAGCTGTTCCGCCAAGCGCGCTCTGCTCTGGGCCAAGTTCGTTCAAGAGAAGGTGTTGAAGCCGGTGCCGCACCGGCATGTTGTTTTTACCTTGCCGACGCTTCTGAGGCCGTATTTCAAGTTTCATAGGGAGCTGCTTCCGGGGCTCTGTCTTTGTGCTTGGAGTGCGTTGCGCGAATTCTTCGAAGCTTCACTCTCGGATGGCGCTCTACCCGGCGCCATCTTGACGATCAATACGTCTGGTGAATTTTTGAATTTTATGCCCCACATCCATGGTCTCGTAACTTGCGGAGGCGCATTGGCGAATGGCGAATTCGAGCTGGCACCGGCGATCGACTCGAAGACCCTTTGCGAGGTGTTCGAGGCAAAGGTGTTTTCGATGCTGATCGAGAAGGGATTGATCGGCCGCGAGCTTGTCGACAAGGTGAAGAGCTGGCGAAGAACGGGTTTCGACGCCTGGATCGGACCGCCTATTACCGAGATCAAGGAGATCGTAGAGATCGGCATGTATACGGTGCGAGCGCCCGCCGCTTCCGGCCGGCTTGTTCTCGATGGGGCACAGGTCAAATACTACGGAAAGGGAATTCGACCAGACCGAGATGCCGGAGGGCTCTTCGAACCACCGTCTGAGAGTTTTGACCCATTAGAGTGGCTGGCTCTCGTGACGTCCCACATCCCCGAAAAAAACTGCCAAATGACCCACTATTTCGGCCTCTAAAGCAACGCCCACCGTGGGAAAGAGAAAGCGCCAGTAGCGCCGGAGACCGGCACCTCGCCGGGAAGAACCACAACCGAGCCTGAAGCGGACTGGGTCAAGTCAAGGAGGAAGAGCTGGGCTCGCCTCATTCAACAAGGGCGGAAAATTTGAAGTCATTTCCGTCATAGAGGCGCGTTCTCAGCCGGATGTCGTTGGCAAGATCCTCGCTTCCACGAAGTTTGTCTTCGAGGTCCTGAAGGTGCCGGCTCACCCGCCTCCTTTCCCTTGCTGCTCGCCCGAGCCGGAAGCCGGCCCGCGCGACTCCTACTACATGTAGGCACGCTCATTCCGCCCGATCCCCAGCAGGAGATCCGTCGGCTCCGCGCGAGAATTTTGAAAAGACTTGACGCATTGACCCTTTCTGCCTAAGTTTTGAGCATGTATTCAACCCGAGCCGGTCCGATGATCCCATTCCGGCCCTCATCAGGCCCCCGGAGGCCCGATGAGGGCCGGAATAGGGGGTGTTTTGGTGATATGCACCACCTCGCCTGGATTTTCGGTCGGAGGTTCGGAAAAGCGAGCTCCTACGGCCCAGCTGCTGCTAGCAGGTGGCCTACTTCGCGTCGGGCCTCCGTTCGAGCAATGCCTTTGCCCGCGACAGGGCGTCGTCGCCGAGCATTTCCTGGCGGAGCCACGCAGTCCACTCTTCCTCGCCGGCTGTGGTCTTCAATGCGGTTGTCAAACCAACCACGGTGCCGATAACCGTGGTCACCGCGACAATGATAATTCCAACGCCGCCGCCCTCGCCACGCAGCAGCCTCCAGTGGCCCTCGAAATTGCCCCGCGTAAGCAACAGTAAGATTCCGTTGCCAATAACGAACCCTGGCACGACACCTGCGACGACGGACGGCCAGAAACGAGCCAACTGCATTTCCGGCCAACCTCGGGACTGAGCGAGAACCTTCACTTGAGCACGGAACTCTTCTTTCGCAGGGAACTCATTGCCTTCCATATTCGGTTGGCCTCCTTTCAGTGACTGAGCCGGACAGATGCGCAATCCTCGCACGGTATATGTCGAGACGTAGGGGAAACCATCGCGCCCTTGGCCGACCTGGACGACAGGGACCTAGCGAGGATGGGCGTGCCCTCCATTGGATTCTCGAGGTTGTACCGGGCAAGCGCCGCCTCGAAGTCTCGCCGCACAACACGCTTGTGATGAGTAACAAGCTCATCCCACTCCCGCGTCAATACGTCTTTGACCTCCCGAGGCGACGGCTCAAGGTACTCGATCGTCACCTTGTTGTGTCTGCCGGGGTGCTCAGGCGCCGCGGTCACACTCTCAGCCCCGTCCGCGAGGGAGGATGAGGTCCAGTTAGCCGACCATGTGCCGGTTTGGTAGAGATACCCGCACGGGTAGATGTAGAGTCCGGAGAACTGATAGGTGCCGGTGGCAGAAGTTGCGGAACTGAATTGACCGGTGAAGCCGAACGTCCCCCCAGTGCTGCCGAAGCTCCCGTTGCTGATGCTCCCGGGTGACGTGACAGTGGTCTCCGTTGTGCCATAGCAGGATCCGAAATCGAAGTCCGTCTTCACTTTGAAGTTCTGGTACTGGGTCCCGCCGGAGATCACCTCGAAGGACATGGGCTGCCCACGGCTCGTCGTCCCCGTCCAGCTCCCGGTGGTTGGCGTGATACCGCCACCGGTGCACGTCAAGGTCCAGGTGAAGGTGGCCCACGAGCTCTTCATCCGGTATCTGCTCGGGCCCCATGACGTGGTCCCGCACTCATCGACGGCATAGAAGGTGTACTTGCGCCCACCTTCGAGCTTCAGGCGGCGTACGGTGTAGGTCCCAGCCCCAGTGGCGTAGCCCTTGTACTTGCCGTCGATGTAAAGGGCACTTTGCCGCCGCAGACGCAACTGGAGCTCAGGAGTTTCCAATAGAACTTGATGGACCTTGCCTGATCCGGCTGGTAGCTCTCATGCTCCGAGGAGTCGACAAGAGCGAGTGCCCGCTGCTCGCCGACGGGAGGCAGTCGCAAGTCCGGCGCGGCACTCGCCTCACCGGACGCCGTGACTGCTTCGCCACCCGAAGGTGCTGATTGAGCGCCGAAGCTGATGACCGTGCTGAAGATCGTACTTGTCATGAGTGCCGCGAGTAGTCTGACGTTCATCGTGTTCCTCCAGTATTTATGTGGGCGTTCGCGAGATCCGTCGACCCCGTGCATCCTCGGCAGTTCCCCATCCCCACTCCATGGTGGCAATTCACGGAATCTATGTCGCAGACCCGATCGGGGTGGCCGATGCCACCTCCCGGGGATGCTGCGCTCGAGGTTTCTAAAGGACCCCTGCGGCCGCCTCGGCTGCCGGCGTCTCCTCGGGCTGAGTCTGCGGAGCGGGTTGCGTCTGAGGCGAGACCGGGGGCGCCGGCTGCTCCCCGTTCTCGAAAAGAATCTGGGTCGGGCGCTTGAAGCCTGCCATACGCTTGATGACTTTGCAGGACGAGCCGTCCAGGCAGAGCACAGCCCTGTCAACCAAGGCGGTGGCAAATCGCCCGTCGGGCGAGAGTGAGAAATCCAAGAGCATCCCTCCGAGCGGTATTTCCGGAAGCGCTTTCTGCGTCCTTGTGTCGATCGGACGAAGGATATTGCCGGCGACAGTCGTGATGACGTCGCCATCGGTCATGGTCTGCAAACGGTACCCGCCAGCCGCGATCTTGTCGACAACCGTCCCGGTCGTGGAGTCGACAATCGTGACGTCGTTGGTCTGTGTATTGAGAACGTAGCCGAACTTGCCATCCGGACGCACGGCAATCGCAGTACTGGCAGGCGAGACGCCGTACGCAGCGTATGTGTAGTAAGGGGACCCCGTCGCCGACGCGACCGAGTAACCTGCATAGGCCGAGGCGGCGGTCGCCGCGATAGACCCCAGGAACTTGGCGAATTTTATTCCGCCCCGACCGGTGGTCACGGCTGCGACCTGCTTCGACGCTTCCAAGTCCAGCAACACGAGCTTGCTCGACTGCCCGTAAAGCGCAAACGCCCTCTTTCCGTCGCGCGTCAAAGCGAGGTCAGTCACGGGATGCGATTCAAAGGCGGCGCCAACGATTCCCGAGCTGACGACACTCCCTCCCGCTTGACTCAACGGTATCCTCCACAGCGTTTGAAGTGTCGCCATGTCAACCGCGGTCAACTGGTTCTGGCTGACGACGTAGAGTCTGCCCCGGTCCGGGGACATCCTGACGAACTGGGGTGCCCGGGCTACTTTGACAGCGGCGACCATCTCGGGGCCTCGAACCACTCTCAATTCCCCGTCCGGCATCGGCCGCTCCTTGCTCGGTGTCCCGTCACTCAGCAAGAACATCTGCTGTCCGACACTGTCCAGGAACAGGCCCTGCGGCTTGGAACCGGCGTCCGAAATCCCGACCAGCGCCCGGTGAGCCACAGACAGGACGACGAGGCGACCATTCACGTTCTTTTCGGCGTTATTCGAGGGCTGCCCCGGCTCCAGGAGATAGACGAAATTTCCATCCGGAGACATGGCCACCCATCGCGGCGGCTTCTCCAGAGCGAAGGTTTCGATGGAGGACGCTCCCTCGATGTCGATGAGCCTCAGCTCCGCCGGAATGGGTCGTTGGTTCTTCGGGATCTCGTTTGGGGAATACGCGACAGCCGTGTGTCCGTCGGCAGCCAGCCAGACCTGATCGGCCCGGCGAGGCAGCCCCACCCGTCCCGACACGAGGCCCGTCCGCATGTCCACAACGACAATCTCCCACGGCAGAGTTTCTGAAGGCTTCTGGGACTGATAGCCATGGCAGTAACCCACAAGCTTCGACTCGTCCGGGCTGAGCCAGGCACCTTCGAGGTTCCAGCCTATTTCCTGCCTCGCTGTCACCTGGAACGATGCCGTGTCGATGATCGTGATCGATGATTTCCCTGTCGGGTGGAACCCATAGCGTACGGTCAATTTCCGAGGACCGGGATCCAGGACGACCAACTTGGATCGGTCCTTGGTAAGCAGCATCTCTGACGGTTGACCTTTGAGTCGTGCGGCAGTGATGATCTGCCCTGCGGCCAGGTCTACAGCGCTCACCGATGGCGCACCGGGGTCGAGCACGTAGGCCTTGGCTACTGTGGTCGGTTCTACCGGTAGAAGAAACGTCGAGCTCGTTAGGACGATGAAGGCACATAGCATTGTTGGTGTCAAAGATCGCCGTTTCACAGTTCGCCTCCTTTTGATTTGTCGGGTTCTCGCCCGATCCTCCTTAATCGCCGTGTAATGGGTCTGATTCGATCTCCACTTCTGTGTGGAGAGATGGGGAATCCATTTCAAAGCCTCGGAGGTGTTCGCCACACGGCATGGACGGCAGCCCGATCTCCAGAGGGGTCGCGAGCAAGCCCGCCCCGCCTATTCCCGCAGTTTCATGTGTTGGGAGGAGGTCGCGAACTAGCTTCCTGCGAGATCACCGCTCTCGCTCCGGCTCCATCACGACGCTCAGGGCGTATTCGGCCACCGCTTCGTGACTCCCGTCATGGGCGAGTGCCCACACTGCTAGTTATCAGAAGATACGGATCGCCTATCCCTGGCATCCGCTGGCGGGACGGGAAATCGACGTTCTGACCCGTTCGCAAGATCGGGGTGGCGGCTAATTCCTCTGCGTTCATCCTGACACCGGCGAGACGTTTCGAGTTCCATCCTGGATGGCGCACGCCGAGGAGTGTGCGCGTGCGGCACTGGCCGCGTCGCCCGTGTTGTCGATTCGTGCGCTGCGGGAGCTTGCGTCCTTGCTGAAGGCCGTCAGAAGGAGACCGCATAGCATGCGAGGAGGCAACCGTGAAAGCATCGCGCCCGTCACGAGTCGTCCAAATGGAGCTGTACTCGAAGCAGGATCCCCGCTGGATCAACCTGCCGCGATCGACCCGGGAGGAGGTGAAGGGTCTTCTGAGAAGGCTGATTCGCGAGGCAGCCATTGTGAGGTGGAGTTCGGAGAGGAGGAGCATCGGTGATGAACGAAAGAATCTTGCCTGAGCATCTGAAGAGGACCGCGCTCGTCTACGTGCGGCAGTCGAGCACACACCAGGTTCTCCACCACCGCGAGAGTCTTCTCTCTCAACGATCGCTGAGTG
>JACPPM010000132.1 GCA_016191015.1 Acidobacteriota bacterium | reverse complement strand
TTTCCCTATGTGGAGCCGCTGGATCTCGATGGCGATGGGGCGCCGGAGATCGTCGTGTCCCTGAGCTCCGCGCGCGGTCGCGAAGCGGACTGGCTGTTCAAATGGAGCGGTCGGGGATTGCGTCTCATCGGACCATCAACGGTCGACGACGATGGGGACGTATCGACGGTCTTGGGCGACGCCGATTTCGTGGACATCAACGGTGACGGATTCTTGGAGATAATCAATCCTCCCGAGGAGGATCCGGATGAGCCGTTCGATGTTTTCGATCTTGATGGCAACCGGTTGAAACCTATCAACTTCGTCGGCACATACCTACGCGGTGCTGGAAAGCCCACCGAGTCTGTGGAAATCTTCCCCGCCTCGAGGGGCGATTATCTTCTCAAGATTATCAACGGAGATGCCAAAGGCGACCATCGGGTAAGCAGCGCTGTTGTTCGCCTCAACGGAAGGGTTGTCGTGGGACCCAATGAGCTCAGCCAAAACGTGTCAGAGATTTCCGTCAGGGTGAGCCTGCAGGGGTCCAACACATTGGGCGTTGAGCTCAGAAGCGCCCCTGACAGTCAGATCACCCTTTCGGTCGGGCCACAATGAGTCGATGCTGTCGAACAGCGGAGCGAAGTTGCTCGGTGCGTGGCGGCCGGTGGTGAGCAATGAAGGAGGGACCGGATATCTCCGGGAACACGCAGGGACCTGCCGCCGCTGACGCTGCTGCGGCAACCCCCGAGTGGCTCCACAAGCAGCAGCGCGGTTCGCGCTGGCTCGTGCGCCTGGGCGTCATCATGCAGGTCGCAATCACATCGGTTGTAGCGGCCGGGATCTGGATGGGCTGGGGGAGTCTCGAACGATCGTTTCGGCGAGGCGTGACGGCGGCCGCTGCACAAAGCGCGGCGGAATGGAGCTTGTCGTTTCAGGGATTGGCCGCGGCGCTGAGCCGAGAGGAGCTGGGCCGTTTGACGAGGGAAGCGCGAGGGTTGAAACATGCAATCCCGGAGGAGGCAGCGATCGATGTCGTCTTCACGCGACCGTCAAATGACCTGCCAGAGGAGGCCTGGCGGAGGCAGGCCGTAGAGCAGCTCAGGAGCGGCAAGGAGGAGTGGTGGGAGTTCGTTGGCGGCCGCATTGAGGGGGGGCTGAGGTATGCGCGGGCAGTCACGTGGGAGGAGAGCTGTGGAGGTTGCCACGAATCGGCTCAGCCACGGGCAGTCGCGGGCTTCCTTTCGATAGTCCATCCGACTCCCAGGATGTCCCAGATCCTCAAGTACCGCCGTTTGGACTTGCTGGTCCGACAAGGGGTCTCCTTCCTCGTTTGGACCGTGGCGCTGTGGTTGGTGCTGGCCATCGCGGTCCGGCAGATGCGCAGGGCCGAGGCGCAGATCAGGGCGCTCTTCAAGGAAGTCAGCGCGTCCGAGCAGCGCTATCGCGCCCTCGTGGACAACGCCCTGGTCGGAGTCTACATCATCCAGAATGACCGTTTTGCTTTTGTCAATCGCCGGGCATGCGAGGTGATGGGATATACGATGGAGGAGGCACTAACCACGATTCGCGTGCTGGACATCGTCGCCCCGGAGGATCGGGAGATCGTCATCGAGCGGCTGCGAGAGCGCCTCAGTGCAGAGGTGCCCAGCCTTCACTACGAATTCATGGCTGTCCGGAAGGACGGGACCCGGATCCCGGTGGAGGTCTTCGGCAGTCTCGTGATGCTAGCCACGGGGCCGGCCGTCCAGGGCATGTTCATCGACAACTCGGAGAGGCGCGCGTCCGAGCGGGCGCTGGATGCAGCCTACAGGGCCGTCGTGGGGCTGCCGGGTCTAGACGTCTTTGCCGCAGCCGCAGAATCTCTCTCGTCGCTCCTCCAGGTGCCGGTCGTGCTGATCTGTCGTCTCATTGGGACCGAGATTGAGGTCGTGGCGAGCCATGGCCCTCTTCATGTCTCGACGAGGATTCCGTTGGCAGGGTGTCCTTCCGAGATGGTGGTGCTGCGCCAGGAGCCAGTCTCGATCGAGCAAGGATTGCGGGCGGAGTTTCCCGGCAACACGGTATGGGTAGGCACCGATCTCCAGTCGTATTTCGGCTGGCCATTGATGGGCGGCGACGGCGATGTACTGGGAGTGCTGGCGGCGCTCGACACTCAGCCACGCACTCTCACTGAAATCCAACAGCAGATCCTTGACATGCATGCTGTCCGGCTCGGGCGTGAGTTGGAGAGACAGCGCCATGAGGAACGCTCACGGGAGCTGGAGCAGCGGCTGATGCAGAGTCAGAAACTGGAGGCGCTCGGCATTCTGGCGGGCGGCATTGCTCACGATTTCAACAACGTGCTGACGGGGATTGCAGGCACTGCCGAGGTGCTTCTGCGCACCCTGCCGCCGGGGCGGGAGCGTGAACGAGCAGGGACCGTTTTGCAGCTCTCCCAGCGCGGCGGTGAGGTCGTGAGCAAGATCCTGGCCTTTGCGCGATCCGAGGTGCCCACGGCTCAGGCGGTCGACCTGAATGCGGCCGTCTCTGACGCGATCACACTGGGGAGCCACTCCCTTGGGCCACACATTCGCCTGGAATCCGAGTTGGACCCGGCCCTGCCGACCGTCGATGGCGACGCCCCGCAATTGCAGCAGGTGGTCGTCAATCTACTGCTCAACGCCCGGGACGCGATGCCAGAGGGTGGACGAGTGCGCGTTCGCACGCGGAAGGCGGCCGACGATGGCGAGGTGGTCTTGGAGGTCGAGGATGACGGGTGCGGGATCCCGCCTGATGTTCTTCCTCACATCTTTGAGCCGTTCTTCAGCACAAAGCCATTCGGACGTGGAACGGGGCTGGGCCTGTCCATGGTCCATAGGACGATCACCTCGCACGGGGGGAGTGTCAAGGTCGAGTCTCTGACGAGCGGTGGCACACGGATGTCGATCAGACTTCCCCGAGGCCGCCTGCCGGCGAGTGTGCCGAGCCGGCCGGTCATTAACCCTCCGGAACCCGCGCTCTCAGTCCTGTTGGTCGACGATGAGGAAGCGATCGTCGAGAGCGTTGGCGAGTTGCTCGCGATCGAGGGCTACCGCGTACTGCAAGCCGAGAACGCCAGCGCGGCGCTCGAGTTGTGGGAAAGAGAGGAGGATCGAATCGATGTGGCGCTGCTCGATATTGCGATGCCAGGGATGAGCGGTGTCGAGCTGGCCCGCCGACTGCGCGACCGAAAGCCGACCCTGCCCCTGGTTTTCTCTTCCGGACACCCCACGCAAGGATTGGGCGCAGAATTTCTCGGGCATCCGTCGATCGCATTCGTGCAGAAGCCATACAGCGCATCGGAGCTCCTGCGGGCTCTCCAGCGCGTCATGCCTCGGCGCGACTACGGAAATACCTGACCCCGACGTCTGCCGCTGCCAGATCAGCTAGCCTTCACCGCCCGGCGCAGTCGCGCCATCAGGGGAACGAGCCTGTACCGGAATCCCCTGAGTGGCACTACGATCACGACCTCCGTCCCCGCCCCCGGTTGGCTGTTGACGACCAGACGACCGCCGAGCCTGGCGATCCTCTGGCGCATCCCCATCAGACCGAAGCGGGGTGGCGACCGGTCCTCCGCCACATTGGGGTCGAACCCGCATCCATTGTCGCGAACGCGAACCGTGATTTCGCGCGGCTTGTAGGACAGCTCGACGAGGATCTCGGTCGGCCCGGCATGCCGCACCGCGTTAGAAATCGCCTCCTGCGCGACGCGCAAAAGGTGGATCTCGGCTTCCTCGCTCAGCGGGCGAGAGGGTCCGCGAATCTCAGACCGGACACTTATCCGCGTGCCTGCGCTCACCTGTTTCGCCAGCATCTCCAACGCAGCCCCAAGATCAGCGCCTTCGAGCAACCCAGGACGGAGCGCCCAGATCGAGCGGCGCACCTCATCGAGACACGCGCGTGTGCTCGAGCAGGCGCGCTCGATGTGGGAACGGATCGACTCGCCGCTCCCGGAGGGGAGGTCTCGAGCGGCTTCCAGGTGGATGACAATCCCACTGAGATCCTGAGCGACGGTATCATGGATTTCGCGGGCCAGACGATTCCGTTCGTCCAGCACCGAGGCCCGCGCCGTGATGAGGCGCACGCGAAAGCGATGGAGCCCGTAGCCTGCGAGCAACGGGAGCGATGCAAGGACCGCATAGAACCAGAAAGTCTCGTACAAGCGTGGCGCCAGGGTCAAGGCGACCGACGCGCCGTCGTTGTTCCAGAGCCCATCGTTGTTGCACGCGATGACGCGGAATACGTAATGCCCCGGCGGGACGTTGGTGTAGTACGCGGCCCGGCGTGTCCCGGCTTCGATCCACTCCGCGTCGAACCCCTCGAGTCTGTACTTGAACTCGACCTTGTCCGGGTCCAGGAAGCTCAGGCCCGAATAGTGGATCTCGAGATTCCTCTGACCCGGTGGCAGGCTCGTTTCCTCCGCTACCTCGATCGACCTGCCGTCGACCCGCACACTTCCAATTGCGACGGGTGGGGGAAGTTGGTTCTTCTGGATCTTCGTGGGATCCACGACAGCCGCTCCTCTGACCGTTGCGAACCACAACCTGCCATCCCTTGTCCTGCACCCCGACGGATGGAATCCGGCGTTACATTCCGTGTCCCTCAGACCATCCCGCTTCCCGTACGCCACTGAAGTGACCTTCGATCGCCGCCCGGCTGCAAGGTCATCGAGCTCTCTCTTGCTCACCCGGAACACACCCGTGTTCGATCCCATCCACAGGTTCTGCTCGTCGTCCTCCAAGATCTGTGCGACCATATCGTTGAAGAGACCATCCTTGGTCGTGAAGGACGTCAACACGCCGTCCTTCATGCGGCACAGACCCCCGGTCGCTCCTATCCAGAGAACGCCGTCTCCGTCCTCGTAAAGGCACATGACCGCATCTCCTGGGACATGATAGTTGCTAAACAGCCCGTCCCGGAAGAGATTCAGGCCGCCTCCGGCCGTGCCAATCCAGAGCGCCCCCTCTCGACCTTCGAGCAGGCAGATCACGATGCCGCCAGCGAGACCATCCTTCGCCTGGTAGGCGGTGAATTCCCCCTTCCGAAATGCATTCAGTCCGCCCCCGTTCGTCCCGATCCAGAGGGTGCCTCGGCCATCCTCCATGACGCACCGAACGATCGGGTTCGACAGCCCATCCCTGGCAGTGAATGTAGTGCACTTTCCCGCAAGCATTCGCACCAGCCCACCACCGTTTGTCCCGATCCAGAGCGCGCCTTGCCTGTCCTGGCAGAGCGAGTAGGGTCCAACGCCCGGCAATCCCTCACGCTCGCCGTAGACCGTGACGCCGCCATCCTTCAGGTGATTAAGGCCGCCGCCGAACGTCCCGATCCACATGCTCCCATCTCGGTCCTCCAGTACCGTGGAAGCAATATCTCTCGAGAGGCCCTCAGGTGATCCGTACGTCATAAATGCTCCATCCTTGAGCCGATTCAGTCCGCCGCCACCCGTACCGATCCAGAGGCTTCCCTCTCGATCCTCCACAATCGACAAAACGTAATCACTGCCCAGCCCTTCCTTGCTCCCGTAAACGGCGAACTTGCCATTGTAGGCCCTGATCAAACCGCCGCCATCCGTTCCGATCCAGAGGGCCCCACCGCGATCTTCATAGAGGCAATGCACAACATTGCTCGACATGCCCTGATTGGTTGTGTACGTGGTCAGACTACCATCCCGATACCGGCAGAGCCCGGCGCCTTTCACGCCGAACCACAAGCTCCCCTCACGGTCCTGGCAGATCGACCAGATTCCTCCAGGCGGCAGCCCAAGCTTGGCGTGATAGGCTTCGCACCGACCATCCCCCAGCACGAACAGTCCGCCATCCGCTGTGCCCGCCCAGACCCTTCCTTCCCGATCTTCGCAGATCGACGTAACGACCGCGTGGCTCAGCTGGTCCGTGAAGGGGGTCTGCAGGAAGTGGCCGTCTTTGAAGTAGCTCAGTCCGCCCCCCGCGGCCCCAAACCAAACCCCGCCAGCACGGTCCTCGCAGATCGAGACCACGATGTTGCCCGACAGGCCGTCGTCGGTCGAGTAGTGGGAGAAGCGGCTTCTGTGCATCCGAGTGACACCTCCTCCGGCCGTTCCCGCCCACACGCTCCCATCTCTCGCTGCCAGCAACGCGGCGATGTGGTTGTTCCTGATGGCATCCGTATTCCCCTTGTGAAAGATCTGGAATCGCGCCCCGTCGAATCGGACAAGGCCTTCCTGCGTGCCCACCCAGATGTAACCGTCAGGTGTCTGCACGACAGGGCCGACGGAGCTCATGGGTAGCCCGTCTTCCGTCTGCCACACATCGTGCACGTACTGCGTGACCGGCTTGCGCGGATCGAGGCAATGAGCGTCACCCGGAGACAGCATCGCGACAAGTACCAGGGCAAACAATCGATTCGCGAACTGAGCGGATCGGTAGCCGTCGATGCACGTCGCCGCTGCAACGAACGGCTTGGCAGCTAACTTGAAACTCCCTCTAGTCGTGTCATCCTGCCTTGGCATGTGCATGGGGATGTCGGATCCTTGATGCCTCTTCGTTGGTCGCCTGCCTGCCCCTGACGCGTGCCTCTAAGATAACACACCTCAGGCACCCGCGGTCGAGAGATGGTGCATTCGTCAGTGGCGGGGCTCATTCGGTCCGGGGGCCGGTCCCAGCATCGACAGGGTCTGCACGTAGGCAACGAGGGCGGCGATCTCGCGATCGGACAGTCGGCCACCCCAGGGGGGCATGAGTGCGGATTTGTTGCGGCCTGCACCCCCCAGCTTGATGATCGCGAAGAGGTCATCGCCTGTGACGGTTCGCATGTAGGCCGCGTCCGTGTGATCGCGCGGTGGCACGGCCAGATTGGGCGCGTTGACTCCAAATCCGTCGCCTGCCGGGCCGTGGCAGTACGAGCAGATCGACAGATAGAGCCGGCGGCCGGTCTCCTCGAGGCGAGTCAACGACGGTGCCGGTGCTACTGGGGCCGATGCACCCGCGTTCGGCAGCTCATCGGGGTAGGGCCAGAGGGCGCCGATGACGATCATCGCGATCACTATCGGCAGAAGGACAGCCGGGTGCATGAGTCGATCGATGGCATCCCGGCGGAGAAACCCTTTGTCATTACTACAGGTGTAGTGCATTGTGTCCGCCTTGACTATGGACCGCTCCGCGGAGCCAGCAAGAAGGCGGCGATGGCACGCGCTTCGGATTCGCTCATGCCATATTGCGGCTCCTTCACGTTGGGAACAAGGCTTTGCGAGCCGAGGAGCCAGGCCAGAAGCCAGCCCTCGGTGAGCCTCTCCGAGATCTGCGTCAGCTCCGGCCCGACCGCACCTCCCTCGAGCCCGATCTGGTGGCATGCATGGCAGGCGTACTTTTCGTAGTAGAGCTTCCGGCCCTCGGCCGCGAGCCCGGCTGTGATTTCGCCGGGTGCGAAGACTCGCTCCGGGATGTTGTCCTTCAGAAGCACGGTCCTCATGTAGTTCACGATCGTTTCGATTTCTTCATCGGTGAGGTTGAATCGCGGCATGCGCTCGATCATGTGCAGGCGGATCGTATTCGGGCTCTTGAGGAAGCTCTTGAGCCAGTCGGCCTGCACCCGAGTCCCCTCATACGAGAGGTCCGGCGCCAGGACACCACCGCGTCCCCGGATCGTGTGGCAGACGAAGCAGTTCAACTCGGCCACGAGCCTGCCGAACTCGCCTTCCGGAACGTAACTGCTGGCGGGATGCGGGGAGGCGCGATAACCTGGCGGGATGTTCTCCTCGGAGAGGCTCGCGAGAAAGACCGTCAGCGCTTCGATTTCGCCGGAGGTCAGGCCGAAATCGGGCATCTTGAGGCTATCGCGGAAGACCCGGGGCGATTTCAGCTTCGTCTTCGTCCATGCGACCCACGTTTTCGCCACGTCCGTATTTGTCCCGAAGTCGAGCCGCGCGACCTCCTTGTCCGCATACCCGTTCAGCTCGGTCCCCACCTTCGTTACTTTCTCGAAGCCGGGGATGTCGTGGCAGCCGTAGCAACCGTACTTCCGCACTAGCACGTGCCCGGCAGTGCGCTCCGCCTCGGTGATCTCAACTCGCTCGATTCTCCCGGGTGGCTCCCAGTCGCCGTCCCACAAATTGGCCATGATGTACGTAACCAGCGCCAGACGATCGTCGTCCAGAAACCGGTAGCGTGGCATCTTGGTGTTGGGGAAATGCGACTTGGGGTCTCGCAGGAATTCGTAGAGCCATGCTGCGCCGACCTTGCTCGCCACGCGGCTGAGCTCGGGGCCAATGGTGCCGCCGCGACCCTCAAGGGCGTGACAGGTGATGCAGCGGCTCTCGCGAAAGAGCTTGTCTCCTCGCGCAATCAACTCCTCGTCCTGAGGCACGGTGATCTCGGCTGGTGGATCAGGCGCGCGAAGCGAAAGCATGAATTTCTGGAGCGTAGTGATCTCGGCGTCCGACAACATGAAGTTGGGCATGCGCGTTTTCGGGAGGTAGTCCTTGGGGTTTCGGAGCCATCGCGCGAGCCAGAGGCCATTCACCTTGTCCCCGACACGGATCAGAGCCGGCCCGATCTTGTCTCGGGGCCGCATACCCTCGACGTCGTGGCACCCCACGCATCCCGCTTCGGTAAAGAGCTTCCTACCGTCGTTGAGGATCGGCTCGAATGGGATCTCCTCCTCGCGGTGACATTTCCCGCACGCACCCCCGAGGTAGGAATTCGGCACCAGGGGAGTGGGCCAGTACGGTACATTGCCATGGGCTGCACGGGTTTTCGTTGCGCGCGCCTGACCGCCGTGGCAGATCGCGCATCCGAATTTCGCCGGCGGATGATCTTCGAGGTAGAAGCCGGGATGAGCTCGCAGAGTGGCGGGTCCTGCCGGGAACAGCTTGCGCGCTGTCCCGGGGTGGCACGTGATGCACCGGTCCACGATGCTCAGCTCGTCCAACACCACCTGCTGAATCTGAAGGCTCCGCGACTCGATCTTGGCGATGTCGCCAGCCAGCTTCTCTTTCTCTGCGACGAGCTGTTCCTTCTGTCGCTCGATCTCTTTGAGACCGTCCGTGAAGGCGTTGACCCGCACACTCTGGCTCTGCACTTGTCGCTTCGCGAGGTCTCTGGCCACGGTGGCCTGCTCGACGAGGAGCCGGGTGGCGTCGAGCTTCTTTTTGATCTGCGCCTGCCGCTTCTCGTCGGGGGCGAGGATGTAGTCGCGTTCGAGCGACTGGTAGTCGGCGCGAATGCGCTGGAGCTCGTCCTGGAGGCGTTCGAGTCGATCCTCGAGTCGCCCCATCTCCTGCCGCGCCTCATGGTACTGGCGCTGCGTCTCGGTCCCCTCCAGTTTCTGCCGCAGCCGTCGCTCCTCCGCCTCCAGTGCCCTCATGCGGTTCTGGACGTCGGGACGATCCACACGCGAGGCGAGCTCGTGGAAACTCTGCCGAAGCTTCTGTTCCTCCATCCGGTTGAACTCGGCTTGGTACCCTTTCCATTCCGGCGTCACCTCCTGATATGTGACCACCAGGAACAGAATGACGAGCGCCGCGCCGGAGATCGCCGACCACCGTCCGATCATGCCGGCTCCCCTGCGGCGGCCACGGCGGCCGCGGCCCGCGCATCGTACCGCACCATTTCGATGGCATCCCACGGACACTGCTCGACGCAGATCTTGCAGCCGATGCACTCGTCCACGACCACATGACAGGTCGGGTTGATGGTCGGCATCTCCGCATCCCGCACCAGGCCGATGCAGTCGACCGGGCAGAACGCAATGCAGACCTCACAGCCCGAGCACCGGTCGCAATCGACCCACGCGACCGCAGCCGGCACCTTTTTCCGGGCGGGGCGGGATGGCGGCTGAGCCGGAGCGCGCTCCCGTACCGCTCCTAAATCTTGAACCATGGCGTGACCCACACGTAGTGGACATCGAAGATGAGGCGCAGAAGGATCTTGACCGGCAGAGCGATCATGCTGAGAAGAAGGATCATGATCGTCACATACTTCCCGGTGCTCAGGCCGGCGAAGAGCTTCGGCTTGAGCTTGCGCGGTGAGTAGATCCCGATGCCGAAGAACATGAGCAGCGCGGCGAGGCCCAGCGGGCCCGGGAAATCCCACGTCTTCGCGTAGATCGGCTTCGGAACCACCCAAGTTTCCCACGGCCAGTACCAGCCCCAACCGGGCCCGCGAAAGAACTGCCCCATGAAGATGAGGATCACCCACATGAAGAACCCGAGCAGAAAGACCGAGATCGTGTACACGCGATGGCGGTACCCGTAGATGCCCACACCGCCCGGGTTCGGATCGAGATAGGGGATCATCACCAAGCCGGCGACGATCATGAGCGGGAGCATCACGCCGGCTATCCACGGGTCGAAGTACACGAGCATCTCCTGAAGTCCGAGGAAGTACCAGGGTGCTTTGGCGGGGTTCGGCGTATTGTTGGGGTTGGCGATTTCTTCGAGCGGCGCGTCGACAACCAGGGACCACCCGACGAGCAGCAGGATGGTGACGATCATCGCGAGGAATTCGCGTGAGACCAGGTGAGGCCAGACATCGATTTTTGCTGCAGAAATCTTTTCGCCGCCGGGGTCGAGAGGAACGGAGAAGCGATCCTTTCGCACCCGCCAGAAGTGGACACCGATGAAAACGGCCGCGATCAGCGGAAGGGCCAGACAGTGCAGGACGTAGAAACGCAGGAGTGCATTTTGCCCCACGAAGCGGCCCCCGAGGATCAGGAACCGCATGTCGTTCTCGTAGGTCACGAATGAGAAGGGCCCTTCGGCGCCAAGGAACGGAGTGGCCGTCGCCATGTTGGTCCCAACCGTGATCGCCCAGAATGCAATCTGGTCCCACGGCAGCAGGTAGCCGGAGAAGCTCAGCAGGAGTGTCGTGACGAGCAGGATCACGCCAACCGCCCAGTTGAACTGCCGCGGCTTCTTGTACGAGCCGGTCAGGAAGACGCGGAGCATGTGGAGCCACACAGTGATCACCATGGCATGCCCGGCCCATCGATGCAGGTTGCGCAGGAACAGGCCGAAGGGCACTACGAACTCCAGGTCCTTTGTATCGTCGTAGGCGCGGCGCGAATCCGGGACGTAATAGAACATGAGCAGCACGCCCGTGACTGTCAGGAGGCAGAACAGCAGGAATGTGATTCCACCCAGGCCCCAGGTGTAGGAAAAACGAAGCGCTCCGCCCGGCGTCTCGAGAGGATGGAGATGGAGGAAAAAGTTGGTCAGCAGCGTGAGATAGCGGTTACGGCGGCTGCCGGTGTAGCCGTGCCGGAAGATCGACTTGTATAGCTCTGACCGTACGATCCGGTCACCCAGAGTGGTCTTCATCAGCCATTAGCCATTAGCCATTAGCAATCAGCCGTCAGCCATTAGCTCCCGGACCGGAGGGTGTCGAGGAATGCTCGGAGCATCTTCTTGACTTCGACGATATGGGCATCGAGATGTTGGAACTGCTCTCTCACGGATCTCTCCTTCTTCCTTCCGGGGCTAATGGCTAATGGCTAATTGCAAGGGATTGCATTGTGGTGATCGATAAATCAATCAGTTATTTCGTTACACTTCCCTAGACCCTCAGAAAGGCGTCCGGATGGTCCCATTCGCCGGCCTCTTGCCGGAACAGCCGGCTCTTGTCCACGAGAATCCGACCGTTCTCGTCCATCGCGATGCGAAAGCGCTCGAGCGGGCGTGGCGCCGGCCCCTCGAAGTTCACCCCCGCGGGATCGAATCCGCTCCCGTGACAGGGGCACTTGAACTTGCCCTCGGTCTCAATCCAGTTTGGCGTGCATCCGAGATGAGTGCACTTGGCGGACAGGGCGAAGAAGCCCTCGTCGGTCCGGATGATCCACGTGCGGTATCTCTTTTTCCATCTCTCGCTGACCTCTCCCACTTGGTACTCCTCAGGGAAGCCGGCCGTGAACGTCATCGGGGGATCGAAGAGCACCTTCGGAAACATCATGCGCACGCTCGCGACGATTGCACCCAGCACCGACACCCCCGTCGCTGCCCATGCCACTGTGCTGAAGAAGTCGCGCCGTGGCATCCATATGCCGTCGAACCGCTCTTCATCGCGCCGCACGGGACCCCCCCTGCTCGCTCCGGTCGTCATCTTGTCCGCCGCCCCGCCTGAGCCGGTCGTCATGCACCATCCTCCAGAGAATCGCCCCCATCCAGACCACGAGGATAATGAGCGGAATCGTGGCCTCTTGCATCGCTCAGTCCCACACTCGCGTTCCTCGCTACTTCCGGAGCTCGAAGTCCACGCGCGCCACCTTGTCCTGTGTCACCTCCACCTCCTTGCCATCCGGTTTCAGGCGCTCGTGATATGCCTTCAGGACATACTTGCCAGCGGGGACGTCGTTGATCGTGTAGCTTCCGTCCTTGGCCGTCACTGCGAAATGCGGGTTCTGCAACACGATCACAAACGCAGACATTTCGGCGTGAACGTTGCAGAGCAGGACCACCTCCCCGGCCTTGTCGAAGACTACGGTCCGTGTGACGCCCCGTGGATAGGTACCCAGATTGAATCGCCTGGCGGCCGATGGCGAGAAGACGTTGTGCCGGACCTCGTCGCTGTTCGGAAACGCCACTGTGGTTCCCACCACTATCGGCAGGACATGAGGAACGAAGGTCAGATTGATCTGGTCGAGAATCACAGGATCCTTGGGCGGCGAAAAGGTCCGACCCGGGATCGTCTCGACGTAGACAACGGCGTCGCCATTGTCCCGTATGCCCCTCGCGATGACCTTCCCGCTGATCGTCGCGGCCCAGGACCCGTCCCCCAGAGAGAGCGCCAGCACGGCGGAGACGCAACCAAAGAGGTTGCGTCTCCACCGCGCGTGAGAGCGTCCGGCCCGCTTCGCGGGCCTGGAGCGTGGAGCGTGAGAGCGTTCTTCCGAGCCACTCTGATCGTCCGATGCGACCGCTCCCTTCCTGCATTCCTCCCTTCCTGCTTTCCTGAGAGGAGTCCGGAAGATTTCGCCCCCTCGAAAGTTTTGCCATCTCGAGCAGGCACTGAACTTCCTATGCCCCAGCAGCGCCAGGGTCCACACTACTCCGCTCCACGCAGGTTTCAACGGATCCCCCTCTCCTCAGAACACGAAGTCCACTCTCACGCGTCCCTCGTTGAGTGGTTTCTTCTCGGGCGGGAAGCTCTCGTCCCGCTGATAGACGCGTCCCTCGACCAGCACGCGGACATTGGCGCGAAGAGCGAAGTTCACCGCGGGGACAAGGAGCCGTCGCGTGGGAGCAGGGGCTGCACCGATCTCCGTGATCTCGGTCCTCTCGTACCGAATGAGAGGCATGATCCAGGGCGTCAGCATGTAGTCGGCCTCCAGGAACCAAGCGGACGACTCCAGCTCGCGCTCCGGCACGCGCCTCACGGTGTCGCGTGCCCGAATGTAGGCGCCGTACAGATTCAGGCGGTGGAAGAAGGCATCGAACTTCACGCCGACTCGATTGTAGTTGTTCTTGAACGTCTCGACAGTGCCGCGTCCCACCCAGCCGAAGACGCCGATCTTGAGCGAGTTGTCGACGAAGTTGTCCGTCGCCTTCAGCTCCTCGGGCTCTTCCCTCAGCGGACCGGTGACTCCGTACCCAAAGAGCTTGTAGGACACGGTCCACTCAAGGTCCTTCTGCGAGTTGTTGTCGGGAGAAGTGCCGGTTCCGTTGACCATGCCAACACCCCATTCGATGCCGCCGCGGTTGTCGGGACCCGTCCGTGCACCGAAAAACTCCAACCCCATCTGGCGGTTCACAAAGCGGGCGTCCCCGGCGACAGGCTGCAGCTCGCTGACATTGAAGTCGGCTGATGTCGTGCGCCTGTAGAAGCGCGAGAAAGGCGTCGCGACCGGCTCGAATCGGCCGATCCGGAAGTTGAGCAGCGACGTGCCCCCGAGCTTGTTGAAATTGAGCTGCAGCATCGACAACTCGATCCGCTCACTCCCGCCCGGCGGCGGTCCGCCTCCTCCCTTGAACTCCACTTCGCCCAGGAAAGAGAGGCTTTCCCCGAGGGTCCCGACCGTGTAGATGGCGAATTCGTTGGGGAAGTCGAAGTTGAGTCGAACCTGCTGGCCTGCTCCGCGGATGTTCGTGTCGGCGACCCCGCGCAAAGCGATCGGGATGTTGCTCGGAATCGATCCGGGCCACACGCCCTTACCCGGCCACATCTCCTTCCACGGCTCGGCGCCGAGCTCGACCGGGGCTTCTTTGATGAACTTCTCATCATTCACTGGAACCCGGTACCCATTGTTCCGGAACGCGAGCCCGAACTGGTTGAGCTTCGGGATCAGCGAGTGGCAGGTGGTGCACGCCGTGCGGTACTTGCGAGCGAACACCGGGAGCGCATCGGCATCCACCGGCAGCAGGCAGCTCGCCACGAATCCGACGGGAACGATCAGAGCGCACAGGAGCCCGCCCCTGTGTTCGTGCTTCATCTGGTGTAACATTGCCTCCCTCTCCGGCCTTCAGGCCTGTCATGAATGGCGCCCAGGCGGCGATAGCGGGACGTATGCCCCGACGCAGCGAGCCGACAACACATCCTCATTGCCTCAGCGTTCTTTGCACGGGGTCGGACGGTTCTCGGCACTCGCTTTCCTGTTCAGACGTATCGCCTTTTTGTACCTGTACTAAGCAAAAGCGGTGCCAAGAACCCGGGGGCGCGGCCAGACTCGATCCCGTGCTGTGGGACGCCAGATTTCAATCTCTTCGAGGAGACATCTCTGCGATTCGCCAATTCGACACTGGGACTGCGCCTCCTTCTTGAGACATCACGGTAACCACCTCGGCTGGGGTGGGCACCTCAGCGCCGCTCGCACTATTGGGGTGCGGCATCCACACGCCATCCCCGTGTCATTCGTGGTGCACTGTTACGAAAACGCGACAGTTTCCATGGGGTGGGGCGGCGGGCGCCTCCACGAACTCAATCCGTGGAGGATCGGAACCCCGCGGCCGAGATTCCGTACCTTTTCATGAGGCGATGGAACGCGCTGCGCTGGAGGCCGGCATGAGCGGCCGCCTCAGAGACGTTTCCGCGGCTTTGGCGCAGGCAGCGCTCGATGTACTCGCGCTCGAACTCTTCGATAACCTGCTTCTTGGAGCCCTGGAAGGTTGTCTCAGTGGAGAACGGCGTCCCTGCTTCGGGGGAATCCAGCAGCGCATCGGGGAGATCCAGGGGTGTGATCTGATTGCCGGCCGCGAGGGATGCCGCGCGCTCGATCGCGTTGCGGAGCTCGCGGACGTTGCCCGGCCAGCGGTAGCGCCGGAGGAGCATCGTCGCCGCGCTCGAAACTCCCTCGACGTTCTTCTTTGCCTTCCGCCGGAACTCATCGAGAAAGTGCTGGGCCAGAAGCGGGATATCGTCGGCCCGGCTCCGAAGCGGCGGCAAGACGATCGTCACCACGTTGAGCCGGTAGAACAGGTCCTCGCGGAACAGTTTCTGTCTCACCATGTCCTCCAGATCACGGTGTGTGGCCGAGATCACTCGGACGTCAGCATCGATCAGGTCTCGACCCCCGATCCTCCGAAACTGCCGCTCCTGCAAGACACGGAGCAACTTCACCTGCACGGCGGGGGTCAGGTCGCCGATCTCATCCAAGAAGAGCGTGCCGCCCTGCGCGTGCTCGATCAGCCCGGGCCGCATCGCGACAGCGCCGGTGAAGGCGCCCTTCTCGTTTCCGAAAAGCTCGCTCTCGAGCAGCGTCTCCGGTAGTGAAGCGCAGTCGATGGGCACGAAGGCATGCTCACGCCGGGGGCTGTTGGCGTGGATCGAGCGCGCGATCAGCTCTTTACCCGTGCCGCTCTCGCCGGACACGAGAACGTTCACGTCAGTCTCGACGACTTTCGCAACCGTGTTGAGAACCTCGGCAATCTGCGGTGTCGTTCCGATGATTCTCGAGAAATCGTATTCTTCGCGCAGCATACGCTCCAGTCGCCTGTTCTCCTCGACCAGTCGGCGGTGCTCGAGCCCCCGCTCGACGGCGACCTCGAGCTGCGCCATCGAGAACGGTTTCGGGATGTAGTCAAACGCGCCTTCGCGGACGGCCTTGAGGGCGGTCTCGATCGTGGCGTAGGCGGTGATGATGATGAGTGCCGTGGTGGGACTGATCTTCTTGGCCTCGCGGAGGAGCTCCAGGCCGTCGATGCCGGGCATTCGGAGATCGGCCACGATCAGGTCGAACACCTGTTCCCGGATCATCTCCAACGCCGCTCGGCTCTCGGTGGCAGCGACAACGATGAGCCCTTTCCGCTCGAGGATCTTCCGGCACGTCTCGACCATGTCAGCCTCGTCGTCCACCACGAGAACCTTACACCCAATCATGTTGCTCCTCCCGCAGCGGCAACACGATATCGAAGGTCGTTCCCGCGTTCACGGCGCTACTGACCTCGATCGTTCCCCCATGATCTCGCACGATTCCATAGCTGATCGAGAGGCCCAACCCCGTTCCCCGGCCCGCCTCCTTCGTCGTGAAAAACGGATCGAAGATGCGTTTCAGGTGCTCCTCAGGGATGCCGCTCCCACTATCCGCGACACGCGCCACCGCCCGACCGTCGGGACGGAGGCGGGTCTGGGCCGTCAACCGGCCTCCATCGGGCATCGCCTCGATCGCGTTGTTCAGGATGTTGACCAGAACCTGCTCCAGTCGATCATGATCTCCCAGTATCGGCGGCAGGTTCTTTTGAAATTCGGAACGGACATCAATTCTGCGTGCGTTCATCTTGGGGGCCAGGAGCGCGAGGCACTCCGTGACCAGTTCGTTCAGGTCCATCCATCGGATGTCGAGGGCCGAGGGACGGGAGAATGTGAGCAATCCTCCGACGATCGCAGAGATGCGGCGCGCCTGCCGGCGTATGGTGTCAACGTCATCGTGAATATCGCTCATCCCCCCTCGCTCCCGGAGGACCGACGCGAGGTAGTCCGTGCGGGCAAGGATGATCCCGGCCGGGTTGTTGATCTCGTGCGCAACTCCATCGGCAAGCTGTCCGACGGAGGCGAGCTTGGCGGCGTGCAGGAGCTGCTCATGCGTCTTCTCCAGCTCCTGATACTGCCGGCGGATCGTTCGATCGGCGCCGCGTACAGTCAGCCCGATGAGCGCTCCGGATACTACCGCTATGGCGGTGAAGGTCAGGAAGACCACGAGAATCTGGTCCGCGATCCGCGCGTTGATTGTCTCGAGGCTCTCATCGAGCTCGACGCGACCGAGCAGCCGCTGCTGATAGACGATCGGGAGGTTGACGAGCGTGGCGATACGCTCGCCGTTCAGAACTCCCGCGGCCGCTCCTGACGACTCCGCTACGGGGCGTGTCAGTATCTGGTCCACCATGCCATCAGGGAAGATGGTCATCTCCATTTTGACGTCCCCCAAGTAGAACCGAACCCTCCTCAACGCAGGCACGCGGCCGAACTCCGAGACAATCTTCCGCGTAATTTCCGGCCGGACGACGATCTGCTCAGGATCCTCGCCCTGTTTCCAGTAGTATATGCCATGCCCCCGGAGGAATTCCGACAGCTCCTCGAGGTTCAGCTCCGCGAACGAGAGGTAGTGCCGGCGCTCGCTTTCCGTGATCGTCAGGATCAGTCCGCCTGCCAGCAGGATGAAAATCAGATTCAGTCGAACGAACACCTGCACATAAAGGTCTCGGCTGTTGCGATCGAGTATCGTCGCGAAGAGGATCAGGCTTGCCAGTATGAAAACGTCCTGGGCCGTCTGAGACAGCCCGATGAACTGTGCCCGCAGCCGGACCATTTCGAGCACGAGCAGCGGTACCAGGGGAGTCGCATTCACCCAGCTCCTGATCCCCCGTCGCAGGATATAGAAAGTGAGGGCGGTCAGAAGAAGGAGGACCTTGAGGACGTTGCTGGCCGCGACCTCGCTCCACCGCAGCCCGCCTATGTGCCGCTCCATCAGCGGTAGAGATGCAGCGACGAGGAGAAGAGATGTGACGAGAGGGATTGCGATTCTCCGCCTCGGCAGCCTCTGACGGATGTAGGCGATAGCCACGGAAACCAGTGCCGCGGTCTCGAGGCCGTCGCGCAGGGGGATGAATCGGATCGACGAGGCCGGGAGCGGCCGCCCGGCCAGGTCCCCGAGCACAAAGAGCGCCTTGAGAAGCAGAGAGGCGGTGTAGAGGAAGAAGGTCAGGACAAGGAAGTAGTGGATCGTACTGCGTCTTCCTCGCTCCGCACGGACGAGGAGGAAGAGGTAGACGAGGCAGACAAGACCCGATAGCAGCGATTCGAAAACGGAGAAGATGAAGGCACTCTCGGGTGTGGCCGCGGTCACGTTCACCTCGCCCCCGAATCCCGGCAGATCACGCCTCGCCGACCTCGTCAGCCAGGGGGTCCTGCGAACCCAACGCGGCGGAGCCGCAACCAAAAAGGTTGCGTCTCCGCCGCGCGTGAGAGCGTCCGGCCCGCTTCTCGGGCCTGGAGCGTGGAGCGTGAGAGCGTTCTTCCGATGCACTCTGATCGTCCGAGGCGACCGCTCCGTTCCTGCATTCCTGAGAGGAGTTCGGAAGATCTAGCCGCCTCACATTTCTTGCCATTTCGTGTCAACACGCAACTTGTAAGACACTATGCTCATTCGACGGCTGCGCCTCGAATGAGAGGCTCGCTTCGCTCGCAGCCGAAATCCGCAATACCACCAAGTCACCAAGACACCAGGACCCACCAAGCGGATCGCTTTGCCCCTT
>JACPPM010000119.1 GCA_016191015.1 Acidobacteriota bacterium | reverse complement strand
CGAAACCGCAGATGGCGCAGATTACGCAGATTCTTCCAGCATTCAACCGACGAGCAACTTGCTCCTCACTCTCGGGTCGGCGCGAAGCAATCGGCGACATCTGCGAGTCAATCTGTGAAATCTGCGGTTTCCGGGACTTTGCCGTAGCCTTGATTTCCGGGCTCCGGGAACTCGTGGGTCGGCGCGCGTTCTGCTATATTCCTGGGGACAGTCCCCGAGCAGCGGAGTGGGCCGCTGCCAAGGTCGGGACAGAACGGAGAGCAATGAAAGTTTTCATCACAGGCGCGAGTGGATACATCGGGTCAGCGGTGGCCGCAGCGTTCGCGCGGGCGGGGCACGATGTATACGGGCTCGTGCGGTCGGAGAAGAAGGGCGTCCTCCTCGCGCGGTCGGAGGTGCGGCCAGTCGTGGGCTCGCTCGAGCAGGTCGCAACGTTTTCGGCTGTGGCCGAGGATTGCCACGTCATCATTCACTGCGCCACCGAGTATTCGCCCAACGCCTGGGAGTTTCAGCGCAACTCGATCGATGCACTGATCAACAGCGCCCGGCGGTCGAGGCTCGCCCGGAAGTTTATCTCGACCAGCGGCGTCTGGGTGTATGGAGACACAGGCGGTGCCATCGTCGACGAGACCTCGCCGCTCAACCCGCCGGCCTTCGTCGCGCCAAGACCGGCGATCGATGAGATGGTCCTGCGTGCCAACAACGACGCTGTCAAGACCACGGTCATCAGGCCGGGATGCGTCTACGGCGGTGGCGGGAGTCTGACGGCCCTGTGGTTCGAGAGCGCTGCCAAGGAGGGAGCGGCGCGGGTGGTCGGGGACGGGAATTCGCGCTGGGCCATGGTTCATCGAGAGGATTTGGCGGATCTGTACGTGCGGGCGGCGGAATCGCCCTGGGGAGGGGAGATCTTCAACGCGACCGATCGCAGTCGATTCACGGTGCTCGAGTGTGCACGTGCGGCGAGCCTCGCTGCGGGAGCCGGCGGCACGGTGCACTGCGTGCCGGTCGAGGAGGCGAAGAAGATGTTCGGGCCGATGGCCGACTGCCTTGCCCTCGATCAGCACGTCGATGCGCGCAAGGCCGTCCGAATGCTCGGCTGGCAGCCGCACCACGGAGGGTTTGTGGACGGAGCCACGCGGTACTTCACGGCGTGGAAGGCCGCGGCCGGGGAAGGGGCTAGGGACTAGGGGCTAGGGGCGAACTCGGAGCCTCCTGCACATGGGCAGCTCTGCAGGCCACGGTCCGACGTTATCACGCCCAGTGTGGTCGAGCACCGAAGGCGGAGGCGGCGCCGCCGGGATGTGCGCTGCCGTTCCGGGAGCAACCCTAGCCCCTAGCTCCTAGCCCCTTCTCCGTTGTTTCGGGAGCTCGCCGCGTATCCCGGGCGTCCTCTCGTTTGAGTCCGGCCGCGTTCCGCGGCCGATCAGCACTTCCAACCTTGCAGCACCCTCATGTAGTTTGCGCGTTCGAACGCGGCAGGATCGGGGCATTTCTCCAGGCTCATACTGCCTTGCATCTGTTTGAGCGAATCGTATTCGTGCTGTTCGAGCCACGTGGCGACGCCTTCGCGGAGGACACGGAGATACTCGGGGCCGTGTTGGAGGAGCGCGGAGACGACCTGAACGGCGTGCGCGCCCGTCATGACGGCTTTGATGACGTCGACGGGTGTGTGCACTCCCCCGCTGGCGGCCAACGATGCCTTGACTCGCCCACTGAGCGCGGCCAGCCATCGCATGCGCAGCCTCAGCTCGGAGGATGTTGACAGGGTGAGGAGGGGGACGGTCTCGAGCTGCTCGACATCGATATCCGGCTGGTAAAAGCGATTGAAGAGGACGATGCCGTCTGCGCCCGCATGGTCCAGCTCGCGCGCAAAATGGACGATCGCAGAGTAGAAGGGAGAGAGCTTCACCGCGACCGGGATCGTGACGACGCGCTTCACCGCCTGCAGGACCTCGAGCGCGCGACCTTCGACGGCGCTGCCGGTCTCGAGCAGATCGGTGGCTATATAGTAGATATTCAGCTCGAGTGCGTCGGCGCCGGCCTGCTCGATCTTCCGCGCATACTGCACCCAACCGCGAGATGTGATGCCGTTGAGCGACGCGATGATCGGAAGCGCCACGGCCCGCTTTATCTTCGCGACATGCTCGAGATACTCTTCCGGTCCCAGGACGAACTCCTCCGCCCTCGGCAAGTAGCTCGTCGCCTCGGCGAACGACTCGGCATGGATTTCCGTGTGGTGAAAGAGACTGGTCTGATCGCGTGCGATCTGTTCCTCGAATAGTGAGTGCATCACGATCGCCGCAGCGCCGGCATCCTCGAGCCGTTTCACGATATCCAGGTTGTCGACCATCGGAGATGCACCCGGCATCAATGGGTGGGGGAGCTGGAATCCGAGGTAAGAAGTTGAAAGATCCATGATTCACCTCATGTTTCGCTGGGATTGGGAATCGGGGCGCATGTATCCATACAGGAAGTCAGGCTTTTTCCTTGTTCTCGCCCGTCTCAGCCTTGTTCGCGGCCGGCATTGCGAGCCTTGAGAGCTGCTCATAGACTCCGACCCGACGCGCGGTCACTTCCTGTGCGAACTGGAGCAGCGTCTTCGCGCGATCGGGGTCCATCCCCTGCAACATGCGGAAGCGTGTTTCGTTGTACATGTATTTGGAGAGCTCGAGCTTGGGTGTCGCCGAGTCGAGCCGCAGCGGATTCTGGCCGGCCTCAAGCAGGCGTGGGTCGAATCGGTAGAGCGGCCAGTAGCCTGTGTCCACCGCCAGCTTCTGCTGCTCGGCATTCAGCGACATGTCGTAGCCGTGCGCAATGCAGGGGCTGAAGGCGATGATGAGGGATGTACCGGGGTACGATTCGGCCTCCTGGAACGTCTTCACTGTCTGGAGGTCCTTCGCTCCGAACGCGACCCTTGCGACGTAGACGCTGCCGTAGGTCATGGCGAGCATCCCCAGGTCCTTCTTCGGCATGGCTTTTCCGCCCATCGCGAATTTTGCGACCGCCCCGATCGGAGTCGATTTCGACTGCTGCCCGCCGGTGTTCGAATAGACCTCGGTGTCGAGCACCAGAATGTTGACGTTTCGACCCATGGAAAGGACATGATCCAGGCCTCCGTATCCGATATCGTAGGCCCAGCCGTCGCCACCGACGATCCACACACTCTTCTTTACCAGGTAGTCGGCCAGCGCTTCCAGCCGCCGCGCCTCAGCTCGGCTGACCCCTGCGAGCTTCTCTCGCAACTGCCTGACCCGATCTCTTTGCGCCACGATCCCGGCCTCGTCGGACTGATCGGCCTGCAAGATCGCTTCGACGAGATTCCCACCGAGTTGGGCCGCGAGCGCGTTGACCAGCTCAGTCGCCTGCTCGATGTGTTTGTCAATCGCCAGCCGGAATCCGAATCCGAACTCGGCGTTGTCTTCGAAAAGCGAGTTGGACCAGGTCGGGCCGCGCCCGTCGCGGTTGGTGGAGTACGGGGTCGTCGGCAAGTTGCCTCCGTAGATGGAGGAACAGCCGGTGGCGTTCGCGATCAGCGCCCGATCTCCGTAGAGTTGCGTGAGCAGTTTGAGGTACGGGGTCTCGCCGCAACCCGCGCACGCCCCCGAATACTCGAAGAGCGGCTCGAGGAACTGCGCCCCCTTGACGTCGATCTTGATCTGGGTTCTGTCGAACTCCGGCAGGGACAGGAAGAAAGCGTAGTTGGTTCGTTCCTGTGCACGGATTGGCATCTGGGGCGACATGTTGATCGATTTGTGGCGCGGGTTCGACTTGTCCTTGGCCGGGCAGACGGCCACGCAGAGCTGGCACCCGGTGCAGTCCTCGGGCGCGACCTGGATCGTGTAGGCGGCTCCCTTGATCTCGGTCGATTTGAAGTTCATTGATTTGTAGGTGGCAGGCGCCGCGGGGAGGTGCTTCGGGTCGTAGATCTTCGCGCGGATCGCCGCATGAGGGCAGACCATGGCGCATTTGTTGCACTGGATACAAATCGATTCGTCCCATACCGGGATCTCGAGCGCGATGTTGCGTTTTTCCCATTTGGCCGAGCCGAGCGGCCAGGTGCCGTCGACCGGGAATGCACTCACCGGCAGCAGATCGCCCTTGTTTGCCATCATGACAGCCGTGACCCGCTTCACGAAATCCGGCGCCTCCTCCGACACGATCGGTGGCAACCCGCGCGCCGACGTTACTTTTTCGGGATATGTCACGCGGTGGAGCGCCGCCAGGGTGGCGTCGACGGCCTCGAAATTGCGCCTCACGACCTGCTCACCTTTCTTCCCGTATGTCTTCTGGATCGATTCCTTGATGCGATCGATCGCCTCCTCCCGCGGCAACACGCCTGAAATGGCGAAGAAACAGGTCTGCATGATGGTGTTGGTGCGGGTGCCCATTCCGGTATCTTTCGCCACCTGGTGGGCATCGATCACATAGAACTGCAGCTTCTTCTCGAGGACCTGCTGCTGCACCTCGCGCGGCATCTCGTCCCACACGTCCTGGGGCCCGTACGGGGAGTTGAGCAGGAAGACCGCGTTGGGGACGGCGTAGGACAGGACATCGTACTTGTCCAGGAAGACCCAATTGTGGCACCCGACAAAATTAGCCGTGTTCACCAGGTACGCCGACCGGATCGGCCTTGGGCCGAACCTGAGATGCGAGATCGTGATGGCCCCGGCCTTCTTCGAGTCGTAGACGAAGTACCCCTGAGCGTAGTTGGGCGTCTCTTCACCGATGATCTTGATCGAGTTCTTGTTCGCGCCGACGGTGCCGTCGGAGCCAAGCCCGAAAAAGACGCCACGGAACACATCGCTCGCCTCGATGTCGACTCCTGGATCCCACGGCAGTGATGTGTGCGAGACGTCATCGACGATCCCGACGGTGAAATGGTTCTTCGGCTGCGTCTTCTGAAGCTCGCCGTATACGCTCAGGACCATGGCGGGGCTGAATTCCTTCGACGAAAGCCCATAGCGACCGCCGACTACGCGTGGCTCATTCTTGAACTGACTGATGCCCTCCTCACGAGCCTCGCGCAGCGCCGTGATGATTTCCATGTAGAGCGGCTCGCCCGCGGCACCCGGCTCCTTCGTTCGGTCCAGGACCGCAATCGCGCGGGTTGTCGCAGGGAGAGCTGTCATGAAATCGCGGATCGAGAACGGCCTGAATAGCCGCACCTTCAGGACGCCGACCTTCTCCCCGCGCTCCACCATCCACTCGACCGTCTCGTGAATCGTCTCGGCCCCGGACCCCATCACGATGATGACTCGGTCGGCCTCGGGGTGGCCCACGTAGTCGAAGAGCCTGTAGGCGCGGCCGGTGATCGTCGCAAACCGGTCCATCGCCGCCTGCACCTTGGCCGGGCAGACTGCGTAGTATGAATTCCCCGCTTCGCGCGCCTGGAAAAAGACGTCCGGGTTCTGGGCTGTCCCACGCAGAACCGGATGGTCCGGCGTCATGGCTCGACTGCGGTGCGCCTTCACCAGGTCTCCGTCGATCATCGCGTGGAGATCCTCGTCCTCCAGGACCTCGATCTTCGCAACCTCGTGTGAGGTCCGGAACCCGTCGAAGAAGTGTAAAAAGGGGATGCGCGTGCCAAGGGTGGCCGCCTGCGAGATGCAGGCAAAGTCATGCGCCTCCTGAACGGATCCCGACGCGATCATCGCAAAGCCGGTCTGTCGACATGCCATGACATCCGAGTGGTCGCCGAAGATGGAGAGCGCGTGGGCCGCAAGCGTGCGGGCGGATACGTGCATCGCAAACGGCGTCAGCTCCCCCGCGATCTTGTACATGTTCGGGATCATGAGGAGCAGGCCCTGGGAGGCGGTGAAGGTGGTCGTGAGCGCTCCGGCCTGGAGCGCCCCGTGAACTGCGCCTGCCGCCCCGCCTTCGGATTGCATCTCGGTCACCTGGGGGACCGTCCCCCAGATGTTCACCTTCCGGTTCGCGGCCCACTCATCCGAGAACTCACCCATCGGCGAGGACGGCGTAATCGGGTAGATCGCGATGACCTCGTTGGTCCGGTACGCTACCGATGCCGTTGCCTCGTTTCCATCCATCGTGACCATGCGTCGATCAGGCATCATGAATCTCCTTGTTTGGTCCACAGTCCCCGCCCCGGCTTGGGCCTCGGCACGATCGCCCCCCGGATCGCCTGCTCCGTCTTGCCCCGTGGCAGCTCACCGGCTGGCGGTCCTCAACAATATAACCACGTTAATTATAGTTCGCTCGCTCGATCCTGGCAAACCGGGTCGGCTCTTCGCCTTCACCCCGCCACATCATATACCGGACGGGGCCGGCGGAAAAACGCGTGGACACCCCCAGGGCTGCGGCAAAGTCGAGGCGCCGACTCGGGCGAGGCCGTTCCGTGCGAAACCGCAGATGGCGCAGATTTCCGCGCAGATTACGCAGATTCTTCCAGCATTCAACCGACGAGCAACTTGCTCCTCACTCTCGGGT
>JACPPM010000118.1 GCA_016191015.1 Acidobacteriota bacterium | reverse complement strand
ACGGCCCGGCTCCCCGGGGCGCAAGTCCCCCCCGGGCACTCAAAGCGCTGGGGGTGTTCGGCGCTCCCAGGAAGCTGGTCGAGTTACCTATATCGTGGCCCCCATGGCCACGATGTCAAGGGTACAGGGGGTCAATTCTTGATGCAGCATAGGGGGGCAGTTTTACATGCGGGTTTTTGAGTGGGACAAGCAGGGACTCCCGTGCAGCGCTGACGACTCGGCTTGGCCGGCCACGTCCCGTCGATCGCCAACCGACGGATATGATCGCACGTCCGCGCGATCCCGGTGTCGCGCGCGCCCCGAAGTGCGAGTGGGCTTACTTCGCGCCGGTCTTGCCGGCCTTCTTCTTCAGGACCTCGCCCGCGTAGCGGACGCCTTTATTCTTGTAAGGATCCGGTGAGCGCAGGCGGCGCATGTTCGCCGCGATCTGCCCGACGAGCTGCTTGTCCGCTCCGGCCACCGACAGCTTCGTCGACTTCTCGTCGACCGTCACCGTGATCCCCTCGGGGATCGGGAACTCGATCGGGTGCGAATAGCCGAGGTTGAAAACGACGGCATTGCCCTTCTTCTGGGCCTTGAAGCCGACGCCGTAGATCTCGAGGTCCTTCTTGTAGCCATCGACCACGCCCTTGACCGCGCCCGCCGCGAGGCTTCGGGCAAGCCCGTGCATCGCCGAAAGCGGCACGGCCTCATCCTTCGGCTTCGCCGTCAGAATCTGCCCCTTCATGTCGAAGGCGATCCCCGGCGGTACCAGGCAGCTCACGGTCCCCTTTGGACCCTGCACCTGAAGGCTTGCTTCGCCGAGCTGCACTTTGACGCCGCTCGGAATCTTGATTGGCTGCCGTCCTATTCTGCTCATCGCCTGACTCTCCCCCCGATCCTCACCAGATCGCGCAAAGAACCTCGCCGCCGACACCAGCTTCCTTGGCCTGCTCGCCCGTCATCACGCCCTTGGAGGTCGAGACGATGGAGGTGCCCAGGCCGCCCATCACACGCGGAATCCCGGCTTTCCCGGAGTAGCGCCGGCGCCCGGGCTTCGAGTAGCGGATGATCCCCTGGATCACGGGTTCACTCTCACTGGTGTACTTCAGCGTGACCTTGAGCGTCCCCTGGGGACCGGTCTCGTTCACCACGAAGTTCTGTATGTAGCCCTCATCCTTCAGGATCCGCGCGAGCTGCAGCTTGAGCCTCGAGCACGGGATCTCCACGGCCTGCTTCTTTGCGCGCAGGCCGTTACGAATCCGGGTGAGCATGTCGGCGATCGGGTCAGTTACTTTCACAGCAATCCTCCAAACGGGAACCCTCGGGTCCTCCTGGTCACCAGCTCGCTTTGATCACGCCCGGGACCTGTCCCACCAGCGACAACTTGCGGAAGCAGATCCGGCACATTTCGAATTTCCGGAGAAAGCCGCGCGAGCGGCCGCAGATGCGGCAGCGGTGGTGTTTGCGCACGGCATATTTCGGCTCCCTGTTCGCCTTGGCGATCATCGCTAGTCTAGCCACTCTCAGTCTCCTTGATTACTTCCTGAACGGCATGCCGAGGGCACGAAGCAGAGCCTGGGCCCGTTCCTTGCTGCCGGCGTTGGTGCAGATCGTGACGTTCATGCCCCGCATCTTGTCGACCTTGTTGTAGTCGACCTCGGGGAAGATGAGCTGGTCCTTCAGGCCGAGGGTGTAATTGCCGCTCCCGTCGAAGCTGTTGGTCGGAACACCCTTGAAGTCGCGCACACGCGGCAGCGCGATGCTGACAAGCCTGTCGTAGAACTCATACATGCGATCGCCGCGCAAGGTGACGGAGCAGCCGACGGGCATTCCAGCGCGCAGCTTGAAGGCGGCGATCGACTTCTTCGCTCTCCGGATCACGGCTTTCTGGCCGGTGATTCGGCCGAGCTCATCGCTGGCCGCGTCCATGATCTTGATGTTCGCCGTCGCCTCGCCGACGCCCATGTTGAGGACGATCTTTTCGAGACGCGGTGCGGCGAGCGTGTTTGTGATGCCCAGCTCGCTCATCAGAGCGGGGCGGATCTCCTTCACGTATCTTTCTTTCAGCCTCGGCACTGCCATCTTACTTCTCCATCGACGCGTGGCACTTGCGGCAAATCCTGACGCTCGAACCATCGTCGAGCACCCTGTGACCGATGCGCACGGGTTTCTGGCACTCGGGGCAGATCGGCAAGAGGTTGCTGATGTGGATCGGCGATTCTTTTTCGAGGATCCCACCCTTGATGTTCTTGCCCGGATTCGCGCGCTGGGCCTTCTTCACCATGTTGAGCCCCTCGACCACGGCCCGCCCTCTCTTGGTGAGAATCCGCAGCACCTTTCCACGCTTGCCGTTTTCCTTGCCGGCCATCACCTGGACCTGGTCGTTCTTCTTGATATGAGACGTCGCACCCACGGCCACATTCACCTCCGCACCTACAGGACTTCCGGAGCCAGCGAGATGATCTTCATGAACTTGCGCTCTCTGAGCTCCCTCGCCACCGGTCCGAACACACGGTTTCCAATCGGTTCCTTCTGTTCGTTGATGAGCACGGCGGCGTTCTGGTCGAAACGGATGTAGGAACCGTCACGGCGCCGCACTTCCTTGCGAGTCCGCACGATCACCGCCTTCACGACCTTCCCCTTCTTGATCTCGCTGTCCGGAGCCGCCTCCTTGACATTGGCGGTGATGATGTCGCCGAGACTCGCGATCAGCCCGACGCTCCCGCCAATCGGCAGGATGCAGCTAATCTTCTTGGCGCCGGAGTTATCGGCAACCTCCAGGATCGTTCTCATCTGAATCATGATTAGTCAAACCTCCCGCTCTGTGAGGCCCCTTCGCTTTACTTCGATTGCACCAGGACCTGGCGCACCCGCCAGCGTTTTGTCTTGCTCAGCGGCCGGGTCTCCTCGATGAGCACTACATCGCCCATCTTGGCCGTGTCCGCCTCGTCGTGCGCCAGAAATTTCTTTGTCTTCCGGATGACCTTGTCGTACCGTGGATGGCGCACCTTGCGCTCGACGGCCACTGCCACCGTCTTGGTCATCTTGTCCGAGACGACCGTCCCAATCTTCTGAGCTGTGATTCCCATAGTCGGCCGCTCCTATCCCTGTTTCCGCGCCCGTTCGGTCTCGACCGTCCTCAACCGGGCAATGTCCTTGCGCAGGCCGCGCACCTTGATCGGCGCGGCCGGCTGGCCAATCGCCTGCTGGATGCGCAGCTTGAAAAGCTGGTCGTGGATCTCCTCGACCTTGCGTGTCAGCTCTTCGCCTTGAAGCTCCCGCACCTTCTCGATCTTCATCCCTGCGTCTCCTTCTCGAAGCGCCTGACGAACTTCGTTCTGATCCCGATCTTGTGACCGGCGAGGCGCATCGCTTCAAGGGCCGTGTCTTCGGTGACGCCCTCCATCTCGAACAGCACCTTGCCGGGCCGAATGACCGCCACCCAGCCCTCGGGCGCTCCCTTGCCCTTGCCCATGCGCGTTTCGGCAGGCTTCTTCGTGATCGGCTTGTCGGGGAATACCCTGATCCAGATCTTCCCACCGCGCTTGATGAACCGGGTCATCGCGATGCGGCTTGCTTCGATCTGGCGGTCGGTCATCCATCCGCACTCGATCGCCTGAAGACCGTAGTCGCCGAAGGAGATCTGCGACCCGCGCCACGCCTTCCCGCGCATCTTGCCCTTCTGCTGTTTCCTGTACTTGACCTTGCTCGGCATCAACATGACGTCGCCCTCTCTCTACCCAACTACGCTTCGGCCGCGGCCTTGAACGGCTTCTTCATCACATCGGTCCGGTACACCCACACCTTCACGCCGATCTGCCCGTAGGTGGTGAACGCCTCGTCGAAGCCGTAGTCGATATCGGCCTTGAGCGTGTGGAGCGGCAGCCGCCCCTGGAGATACCACTCGGCCCGCGCGATCTCGGCGCCGTTGAGCCGCCCCGAACAGCGCACCTTGATCCCCCGAGCGCCGAACTTGTGCGCCGTCTCAACCGACTTGCGCATCGCACGGCGGAAGGCAACTCGCATCTTGAGCTGCAGGGCGATGTTTTCGGCGATGAGCTGCGCCGTGAGCTCCGGCTTGTCCACTTCGTGGATCCCGACGGCAAACTCGCGCTTCCAGTCCTTCTGCAGGTCCGCCCGAAGCCGCTCAAGCTCCTGCCCCTTCTTCCCAATCACAATCCCTGGCCGCGCCGTGTGGATGATGACGCGAACCTTGTTGTTGCCGCCTCGCTCGATCTCCACATCCGACACGCCGGCGTGCTGAAATCGCTGCTTGATCTGGCGCCGGATCCGGATGTCCTCATGCAGCAGGTTCGCGTACTCTTTCTTCGCGAACCAGCGGCTCCGCCATGTCTTGTTGTATCCGAGTCTGAAGCCGAACGGATGTACTTTCTGGCCCATGATCCTACCCTCTCATCCTTGACGCGCCCCGTGCAGCCGCGCTGCGTGCAGCCGCGCTGCTCATGCGTTGCCCCGCTCATCGAGCTCGACCGTAATGTGAGCCAAGTGGTGAAGCACACGGTAGGCCCTCCCCATGGGCGCCGGACGCACCCGCTTCAAGGTCGGACCCTGGTCGATGCATACTTTCTTCACGAATAGATTGTCCACGTCGGTCGTCGGGAACTTCTGCTGAGCATTCGCGATCGCCGAGTGCAACACTTTCTCGATCGGTTTCGATGCCCGCTTCTTGGTGAAGCGGAGGATCGAGATCGCCTGCTGGACCTGCTTGCCCCGGATCAGGTCCGCGACGAGTCGCGCCTTTTGAGGCGACAGCCTCACGAACCTCGCTCGAGCCTTCACATCCATCTTCCCGCCTCCCCTCTCTCTACGCCTTAGCCGGTGCGGCCGGTGCCGCGGCGGCTGCCTTCTCGGCCTTCGAGGAATGGCCCTTGAACTGCCGCGTCGGGGAGAACTCGCCGAGCCTGTGGCCGACCATGTTCTCCGTGATGAAGACGGGGATGAACTTCTTCCCGTTATGGACGGCCAGCGTGTGGCTGACCATTTCGGGGATGATCGTCGACCGCCTCGACCAGGTCTTGATGACCTCGCGCTTGTTGATCTGATTCAGTCTCTCGACCTTCTTCAGAAGAGGCGCATCCACGAAGGGACCTTTCTTCAGAGACCTGCCCATACTACTTTCTCCGCTTGATGATGAACGTGTTGGTCCGCTTGACGCGGCGCGTCTTGTAGCCGCGGGTCGGCTGGCCCCATGGAGTCACGGGATTCCGGCCACCCGAGGTCTTGCCTTCCCCGCCGCCGAGCGGGTGGTCGACCGGGTTCATCGCGACCCCGCGCACGGTCGGGCGGATGCCGCGCCAGCGCGTCCGGCCCGCCTTCCCGATCGAGACGTTTTCCCAGTCCAGGTTGCCGACCTGGCCGACTGTGGCGTAGCACTCGAGCAGGACCTCGCGGACCTCACCCGACGGCATGCGCAACTGAGCGTACCCGTTTTCTTTGGCCAGGAGCTGGGCGCTCGTGCCCGCGCCACGGCAGAGCTGCCCGCCTTTGCCCGGACGCATCTCGATGTTGTGAACGACCGTGCCGAGCGGCATGTTGCGGAGCGGCAGAGCATTTCCGGTCAGAATGTCGGCCTCGGGATCCGCCACGATGCTCTGACCCACCTGCAACCCTTGCGCGTGCAGGATGTACCTCTTCTCGCCGTCCGCGTAGCAGACGAGCGCGATATTGGCCGACCGATTCGGATCGTACTCGACCGAAAGGACCTTTGCCGCGATCTTGCGCTTGTCGCGGCGGAAATCGATGATCCGGTAGAGCCGCTTGTGGCCGCCACCTTTGTGCCTGACGGAGATCCGTCCGAGGTTGTCGCGCCCGCCGTGGCGTTTGCGAATTTCTGTCAGAGGTTTGTGAGGGTGGTCGGTGGTCAGATGGTCGTAGCGGAGCGTTGTCTTGCCACGCTGCCCGGGAGTGATCGGTTTGTAACTCTTCACTGGCATGATTGATTTCCTATGTCTCGAAGAACTCGATCATCTTCTCGCCCTTGCGGATCTGGATGAAGGCCTTCTTCCAGTCGGGCGTCCGCTGCGTGATCCTTCCCCGCCGCTTCATCTTCCCCGAAATCGTGGCAACTCGGACGGCAGCCACCTTGGTGTTGAACAGCTTTTCGATCGCCATGCGGATCTGGATCTTGGTGGCCTGTGGATGAACCCTGAAACAGACGGTGTTCGTCTTCTCCTTGATCAGGGTGTTCTTCTCGGTGAGCAACGGCCGGATGATGACGTCATGCAGTTCGATCATTGCAATGCCTCGAGGAGCGGGGGCAGGGCCCGCATGGTGACGACGAGCTGGTCGTGAACCAGAATGTCGTGGACGTTGACAGAGCTGTCGCCCAGAAAACTGAACTTATGGAGGTTGTCGATCGAGCGGCGAAGCCGTGTATTCTCGGCCGCATCGAGGACAAGAGCGGATTTCACGCCGAGCCGCTTGAAGATCGTGGCGGCGAGCTTGGTCTTGGCAGCTTCGATCTCGATCTGGTCCAGGATGAGGAGCTTGCCGTCCTGGTACTTGGAAGCGAGAGCCGATCGGAGCGCGGCGCGGCGCATCGCTTTCGGGAAAGCCATCCGGTAGTCGCGAGGCCTGGGGCCAAATGTCGTGCCGCCGTGCCGCCAGAGCGGCGTCCGGATCGACCCGACGCGGGCTCGTCCGGTGTGCTTCTGCTTCCAGAGCTTCCGGCCGCTGCCGGAAACCTCAGCGCGTGTCTTGGTCGAAACCGTTCCCTGTCGCTGGTTGGCGAGGTATGTCTTCACGGCCTGTTGCATCAGCGGCACGTTGATCGCCGCCGCATCCAGCAGCTCGCTGGGGACGTCGATCTCGCCGACCTTTTCGTTGTTGATGTTCTTGACTTCGAGGTACATGGGTAGCGTCCCTCTCACTTCCCCCGCCCGCGGCGGATAAGCACGTAGGCGCCGTCGCGGCCTGGGACGGCACCCTTGACCACGATGACGTGGTTGTCCGGGTCGACATGCAGGATCCTGAGGTTTCGCACGGTGACACGCCGGTCGCCCATGTGGCCGGCCGCCCGCATGCCCTTCAGAACGCGAGATGGGAAGGCCGACGAGCCGATCGAGCCGGGCGCGCGGTGGAACATCGATCCGTGCGCGGCGGCGCCACCGCGGAAGTGGTGGCGCTTCACGACACCTGCGAACCCCTTGCCCTTGCTGATTCCGGTGACGCTGACTTTGTCGTCCTTGGAGAAAATCGTCGCGAGGATCGAATCCCCCTCTTTCACGGCGTCGTCATCCGCCACGGGGAACTCGCGCAGCATGCGTGCCGGCGGGAGACTCGCCCGCTTGAAGTGACCGGCGGTGGGCTTGTTGGCCTTGCGATGCGGTTTCGCCTCGACCAGCGCCATCTGCGCCGCGGAGTAACCGTCCTTCTCCTTCGTCTTTCTCTGCACGACGACGCACGGCCCCGCCTTGATCACGGTGGCCGGTGTGACGGAGCCATCGTCATTGAAGACCTGTGTCATCGCCACTTTCTGTCCGATGAGTCCTTCAACCATGACAGCCTCCGCTACTTCGTCATCCGCGGGAAGGCCTTGATCTCGACATCGACCCCGCTCGGCAGTTCGAGCTTCGTCAGCTCATCGACCGTCTTCTGTGTCGGATCCAGGATGTCAATCAGGCGCTTGTGCGTCCGCATCTCGAACTGCTCGCGGCTCTTCTTGTCCACGTGCGGTGAGCGCAGGACGGTGTAGCGGCTGATGTCGGTCGGGAGCGGAATCGGGCCCATGACCCTAGCCCCGCTGCTCCGGGCTCGCCTCACAATCTCGATCGTCGAGTTGTCGAGGACCCGTGAATCGTAGGCCTTCAACCTGATTCTGATTTTTTCTGCTTGCATCGTTCGCCGGTCCTTCTGTTGTTAAAGAGCTATATTGGATGACTCCAATTTGATTTAGTCGAGCGGCCGGGGACCCGACCGCGGGCCTCGTCCACTCGTTTCCATATGCATGGTCTCCTGTCTCATCTCCGGCCCTAGGCCGAAACGCGGACTATACCACAGAACTTCATCGCCACAAACACTATTGCGTGGGCCGTGGCGGGACCGCTGGCTGGCGCTCGCGGCTCATTTCTCGCGCCCCACATAATCAGCCCTCCACCTTGCCCTGGACACGCGCGATGATCTCATCCGAGACGATCTTCGGCACTTCTGCGTAATGCAGGAAGTGCATCGTGTAAGTGGCGCGGCCCTGCGTCTGGCTCCGGAGCGCCGTGGAATAGCCGAACATCTCGCTGAGCGGCACCGTGGAATGGATGATGCGGGTGCCGAGGCGCGAGTCCATGTTTTCGATGTGCCCTCTCCGAGAGTTGATGTCTCCGATCACGGCGCTCATGTAGTCCTCCGGCACCACGACCTCAACCTTCATGATCGGCTCGAGCAGCACCGGTTTGGCGCGCTTCGCGGCCTCCTGAAAAGCCAGCGATCCGGCGATCTTGAACGCCATCTCGCTCGAATCCACCTCATGGTAAGAGCCGTCGTAGAGCGTGACCTTGACATCGGTCAGAGGATAGCCGGCGAGGATGCCCCGTTCGCACGCCTCTTTGATGCCGTTCTCGATCGGGTTGATGAACTCACGCGGGATCGAGCCGCCCTTGATCGCGTTAATGAACTCGAAGCCTTTCCCCTTCTCGGAACGGCCGATCTCGATCTTGCAGTGGCCATACTGGCCACGGCCGCCGGTCTGCTTGATGTACCGTCCCTCGCCCTTTGCTGTGGACGTGATGGTTTCCTTGTAGGCAACCTGAGGTTTCCCGACGTTGGCAGCAACGTTGAATTCGCGCGACATCCGATCGACCAGGATCTCGAGGTGAAGCTCGCCCATTCCCGCGATCAACGTCTGTCCTGTCGCCGCATCCACGTTGATCCGGAAGGTGGGGTCTTCCTGAGCGAGCTTGTTGAGCGCCGTTCCCATTTTGTCGGAATCGGCCTTCGTTTTCGGTTCGATCGCCAGCCTGATGACCGGCTCGGAGAATGTGATCGAGTCCAAAACGACCGGTTCATCCTTGTCGCAGATCGTGTCGCCGGTGACGACGTTTTTCAGTCCGACCGCCGCAGCGATATCCCCTGCCCAGACATCCTTGATCTCCTCACGCTTGTTGGCGTGCATCTTGAGCAGGCGGCCGACGCGTTCTTGCGCCTTCCGTCCGGGCGTAAAGACATAGGAACCGGAATTGAGGGATCCGGAGTAGACGCGGAAGAAGGCGAGCTGCCCGACGTAGGGGTCGTTCATGATCTTGAAGACCAGCCCCGCAAACGGCTCGCTGTCATCCGCCTTTCTGATGACCTCTTTACCGTCGAGATCGACGACCTCGAGCGGCGGAATGTCCAAAGGCGACGGCAGATAATCAACGACGGCGTCGAGAAGGGGCTGGACCCCTTTGTTCTTGAACGACGCACCGCACAGCACCGGAATCCGGCTCAACGCCAGCGTTGCTTTGCGGATCCCCGCCTGCATTTCCTCGACCGTTGGTTCTTTTGCGTTCAGATAGTCTTCGAGCAGCTTGTCGTCGACCTCGCAAAGAGTCTCGATCAGCTGATCGCGCATCGCCTTGGCCTGCGTCGCATATTCTTCAGGCACCGCAGCCTCGCGATAGTCTGCGCCCTTCACATCGCTGTCGTAAATCATCGCGCGCATCCGCACGAGATCAACCACACCTTTGAAGGTGTCCTCCTTGCCGATCGGAATCTGGATCGGCATCGGGATGGCGCCCAGCTTCTCGCGGATCTCGTGCACACACCGCTCGAAATCGGCGCCCGTGCGATCCATCTTGTTTACGAAAGCGATGCGAGGAACCCGATACTTGTCAGCCTGGCGCCACACGGTCTCCGATTGCGGTTGAACCCCGCCAACCGCACAGAAGACGCCGATCGCGCCGTCGAGCACCCGGAGCGACCTCTCGACCTCTGCCGTGAAGTCGACGTGCCCTGGAGTATCGATGACGTTGATCCTGTGATCGTGCCAGAAGGCTGTCGTCGCCGCAGATGTGATGGTGATCCCGCGCTCCTGCTCCTGCTCCATCCAGTCCATCGTCGCTGTGCCATCGTCCACCTCGCCGATCTTGTGCGTGATCCCCGTGTAAAAGAGGATGCGCTCGGTTGTCGTGGTCTTCCCGGCGTCGATATGCGCAATGATTCCGATGTTGCGCGTCATTTCTAGTGGCGATAAACGTGGCATAGCTTGGTTACCTCAGAGGAAAAACGAAAAGGCTAGCGGAGCGGGAAGGGGTCGGGAGCGGACGGCGGCGGCGGCGGCGTCGGGCAAGGTACGAGCTGTGTGTCACAGCTCGTCGTACATCGCAACTTAGCCTGTCCATATGGACACCTGTTCGCAGGTCGGTTCCTTCTTACCATCTGTAGTGCGCGAAAGCCTTGTTGGCTTCGGCCATCTTGTGGGTATCTTCTCTCTTCTTGATTGCTCCGCCCTTGTTGTTGGCGGCATCTAGAATCTCACCGGCCATCTTGTCCTCGAGAGCTCGCTCCGGGCGCGAAGCGCCATAGGCCAAAAGCCAGCGAAGGGCCAGCGAAACGCGGCGGTTCGGGTTCACCTCAACCGGCACCTGATACGTCGATCCGCCGACGCGCCGGCTCTTGACTTCCAGGGACGGCTTCACGTTGTCAACCGCCTTCTTGAAGACCTTGAGGGGGTCATCGTTGGCCTTGCGCTTCACCTGGTCGAGCGCCCGGTACACGATCCCTTCAGCCGTGCTCTTCTTCCCGCCCTTCATCACGCAGTTGATGAACTGGTTGAGCAAGATGCTGTTGTAAATCGGATCGGGCGAGATCTCTCGTTTCTTGATTTCTCTCCGTCGAGGCATATGTCGAAACTCCCTCTACGCCTGGGCCTTCGGCCGCTTGCTTCCGTACTTGGAACGACTCCGCATCCGGCGCGCGTTGGCCGCCGTCGCCTGGGCCTCGACGCCGGCGCAGTCGAGCGTCCCCCGGATGACGTGGTATCTCACGCCGGGCAGGTCCTTGACCCTGCCGCCGCGGATCAGCACGATCGAGTGTTCTTGCAGGTTATGACCGATGCCCGGTATGTAGGTCGTGACCTCGATCCCGTTGGTCAACCGCACACGAGCGACCTTGCGCAACGCGGAATTGGGCTTCTTGGGCGTCGTCGTGTACACACGAGTGCACACCCCTCGCTTCTGCGGGCAGGCGATCAGCGCAGGGCTCTTCGTCTTCGACCTCTGCAACGTCCGGCCCCGCCGGATCAACTGGTTGATTGTCGGCACATCTCCTCCTGAAACACTCACTCGCTCCCGGGCGCGCTGTACTCACCAGCCCCGCCCATGCGAGACAACCTTCTAATTATACACAAGTTGCGGATCGGGTCAAACCATTTTTGAGCTCAACGTTCCAAGTTCAAAGTTCAACGCGCGGATCAATGATCACGATCTCCGCCGGTAATCGTCCCGCTTCGGCGAAATCGGTGCCGGCACGGATCAGGAATCGCAGCACGCTTCACTTCGGACCGAGGTTTCAGCCCCGTCCCGGACGGCCGAAGCCCGGCCAAGGTGCTCACACCGCGCGCCTAGCCGGCGCTGCGAGCCGGACGCTCCCACCCGCGGTAGCGAAGCAACCTCCCTGGTTGCGGCTCCACCACGCCGGCCTCTATTCGTCGAGCTTGACCACCTTGACCTCGCTCACGGCTATCGCCATGGAAACGTAGCCGATGGCGTCGGGGTTTGTTTTCACGTACTCGACGACGTAGCTTTCGTAGGCTTTGACTGGTGGCGGAACCTCTCGGCCGGAGAAGATCAACTCCTGCCAATACGCTTCGATCTCGTGAAGGTCTTTCCCGTGAACGGCCTTCGAAAACGCCCCTCGCGCCGGAGACGATGGGATGAGGTCGACGGGCATGACGGTGTGACCGTTCTCCCACTTGGTCACCTTCTTGAGAAAGAGCTTGGAGACCTTGTCCTTGCTGAGCGATGCCACGGGGTTGGCTGCGTTCACGATCACCTTGAATCCCGGCACCTCCTCCGCCAAAGAGAATCGGCCAAGGAGCAGCATGGTCACCAGGGCTGCGAGTCGAAGGATGCTTGCCATTGTGATCCCCTCCTCGTGTTTAGAAACTGAACGCCGTACCGAGGACAAAGAGGTTGCTGACCTTCTTCATCGGAGCCGTGTCGGTCCCGCTCGTAGAATCCCCTGAAGCTGGCAGTGCGAACCTGTTCCCGCGGACGTAATGGTAGGAGAGCTTCATCACCATGCTGGTGCCAAACCAGTAGTTCACACCGATCCCGAGCTCCTTGTGCCGGAGCAGTGAGCGGTCCAGAGACATGTTCGTGCCCGTGGGACTCGTATCGGACCAGTCGAATCGCACGGCCGTCTGCCAGTGATCGGTTAGCTTGCGGGCAAGCTCTGCGTAAAACGCATCGGCCGCCAGCACGTCCCTCTCGACTTTGTGCCGGTACTCGCTTCGCAGGGTCCAGCGGCCCGCGAGGTACTCGGCAGAAGCACCGTATGACGCGTCCCTCGTGGTTTCCCCGTCCGGACGTCCTATTTTTCCGGTGTAGAGGTCGAACCCGAAACGCAGCCCGTCGATAGGTGTCATGGCTCGAACCCGTCCCCCGACAGCATCCTTGACGTTCTCCTCCTGCATGGTAGGCGGTCCTATTCCGGGATCCACCTCATCCATGAAATCGAAGGGATCCATCTCCTGGATATGCACCTCCCCGCTGTACAGGTCGTACATGAGGCCCCAGCCGCCCTGTAAGTAACGAGATCCGGTGATCCCGAGACCCTGATACCCTTCAGCGACCATGCCCGCCGGCCCGTAGATGGATTGTGGAGGGAACGCAAACGGCTGGAGGGTCCCGACATGAAGGATCTCCGCGTAGAGCCCCGCCGGTTGCTGAATCAGCCCGGCTCGTAGCCTCAGCGCATCCGAGAATCTCCACTCTCCATACGCGTAGGAAAACTCCGCTTCAGCCCCGTTCTCAACACGGTGCCACGCTGCCTGGGCCCGCAGCACGATGGTGTCGGATGGCTGGGCCGCCAGGTTCAACGCGAACTGGGCGTTGGCATAGCGTCCGTCCGCCTCACCAACCGCATACTCATTTCCATCCGTGTTGCCGTAGGCCCAGGTTCCGAACCCGTGGATTTGCATCCGCTCCGTCTGCTGTCCCCCAACCGGCGCTGCCGCCAGAAGCAACGCGAGGGGAATGACCGGCCAACCGAGTCTCATCATCGGGCTCTCCTCCTTAACAGGCAGCATGGTACGTTGGCGACCGCCCTGACTTCTACGCCTAGTGTCGTGTTCATTCGATGCACCGCCAATACTCCCCGGGATTGCAGAACGTGGAAAACTTGACGCAGCGTAGCACCAAGCGGCCAGCGCGTCAATCAAACCCAGTTGGTCCGTTCGATCCTCTACGTGTGTAGAGGATCCCGAGGGGGCATGCCCTGGAGACCGGCCGAGCACACCCCCGTGCTATAATGAAGCCCAGCATGATTTGCGGACCGAATGGCGATGCTTCCGCGATCTGTGGGACGCAGGACAGGGCGAGTGCCGCGCGCAGGACTTGTTGCGTGCCAAGGCGGAAGCTCGTCCGGCCCTGGAGGCGGCCGAAAGCGCGGACCGCGCAAAGGCCGTGCTCCTCGCGACCATCAGCCACGAAATCCGCACGCCAATGAGCGCAGTCATAGCGATGAGCGCGCTGCTGCCCGCCGCATTGGTACTCGCACTCTCCTCCGGCCTGCTCGCCCTCGACCCACGGAAGGCGATCACGGAGCACGTTCATGATGTGTGGGGGCCTGAGGACGGTCTCCCATCGGCTTCAGTGACCGCGGCCCTCCAAACGCGCGACGGCTATCTCTGGTTCGGCACGGAGGAAGGGCTTGTCCGCTTTGACGGCGTGAGCTTCACTGTCTTTGATACCAAGAACACAAACGCCATCACGCGCAACTACATCCACGCGCTCCACGAGGACCGGGAAGGTGTCCTCTGGATTGGCACGCACGGAGGTGGGTTGGTCCGGTTCAAAGACGGGACCTTTGCCGCCTTCACCACCAAGGATGGCCTGCCGAGTGACAATGCGAGGTCCCTGTGCGAAGACCGTAGCGGCAGCCTTTGGATCGGGACGCCCAGTGGGATAAGTTGTCTGAAGGACGGGCGCTTCACGAACTACGGTGCCAAGGAAGGGCTCTCGGATGAGTTCGTAAGGACGATCATCCAGGACCGCGCAGGAACCCTCTGGGTGGGCACGCGCGGTGGCTTGAACAAGCTGCGCGAGGGTACGTTCACCGTTCTTACAACCGAGCAGGGCATGTCAAGCAACAGCATCGGCCCGATCTGTGAGGACCGTGAAGGTACGCTCTGGATCGGCACAACGGGAAGCGGCCTCAATAGGTTCAAGGATGGCACATTCCGTGTCTTCAGCTCCAAGGACGGCCTTCCCAACGACAACATAACTTCGATCTATCAGGATGCGGACGGTAACATCTGGGTTGGTACTTTGGGGGGCGGACTCATCCGATATAACAATGGTAGGATCGAGACTTTTGCGGCCAAAGATGGGCTCTCGAGCGATGAGATCCAGTCCATGTGTGAGGACCGAGAGGGGAGCCTATGGATAGGCACCATCGCGGGAGGACTGAATCGTCTGAAGGACAGCAGCTTCGTGAGCTACTCGAAGAGGGAGGGCTTGTCTAACGACGCCGTTTGGTCCGTCTGTGAGGGTCGGGACGGGAGCCTCTGGATCGGCACAAACGGCGGTGGGCTGAACCGGTTCAAGGATGGCGTATTCTCTGCCTACACGACCAAGGACGGCCTCAGGGAAGACGTGGTGTGGTCGGTGTGTGAAGGGCGTAATGGCTGCGTCTGGGCTGGCACTACCAATGGACTCAGCTGTCTAAAGGACGGACGAATCACCTCATACACGACGAAGGACGGGTTGTCGAACAACTGGGTAAGTTCACTTCTCGAAGACCGGGAAGGCACGCTCTGGATCGGGACCGGGGGCGGAGGTCTGAGCAGATTCGTTGATGGTAAGATCTCGCCCTACACTACCAAAGGACGCCTCGACACTGAGCACGTTACGTCGTTGTGCGAAGATCCGGATGGCTCGCTGTGGGTGGGCGGATGGATCTCCGGGGTTACCCGGATCAAGAAAGGCGAGATCACTTCGTTCACAACGAAGAACGGCCTCTCGAGTGACACGGTGAGGGCGCTCTACGCTGACAAGGAGGGGACACTCTGGATCGGCACGTTGGGTGGCGGTCTGAACCGCCTCAAAAACGGAAGGGTCACTCGCTGCGCAAGGCGGGACGGGCTCTACGATGACACCCAATTCGGGATCCTCGATGACGATCTCGGAAATCTCTGGATGAGCTGCAACAAGGGGATCTTCAGCGTCAGCAAGCGGGAGCTCGATCTATTCGCTGATGGGAAGATCGGCTCGATCTCCTCGAAAGTGTACGGCCGGGCAGATGGGATGAGAAGCACCGAATGCAACGGAGGCGTCCACCCCGCCGGCTGGAGGAGCAGAGATCGTAGGCTCTGGTTTCCAACGCTCAAGGGCCTCGTGGTAGTCGATCCCGACCACATGAAGACCAACCGACTTCGCCCGCCGGTGATCGTCGAACAATTCCTCGCGGATGGTCAGCCTGTCAGAGAGATGTCAGATGCGCGTGTAGTCCCGGGCGTCAAGAACCTCGAGATCCACTACACGGCCCTCAGTTTCCTCTCGCCGGAGAGGGTGCGTTTCAAATACAAGCTCGAAGGGTTCGACAAGGGCTGGGTGGAGACTGGTTCGCGCCGGGTGGCTTACTACACGAATATGCCGCCGGGCCGTTACAAGTTTCGTGTCATCGCGTGTAACAACGACGGCCTGTGGAACGAGCAGGGCGGCATGCTCGATTTCACTCTCCTGCCGCATATCTGGCAGACTCGCTGGTTCGTCGCCCTCTGTGGACTGCTCCTCGGCGGAGTCATCCTGTCGGCCTACCGAGTCCGGGTGGCGCGACTACGGGAACGAGAGCGCGAGCTGACTCGCCGCGTCGAGGACCGGACGCGGGACTTGTTGCGTGCCGAGGCGGAGGCTCGACAGGCCCGCGAGGCGGCCGAGCGCGCGGACCGCGCAAAGGCCGAGTTCCTTGCAAACATGAGCCACGAAATCCGCACGCCGATGAACGGAGTCATCGGGATGAGCTCCATGCTGCTCGACACGGATCTGACCCCCGAGCAGTCAGAGATGGTCGACGTCATCCGGACCTCGGGCGACCAGCTCCTCACAATCATCGACGATATCCTGGACATCTCGAAGATCGAGTCAGGCAAGCTCGAGCTCGACAGTCATCCATTTGTGATCGCCGACTGCATGGAGGAGGCAACGGACACGATCTCGGTACTTGCCGCCGAGAAGGGTATGGAGCTCGCCTACATCATCGACAGTAGCACGCCGCACGGCATCGCGGGTGACGCCACCCGCCTGCGACAGGTCCTCCTGAACCTCCTTGGCAACGCAGTGAAGTTTACACGCGGCGGCGAGGTCGTCGCATCCGTAGCGGGACGCGCACTGGATGACGGGCGATGCGAGCTGCATTTCAGTGTCCGTGACACGGGCATCGGCATGGCCGCGAGCCGCTTGGACCGGCTGTTCATCCCCTTCAGCCAGCTCGACACGTCGACGACCAGGACGTACGGCGGCACCGGGCTCGGGCTCGCAATCAGCAGGAGGCTGGTCGAGCTCATGGGGGGTAAGATCTGGGCGGAGAGCGAGGAAGGCGTCGGTTCCACGTTTCATTTCACAATCCAGGCCGCCCCGGCCATGATCGATCTGCGTCTGCACGAGAGCGCCGATCAACCCCAGCTCGCCGGGAGGCGTGTGCTCATCGTCGACGACAACGAAACGAACCGGCGGGTGCTGACTCTGCAGACTCGTCTCTGGGCAATGTCTCCAGTCGCGGTCGCCTCCGGCCGTGAGGCGCTCGACTTGCTCGGCGCCGGCGACGGATTCGACCTAGCGGTCCTCGACATGCAGATGCCGGGGATGGACGGCGTAAGCCTCGCGGCTGAGATCCGTAAGCTGAGAGCGACGGCAGCGCTGCCGCTGGTGATGCTCTCATCGCCTGGGAGGCACGCGTCGGCGGGACGCGCCGCCGGCGTGGATTTTGCCGCCGTGTTGAGCAAGCCGATCAAACCGGCACACCTCTACGAGGCGCTCAACCGAGCGCTCGCCGGGGACTCCGCCGGCGGCAAGCAGACAGCGTCCGCCGAGCTCGACGCACACGTCGCGGAGAAGCTTCCGTTGCGAATCCTGCTCGCCGAGGATAACCCGGTGAATCAGGCCGTCGCCCTTCGCATGCTCGAGCGTTTCGGTTACAGCGCTGACGTGGTCCGTAGCGGCCGCGAAGCAATCGATGCGCTTCGCAGGAAGACCTATGACCTGGTCCTGATGGATCTCCAGATGCCCGAGATGGACGGCCTCGAAGCGGCTCGCCGCATCCATAGCGAGTGGGAGAAGGGTCGGCGGCCCAGGCTGGTCGCTATGACAGCCTATGCGATGCAGGCTGACCGGGAACGCTGCGTGGAGGCGGGAATGGACGGCTACTTGCCGAAGCCCATTCGGCCTGAGGATCTGCTGGCCGCTCTTCGCGGATCCTCCGGCGGCGCCCCGGCTGCCCGAGATCGCCCGATGTCGGTTGTCGACGAGGAGGAAGCGCTCGTGAGAGCGGGCGGCGATCGGCGGCTTCTTGCCAGGGTTGCTCAGCTCCTCCTGGATCAGCTCCCGATGCTGTCGTCGGCGATCCGTGCAGCGATCGGCGGCGGAGATGGGGTTGCGCTCGCGCGAGGCGCGCACACGCTGTGTGGCTCGGCGGGGTGCGTGGCGGCCGAGCGAGTCTGCCGTGCCGCACGACGCCTCGAGGAGATCGGTCGCGACGGCGGGGCGCTTCAGGACGCCGACGTGGCGTGGCCCGAGCTCGAACGCGAGATCGATGCGTTGAGCGATGTGCTGCGCGCGTTGGTGCGAGGTAGCGAAGCATGAAGATCTTGCTGGCGGACGATGACCCGGTGTCGCGAACGCTCACGGAGTCCACCCTCACAGGCCTCGGCTTCGAGGTGGTGACGGCCCCTGACGGTAACGAGGCGTGGGAGCTTCTTCAGCAGCCGGGTGCACCGCGACTTGTCGTCGTCGACTGGATGATGCCCGGCCTCGACGGTCTCGATGTGTGTCGGCGGCTCCGCGCCAAACCGGAGACGCAGGGCACATGGGTCCTTGTCCTTACGGCGAGGGCCGGCGTTCGGGAGGTGGCTGAGGCCCTCGAAGCGGGCGCGAACGACTACGTGGCCAAACCGTTCCATCCGGCCGAGCTCGCCGCAGGTGTGCAGGCCGGTGCGCGCATTTTGCAGCTCCAGATAGATCTCGAGAGGCGGGTCAAGGAGCTCGAGCAGGCCCAAGCACATGTCACCAGGCTACAAGGTTTGCTCCCCATCTGCTCCTACTGCAAGAGGATTCGCGACGACAAGGCCTACTGGCACCAGGTCGACGTGCATATTAGCGAACACTCTACCCTCACCTTCACGCACGGCGTCTGCCCCCAGTGCTATGAGAGAGTCGTGAAGCCCCAGATTGAGACCTTTCGGCGCGAGCGCGACGGGGCATGATAGTCATCGGCGATTGACGCCAGCGCACCAGCGCCCCTGGCCCGGTTCCACCCGTTCAGGGTGCTGGAAATGCCATAGGCGTCCAGGCTCGACATCGACACTCCCGCGCTTGCTGCGTTGGTCCCGAGACTTGGTCTCGGCACACTGTGAAGGGGCCTGCCGAATGGATCCGTCCGAGGGATCGGCGGGACCACGCGAGTGTACTTCTCACGGTCGATGGTGAGAACCTGGTCCCGCGACACCCGTGCGCGGCCGAGCGGTGTCGCGGTCTTTTGCACCTTCTCCGGTCGCGCGCCGGGGGTGCGGTCCACATCCTCCTTTGCGCCGGCTGCCGCCCAGCCCAGGGCCATCACGGCCAGGGACGCGACCGATCGCTTGAACAGGCGTCCGATCATTCTCTACCCCTCTCCGATATTGTTACGGGCCACTTGCCCGGTTGCGCTTGAAGACCACAACCGGGCGCACACCGGGCGGCTTCTATGGATCGTACGTCCAGGTGTAGCTTCCACTGACCTTGAACCAGTATCCTTTGCCGGGGGTCATGCCTTGGAAGTTGCTGTCGGCGCTCCACCAGTAATCCGGGGGATAGTCATAGAGATAGTAAGCAAGGCTGTATTGCCCAGAAACTTGTCGCTCAAACAGCTCAGTTACATGGTAGTCCGTCGGTGTCTGCGGAATGGCATCCAGAAACCTTTTGCTGTTGACCGAGGCCCAACCTACTATATGCATCCCCTCGCCTAGAGTGATTGTTCTTGACGCCGTGGGAACGGCGCCCAGCAAGGTGAATACGGCCGCGGCGGCTGTCTTGAACCAGTATCCCTTATCCACGCTGAGCGTCGTGAATGGATCGGAACCGGAATCCCAATAGTTGGCGGGATCCTGCGGATTGAACGTTGCCTTCATGTACAGGCCATCAGGTTTGCGCACCCATACCTCCAGAACTGGGTAGTAAGATGCGTCCTGATGCATGACGCTTACTATGCTGTTGTCATCCGGGATAAGCGGCATTGAAACAAGGTTCATCCCGTTCTGAAGTGTCAAATCGAACTTCCCGACGACCCGGCTAAAGGCGCTGCCTCCGTGCGCTGCGACCCGGTAGTAGCGCTGAGGATAGGCGGACGCATCGGAATCGGTCCATGTTGTGGTAGTAACCACAGCGATAGGATTACCGCCGAACCCGCCAGCATAATCGGTCGTAGAATACACATCATACGAAGCCGCGTCCCCGCTCCACGATAACGTGATGCTCCCACCGGAGCTCCAGGCGATTGAGAGCGCTGCAGCCGCAACTGTGAGGACCGCCGCGTTGGACGTGGCCGTTCCTGTGGTGTTGCTGATCGTCGCGGTGAAGTTGGCGCCATTGTCGGCCGTCGTGGTGGCAGCGATGGTGTACGTGGCCGCATTGGCGCCGGAGATGGACGCGCCGCCTCTGTACCATTGGTAGCTGAGGGGGGGAGTTCCCGAGGCCACTACGTTGAAGGTCGCCGCAGCGCCGGGCGTCACCGTTTGGTTCGACGGTTGAGTGGTAATACTGGGAGATTCGGAGACGGTCTTAACCGACCCGCAGGGGCCGGGCAGGGAAGAGCCGCATGCGCTCTTGGCGACGATCGAGTACAGATACTGGGTCCCGGACGTAAGCCCCGAGTCGTCGTAGGTCGTGACGCCGCCGTTCACCGTGCCGACTTTGAGCGCCAGTGCGCAAATGGGCGATCCCTCCAGGGTCCTGTAGACATCGTAGCTCGTGGCCCCCGTCACGGCCGGCCAACTGAGAGTCAGAGTCGTTGTCCCAATCGTCGGGAAGGTGGGCGTTTCAGGGGTAGCGAGGGAAACGCACGTGGCCGCAAAGTTGGCCGCCACATCCATGTTGCAGATCTCGCCCTGCGGGGCGGGCGGCGAGAAGGTGTAGCCTGCCAGGGCGGGCGTGACCGTATAGGTCCCCTGTGCGAGCCCATTGATGCTGAAGAATCCATCGCTGTCCGTCGTCGTCGATGCACCCGTGTTCAAGGTCACGGTCACGTCCGCCAGGCCCGCCGTCGTTCCGTCAATCTTGATTCGACCGGCAATAGCGTACCTGGGGCTCGCCGAACAACTTCCGACTCCGGCGGCCCGTGTCGGTTCGCCCACCGTGACGTTCGAACCGTCTACCGTGATGATCCGATACAAACCCGTGTATGCGGCCCCCGTCTGCACGTACCAGGTGGGGTCGGTTGGAGTGTGCGTCCCACCCGTAAATGCGAAGGGTGTGCCGGTTGCGTCCGCAATCAAGCTCTGATGCACATGACCCGTGAGAACGACGTCTACTTTCCAAGACGCATCACTAATCCCACCGATAGTACCGGCCATTACGTTGAAGAAGTCGGCCCTCTCGTCGACGAAAGAGCCGTCTCCCCCGTCCAGAACCGGGCCACAGTAGGCGCTCGTATTGCAAAGTTTCCCTAGTCCGTTCGCCGCAGGGTGATGCATGACGAGAATCTTGGGTCTAAGGGAAGAGTTGTTCTTGATAGTGTCCTTCAGCCACGTCATCTGCGACGCCGTGAACCCGTTGCCCTCCGGGTTCTCCAACGGGTTCTCCCAATTGAAGCGGAGCGTATCTCTGCCGGAGTCCATGACAATGATCAGCGCGTTGCTTTGAACCAAGTGATAGTCCGCGATGTCATCGTGTTCGATGTATTTCGGATCGTCACCAAAAATCCACCAGTGGAAATCATATGGATCGCCGGTATCGACTTGTAAACGGTCTCTCGTGTCATGGTTGCCCAGAGAGAAGTAAATCGGTATCGTTTTGGCGGTCTTGTCAATGTAGTATCGCTTCTTGGTCGCATCCCACGGGGACAGGAAACTAAGGAGCTTTTGAAAGTTTGGGTTGAGGTCTCGGTTGAAACAGGCTCCCCAGTCCACGACGTCACCACTGTCGACGACGAAGGCGGGTTTGTTGGCCATGCCACATATGAAGCTGGCCATCTGGCCGAAGGCCACTCCGTCCACGTCGTAATCGGTTCGGACGATGGCGGCCCATTTCGAGTCCCCAACATGCGTGTCGGTAAGATGGATGAAGGAGAAGGAGGGATCGAGGGTCGAGGACACCGCGGCCAAAGTGCCGGACCCTGCGGTGAAGCCGGTGATCACCTCGCCCGCGGGGGCATTGAAGTCGCTGAATGTCCATGAGGAAGGACACGTGTTACAGCTATGGTAGATTTTGGAATAATCTGCCGGAAATGTACCCCACCTTGTGCCATTGTCCAGGTACATGTCCAACGTGTAGCACGAGCTGCCGGGGCAGATGTTTGACGTATCTACGTAGTCGGTGCGGAGCTCCTTGAGATACCGCCCCGAGGGCACGGTCATTTTTCCGGAAGAATAGGCGAAGCAGGCATCGGTGCTCGCGATAATGACGCCTGAAGTGCCGCCACTAGCATAGGCTTTCACATAGAAGGTGCTCCCGCTCGCATAGCCCTCCACGGCGGAGATGTACTGCCCTGACGGGGCGGTGAATGTGTACAGGCTCGTCGTAGATGAGTTTGTGGTGATGATGGTCCCCGATCCAGCGGCCCACGCGCTCTGCGCGGCGCACAGGCAAAGTCCGATCAAGGCTCTCGAGATGAAAACGTTCATGTGGGACTGTATGCCGGCCAACATCAAGGACGCGAATCCGAATCGTTTCATGAATTCCCTCCGTGATTTTCATTGATCAATCTGGTTGTCCGTAGCTTGGTCCTTCCGGGATCGCGAGAGTGAATATGTAGAGATCGCATTCCTCTTACTGCCGATGCTGCGGAGCTCACGACAATCGAGGCTGCGCTGCGCACTTGCCGTGCCCGTAAGGCCCGTTTACGTTTGCCTCCCTGCGTCGGTCTTCGTGGCATCGTGTCCGCAACCACCCCCGAATGTCATGCCCCTCAGGTTGGTTGCATCGAATATAGGACGTACTCGCAGTTTGCCAACTATCTGCGGATGGAGAAAGTCCTCTATCGCGAGATAGAGGGACGGACCCGCCTTGCGCACACGGATGTGACGCGGCGAAGGCAGGGGAAGAGAGGCTCGCGAGTGCAGGTGGAGACTATTTGGAACGGACGAGTCCGAGCCGCATGGCTTCCGCGACGGCTTCCGTGCGGTCTGCCACGCCGAGTTTCTGCAGGATGACGTGCACGTGGGTCTTCACGGTTCCTATAGAGACGCCCAGCAGCGCCGCGATCTGATCGTTTGCTCTGCCCTCCACCATGAGCTCCAAGACCTCCTGCTCACGTACCGTCGGCCGGACCATCCGAACGCTCTCGACTAACCGCCCAGCGACCTGCCTCGAAACGTAAGTCTTGCCGCTCGCAACGGCGCGGACGGCCGCGCAGATTTCATGGCTTGGCGAATCCTTGAGGATGTAGCCCACGGCTCCCGCCTCGAGACTGGCCCGGATATCCGAGTCCCCCGCGTAACTGCTGAGGATAATAACGCACGCACCGGGACGCTGCTTCCGGATGACCCGGATCACATCAACTCCGTCAGCATCGGGCAGGTGCAGGTCCAGCAGCGTTACGTCGGGAACGACCGCGCGGAAGACCTGGACTGCCTCGCTCGCGCTGCCCGCTTCACCGACCACCACCAGATCGGGCTCCCGGATGAGAAGTGCCTTCAGTCCCGCCCTCACGACAGGATGGTCATCTACGACAAGCAGCTTGATGCAGGTTGGGTCACTCATGGAGCTGCCCGCGCCCATAAGTGTCGGCTGGCGGATCTAGAAGCATATAGAGTCCCTGCTCCCCGTGCGCCCCGGACAGCGCGGCACGATCACGCCGCGACCCCCTGCGGGCGGGACCTCAGCGCCAGATCCTCCCCTCATTCCTTCGATCCTACCGGAATATCCAACTCGGGCCGGAATCCTCGCACAAGTCGTGGCAATGTAGTGTTGCCGGAGCAATTCCAATCTTTCCATGAGGGTTCCTGTTCCACATCTCATCAGGGATGCGGGACGTGACCGAGCGACCGGAGGAGCTCGAGTGCGGATCGTGCATGCTCAGCGGCACAGCCCCTGAGGACATCATCAGATGCCTCGTCTACGTTTACGGCCACGATGTCCGTACCCCAAGATCACTGAGCATCACCCCTGGCGCAACCCGCCTCTTGCGTCCGGCGCGGCATCCGGGCTGGGCTGGGAGAGTCCCTCTGCAGCCGCCTCCCACAGAGTCAGAGCCCCGGCGGCGAACGCAGCCCGGCAGGCATGGCGACGGACTTTTCCGCTGGAAGTCTTCGGAATTGTTCCACGTCTGATCAATATCGCTGCGTGCAGTCTCAGATCGTGATGTTCCGCCACGGCCTTTCGGATAGCCTTGACGATTTCCTCGGCATCCAGTGCCCGGTTGTTTTCTCGCTCCATGCTTGTCTCTGTCTGTGACGCATGCTTCTGCGGCCCACAACAGCGATCCACCTCGGCGACGACTGCCAGGCATTCTTGGCCCTGGTGAGTGACAGAGAAAGCAGCGCAGCAACCGGACCGGATTGCAGGATGAATCTTCTCGATGGTGAGCTCGATGTCTTCGGGGTAGTGATTGCGACCGTCAATGATGATCAGATCCTTGAGGCGGCCCGTGACGAAGAGCTCGCCGTCCTCGACATAGCCCAAGTCTCCCGTACGGAGAAACGGCCCTTCACCCGTGTCGGACATATATGCCTGAAACGTGTGCATCGTCTCCTCGGGCCTGTTCCAATAGCCCGTGGCGGTGCTTGGCCCGGATACCCAGATCTCCCCTGACTCCCCGGCGGGACACCGGCGGGCGGCATCGGGGTCGACGATAGCGACTTCCTGCCCGCCCAGGATCTGACCGCAGCTGACGATCACTCGGGCAGGCATTCTCCCGGTGCTTCCGGCACTCGCCTCGGAGAGTCTCTGTGCCGCGCGCCGGCGCGATATGGGCGAGGCCGTCATGGCTGAGGTGCTCACACGACCTGAAACAATGAGAGTCGCTTCCGCGAGACCATAGCAGGGTCTGAAGGCATCTCGCCGGAAGCCACACCGCTCGAAGGCCTCCGCGAACCTCTCCAATGTCTCGGCACGGATCGGCTCAGCACCATTGAAGGCTACCCTCCAACAGCTGAGGTCTAGTGCCATCCGCTGCTCGGCGGTGATCTTGCGAACACAGAGGTCGTAAGCAAAATTCGGCCCGCCGCTGATTGTGCCTCTCACGCGGGAGATTGCTCTCAACCATCGCAGAGGACGTTGCAAGAAGTCCAGTGGAGACATCAGAGTGACAGGCCATCCACCAAAGAGCGGTTCGAGGATCCCACCTATCAACCCCATGTCATGATACGGCGGCAGCCAGATCACGGCATGGTCGGAGGGCGTGGTGTCGAAACACCGATGCATGAGAGACAGGTTGTGGAGCAGGTTGCCATGGGTAAGCATCACGCCCTTCGGTGTGCTGGTGGAGCCGGAGGTGTATTGAAGAAAAGCCAGCGTGTCGCAGTCGATAACGGGATCACGCCAACAGTCGGCGAGTGCGCTGTCGATGTTGTCGATGTCCATCCAGCGAATTGCGCGCAACTCTTCGGCGTATGCAAGTCTCGCCTCTAATCCCGACAGCAGGGCTCGGGTGCCGAGTGCAAATGTGGCCTGGGCGCTCATCGCCACGGCCTGGAGACGCGGGTCTGGCCGATTGGGTCGAGGCGGGTAGACCGGCACAGCGGTGGCTCCAGCGTACAAACACCCGAAGAAGGCGGTGAGGTAATCCAGACCGGGTGGATAGAGGAGCAATACACGCTCTCCCGCTGCTCCCAGCCCCTGGAGCCATGCGCCGATTGTGCGAGCCCGTCGGTCCAGCTCGCCATAGCTCAGGCCGATCTCGTGCGCTTCACCGTCGAGCAAGAAAGTTATGGCGCGACGATCTGGCTGCTGATGTGCCCTTCGACGGAGGAGCTCGACGAGAGTGGGACAGTCGCAGGCTGGATCGCACGAGCATTCGCTCATCGCTGCATCTCCGGCGGGCCATCGCAGGGTCTCCAGGCCTGCGCATCGATGGAGTGTCTATGCCGCTGCGCCGTCAACTTGGCCACACCAAGCTCCAATCATGTCCCTCGACGGCTATAGCTCCCGCATAGCCTGGTATGGGTACGAAATCCCGGAGGGACCAGCGGCTGGCTTCGCGAGGATCTCTGTCAATTCTGAGTAGTCCCGCACCCCCACCCGGAGCGAGCTCGACCTCGACCTGGTCCAAGGGATACGACAACCCGTCTCCTTTCGCCTTCAAGAAGGCCTCTTTGCACGTCCAGTACTTGAAGAACGCATCGAGCCTTCCGTTCATAGGAATCGTGTGAAAGAGCGCACTTTCATGAGGAGAAAAATATCTGCTGACGATCCCAGAGGCTTCAGGGAGGGGACGGATACGCTCCAGGTCGACTCCGATCTCTCGATCGACAGTGAAGGCGAACAAAGCGTACCCATTCGAGTGGGAGAGATTGAAGCGAACGTTGCGCAGACGGTCCGGGCCGGCAACGGTTGGTTTCCCACGTGCTCCGTAAGAGAACTGGATGCCATCGGGGCACTCGCCCAGGTAGCGCCCGAGCAGGGTCCGCAGTATACCTCGCGCGGCGACAAAACGCCTGCGGTCTCTCTCAAAATAGAACCGATGTGCTCTGGCGTGCTCATTCCCGTCTAGCGTCGACGCAAAATCCGACAGACGCTGTTCAGGGTAATCGAGGGGCGAGATCCAGATGTGGACCTCATCGGGTGACAGAGAGAAGCCCTTCTCTGGAGGCATTGGCATGCAGCGAGGAGCCTTCATCAGCACCGGCATTCCGCAGGACGGCTGAGTAGCTGGGTGAGATCTTGGGATATCCCGCGCAGGAGATCGGCCTGCGCGGTATGTAGGAAGAAATGATCGCCGGGAAACATACGCTCTGTGAAGGTCCCGTGAGTTTGCTCGCGCCATGCCACGAGTTGGTCACGGCTCACTTTGAAGTCCCCGACGCCGCCGAGGGCGGAGATGGAGCAGTCGAGAGGATCCTGACGATTGTAGGCATACGTGGCGCAGATGGCGAAATCCGCCCGCAGCGTCGGAAGAAGCATTCGCATGAATTCTGCGTCCTCCAGCACCTCCTCCGGCACGGCGTTCAACCGCCGCAACTCTCCGATCAGCTCGGTGTCGGGTAGACGATGGATAGACTGCAGCTCGCACGGGAGCTGAGGAGCGCGTTGGCCGGAAGCGAACAGGTGCACCGGACCCGGACACTGCTGGCGACGGAGATGGCGGGCCAGCTCGAAGCTGATCAAGGCACCCATGCAGTGACCGAAGAAGACGAATGGCAGATTCAGAAAGGAAGAAAGCACCATCGCCAGTTTGGGGATGAGGGGTGGAAGGGCGGCAAACGGGGTTTCTCTGAGACGGCCCTCTCGGCCCGGGAGCTGAATCGGACACACTTCAACCTCCCGAGGCAGACTGGCATGCCACTGGCGGAAGATTGAGGACCCGGCGCCCGCGTACGGAAAGCAGAACACCCGCAGCCGCGCATGAGGATTGGGCCTTGGGCACGTCACCCATGCGTCGAAATCCGATGTCGTCACAATTGTGAACCTCCAGTAGTCCGTTCCTCTTCGTGGAACAACGTTAGAGCTCTCTGCTGGTCGTAGGACTCGACCAGCCCTTCAATCGTAGGATTCCTGTAAAATTCGTCGATCTTCGGCCGGAAGCCCAGTTCCTTCTCGAGTAGACTGGCAATCCGGATCATCTCGACCGAGCTCGTCCCGAGGTCGAGGAGATTCGCATCCGGGTCGATGTGATCAGCTTTCACCACCCGAGCAATCAACTCAGCGATCCGGTTGGCGATCGGCGATCGCTCCGCCGCCGCCCCCTCCTTGGCAGGGGCGGTGATCATGGAAGGTGCAGGGAGAGCCTTGCGATCCACTTTGCCGTTTGGCGACAGCGGCAGACTCGCAAGGGGCACAACAAGGGAGGGCACCATGTACTCGGGCAGCCTGCTCTGGAGGAACCGCCGCAGTTCGGCGATCGTGGATTTCTGGTCCGGGTTGGGAACGACGTAACCGACCAGACGTCTGTTCCCACGGGGCTCGCCGAATGCCGCGACGACCGCGCTCCGCACAGCAGGGTGCTGTTCGAGAGTCGCTTCGACCTCGCCGAGCTCGATCCGATACCCCTGGATCTTGACCTGGAAGTCCTCGCGTCCAAGGAACTCAATATTCCCATCGGGGAGGTATCTTCCCAAATCTCCGGTTCGGTAGAGTCTCTCGCCGGTTCGTGGGTGGACGAAGAAGCTCGCGCTCGTCTTCTCCGGGTCTCTCCAGTATCCCTTCGCCAATCCTACACCTCCGATGTAGAGCTGACCTGGGAGCCATTCTGGGCACGGGTCGAGCCGCTCATCGAGGACGTGGAATCGTTGGTTCCTCATCGGCCTGCCATACGGGACGCTCTTCCAATCGGGATCGGACTGCTCGATCGGGTAAAGGATGGACCAGATCGACGCCTCTGTGGCTCCTCCGAGGCTCACGACACTCACCCGCTCTGCGACGGTCTTGATCTGATCCGGTAGTGCGAGCGGGATCCAGTCACCGCTGAGAAGCACTAGTCGCAACGAGCGGGGCAGTGCTTCGGGGAGGACAACGGCGTGCTCAACCAGCAGTTGCATCAAGGCGGGCACGGAGTTCCATATAGTCACTTGCTCGCGCCTCATCATCTCCGACCACAGGGCAGGGTCCCTCGTGGCGGCGGGTCCAGGTAAGACAACTGTGCCGCCCGCCGCCAGAAGGCCGAAAATGTCGTAGACCGACAGGTCGAAGTTCAAAGACGAAATCGCGAGCACACGGTCGTCGGGTCCCACGCTGAAACGCTCATTCATGTCGAGAACCGTATTGACCGCTCCACGGTGGTCGATCATTACCCCTTTGGGCCGGCCCGTTGACCCGGAGGTGTAGATGACGTAGGCAAGGTCATCGGGGCCCTGCACCGGGGCTAGAGGTGCCTCGGCGACGTCCACATGGGTCACATCGTCGACAACCAGGCGGCTGACGCGGTCAGGCCACTCCAGCTGCGCAGAAAGCCATGGCTGCGTCACCGCCAGCTCGACCTCGCCGTTCTCGAGCAGATAATGGACGCGCTCGATGGGAAGCCCCGGATCGATCGGAAGGTATGCTGCCCCCGAGCTCAGAACCCCTAACACGGCCACCACCTGTTCCCACCCCTTCTCCATGACGACCGCTACCAGGGTGTTGGGACGCGCCCCCATCTTGCGGAGCAGGCGCCCAACCTGCCTGGAGCGACGAGAGAGCTCCTCATAGGTCAGGCGCCGGCCGGGAGCAATCACGGCCAGATGCTGGGGGGTCTGATCGGCCTTCTGCTCGAAGAGGCGGTGGAGCAGCTCAGCGGAGACCGGTGCATCTGTGCGGTTCAGGACGGATCGCAGTTCGAGCTGTGCCGGTGGCACGAGGTGCCGCTCCGTTTCGTGCCAGGTAGACTCCTCCTCCGCCAGGCGCCGCAGGAATCGCGAGTATGATTCAAACATGTCATCGAGCATCCCGTGTGGAAAGAGCTCCTCAACGGCGTCCCAGTTGAACACGAGCGCCCCGCTCTGTTCGAATACCTGGTGGTCTATCCAGACCTGCGGAGTCTGGGCGATGCCGTACACCCTCTGCCCTAGCCAATCCAGAGGCAGCGTCTCAGCGCTCTGCGCGAAAAGGTTCGTGAGAGTGCTCGTGAAGACGACCGGCATGACCGCGCCTGGTAGGCCGCCTTGGGTTCGAGTCAACTCCCTCAGGACCCGCACTCCGCTGACTTGGCTGTGCTCGAGATCTTCCCAAAGCTGTCGTTGGAGGTTTGTCGCCCGGCGTTCGAAATCGTCCGGTCCGGTTGCGTCCACGGCCAGCAGGTTTACTGATGTGAAATCCCCGACGATCTCATTGACCTGTGGATGGATCGGCAGCCGATTGAAAAGCGTCACGTTGATAGTGAAGCGTGGGTTCCTGCTCCAGGTGGAGAGAATCTCGGCGAAGGCGGCGAGCAGGATGCCCGACGGCGTTAGCCCGGCCTGTGAAGCGCGATCCTTGAGCCGATTCCAGAGATTCGGCTCCAATTTCGCGGTGCGGCGGATGAAACGCGGACGTTCAATCGAGGCGGGGCTCTTGGCAAGTGGCAAATCCGGCGCGGGGGGTAGTGTCGGCACGCGGTTCCGCCAGTACTCGAGAGAACGGCGAAATGATTCTGAGCTCTCCAATGCGGATGCAGCCAAGGTGTAGTCGCGGAATGAAAGATCAAGTGGTGACAGTCGAGTGCACTGGTCATGATAGAGCTGGGACCACTCCCGCAGTAAGATCTGGAGACTCCATATGTCGGCGATCATGATATCGAAGCTGAGATGCAGGCGAATGCGTCGGTCTTCCAGGCGAGAAGCCCGGATCTCAAAGAGCGGCCACCGATCAGTCCGACGGACCTCGTGTGACAAGTCTTGCCGGATGGTTTCGAGCCGCGCCGAGATGAGCTCGGGCTCCTCACCCCGCATATCGGAACACTGAATCTGGTACGGAGGGACGTGCTCCTGGATCTGCTGCCGACCGTCGGGCAGAATGACAACACGGAGCATGGGGTGACGTTCCACGATCCGTTGCCATGCACCCGTGAGCCGCTCAAGGTCTAGACCAGTGCTATCAAGCTCCAAGTAGATATGTGCCGCGACATTGCCCAGCTCGAAGAAATTGCTCCGGCCGATCCAGTAGGCCTGCTGGATGTCGTTGAGCGGGAATGGCTCATGACGCTCCCCAAAGGCAGGTACGATTGTCGGCAATTCTTTCGTCCTGTCCTGGGTGGGGAGAGACGTTTGCGGGAAATCCCGAACGATGAGGTGTTCCAGCACCGTTTCCGCGAGCTGAGTCACGCTGGGCCCTTGCAGGAAGGCCACCACGGGCACCACGACACCCAGCTCGCTCTCGATGAAATTCTTCAGCTCGATCGCCATCAGCGAATCGAGTCCCAGCTTGTTGACCGGTCGGCTGAGGTCCAGCTTGGATTCGGAGAGCTTGAGGACTCGCGCCAGATGTTTGCCGAGGAAGGCCGATACCAGACGCCCACGCTCCTCCGGACGCGCCTTGAGTATCGCCTCGCCGGCAAGCCCGCTCGCATCTTGATGTCGAGCAGCCCGAGGCGAAACGGAGGGTGCGTCGCCTGGGAAGCCGGAGAGGAGCGGCGATTCGGCTGCGGCCGGATGATGCCGGCGCCACTCGCGCCAGTTGATCGGCATCACCCCAACCTGCACTGGATTCTCGCTGAGGAGCCGGTCGAGCATTTCCAGCCCTTCTGCCGGGGAGAAGCTTCCCATCCCCGGCGCCGGCGACGTTTGCCCTGCCTGCTGCTGGAAACGCGCGGCCAGCCCCACCTCGGACCAGAACCCCCAGTTGATGCTCATGGCTTCGAGACCCGCGGCTCGTCGGTGGTGAGCGAGTGCATCCAGGAATGCGTTTCCAGCGGCATAGCTTCCAAGGAACGGGGAGCTGAGCAGCGAAGCTCCCGAGGAGAACAAGACGAAGAAATCGAGAGGTACATCGGCCAGGAGGCTGTGGAGCAGCCAGGCACCAAGGACCTTGGGTCTCAAGACCCTTTGCAGACCGTCGAGATCCAGCTCCTGCAAGGCCTTGAGCTCGACAACTCCGGCGGCATGCACCACGCCGCGAATCGGCGGGCGGTCATCCGCGCGCCAAGCCAGCAGGAAGGCGTGAAGCTGAGCCTCATCCGCAACGTCGACCGATGCGAGGTGCACCTCTGCACCCAGCGCCTCTATTTCGAGGACGGCCGATATCACCCGCGAATATTGTCCTTCCGGACTTCGCTCTTTCCATTCGAAACGTGGCGGGAGCGCGGTGCGTCCCATGAGGATCACGTGTTGAGCACCATGCTCGACCATCCAACGGGCAACCAGGAGGCCGAGGCCGCCGAGCCCTCCCGTGACGAGATAGCTGGCATCGGAGCGCCACTCGATCCGACGTCCAAGATCGTCCTTGCGGTCTCTTCGGGCCAGGCGGGCGACATAGCGCTGTCCCTGGCGAAACGCGAGCTGGTCCTCCCCGTCCGACCGCGCCACAGCATCCCACAGCCGAGAGGCATTCTCAGTGGCAGGTGCCCCCGGATCAAGGTCCACGAGACCTCCCCAAAGAGCCGGTTGTTCCAGAGCGATCGTGCGGCCGAGCCCCCACAAAGGAGATTGCGCCGGTGCCATCGGCCGAAGACGCGACTCCACCGACTGCGCCCCGCGAGTCACCAGCCAGAGACGAGGCAGTTCTCGCCACCTCGCGTTCACCAGCTCCTGGGTCAGGAGTATTGCGGTGCCGGGACCACGTTCCTGCGCCTTCACCACGGAGGATGTGGTGGTCTGCCCGGGAGCCGCTGCGTCAAGGCTCCAGAGGTGGAAGATACCGCGACAGTTGGCCCGATCCTGATCGGCAATGCCGCGCAGAAGCTGCCGGAGGTCTTCGCGATTCCCCTGTCGCACCCGGACATGCGCCTCGTCGATCCGCTCGTACGCATCGCCTGATGTGACCAGCACATACCTCTCACCCTGCGCCTCCGCTTTGGCCGCCAGCTCCTCTCCAACCCCACTGTCGTCGCCAAAGATGATTCGGAAGCTCGAGGAGTCAGTTGGGTGCTCAGCCGCTCCCCCACATACTTTGGGCTGCCACTGGATCTCGTAGAGCCAGTTGTCAGGGCTTTCCTCGTTGAAGCGCTGGGCATCAGGGTCCAGCCCCTGGATGCGCAATCCAATAAACTCCACAACAGGTTGCCCGGTTTCATCGTAGAGCCGGATATCGCCATCGAAGACGGCCACCCCTGATTGGGCACTCGGCCGGAGTACGGCGTGGCTCCACAACCGGAGTGTCGACGGCCGGCTGTGAGCCCGCACCTGGTCCAGGTGGATGGGCACGAACGTGCCACGACGCCCGATCGTCTCAACAGGCACCGTGGTTCCAAGAGTGTGAAGGTAGGCATCGAGAAGCGCCGGGTGGATTTGATACCGGTCGAGCTCGGGCTCCAGTAACGCGGGCACCTGCAGCTCTCCCAAGGCCTCTCGTTCGCCTCGCCAGAGGCGGGTGATCCCCTGGAAGCATGGACCCCACTCATTCCCCCGTGCGGCAGACTGGAGATAGAAGTCTTTGCCCGGCATCTCAAGCGGACAACGGGCCCGCACTTCGTCCGGTTTCAGTGGATCCAGGGCGGCGGGAGTGCTGGACAGCTGATCCTGCTGTATCGTGCCTGTCGCATGCAGCGTCCAAGCGCACTCCGATGAATCACCCTCGGCAGGCCGCGAGTGTACTTCGAAGGTGGTCGCGCCTTGTGCATCTGACCTCATGACTACTTGGGCTATGCGAGCGCATCCTTCAGGCAGGAACAGCAATCGCCGAAACGTGATGTCCGTCAGTACACGCGGGCCGGGCCCGAACACCTCCGCTGCGGCAGCCAGTGCCATTTCCACATATCCTGTCCCGGGGAGCACAACTGTACCCTGAATCCGGTGATCGCTGAGATAGGAGAGGGTTTGGATGTCCAGGTAGGATTCCCAGACTTGCTGTCCTGCCGGGAGGGCGAGTGCCAGCTTGCGGCCTATGAGGGGATGACGCCCGGTGTCGGCTCGCCCTTGCCAGCTCAGCGCCGATGCGGAACCGTTAACGGCCGCTCGCGGCGCGTGCCAGAATCGCTCACGCTGCCAGGGGTAAGACGGCAGGCCGACGCAGCGGCCGCGTCTTGGATAGAGCCGTCGCCAGTCGATTGGATAGCCCAATGTGTAGAAGGCACCGAGTGTTCCGAGGAGCACGGATCGAGCCGGCTCCTCCCGGCGCAGAGATGGCAACACCGTGCCCTCGCTCCCTCGGTGAGTCAGGTTTTCCTGGATAGCGACCGACAGTGTCGGGTGCGGACTGAGCTCCAGGAAAACATCGTACCCGTCGGCGGCGAGCCGATCGATCGCGGGAGCAAAGAGAACGGGCTCGCGCAGGTTCTTCACCCAGTATCCTGGGTCGAATCCCCCGCCGTCACTGACCCGGCCTGTCACTGTCGAGTAGATCGGCACTGCACCTGGCCGAGGCTGCAGCCCGTCCAGGGCTTGAAGCAAGTCCTCCCGCAGGATGTCCATTTGCGGGCTGTGGGAGGCCACGTCCACCTTCACGGGCCGGCAGAAAACCCCGCGCTGCTGCAGCGTCTCCAGAAATGCATCGAGCGCCGTTGGATCGCCCGAGAGAACGGTTGCTTTCGGGCTGTTGCTCGCGGCAATCGCCAGGAGATCCGTGTACCCCGTCAGCTCTCTCCCGGCCTGCTCCAGCGACAGCTCAACAACCGCCATGGCTCCCTGCCCGCTCGTGCGCCGCAGCAACTGGCTGCGGCGGCTTAGCACTCGCGCCGCATCCTCCACGCTCAGTGCGCCCGCTACACACGCGGCCGCCACCTCCCCCATGCTGTGCCCAACCACCGCGTCGGGGAAAAAACCCCACGCACGCCAGAGCGCGGCAAGAGCCACCTGAATGGCGAATATCGCCGGCTGGATGACGTCGATCCGCTCATGCGGAGAAGGCGAGCAATCGGTGGTGAGGACTTCGAGCAGCGACCAGTCTACGTATGGCCGCAACGCCTGCTCACACTGCTCCAAAGCTGATCGAAAAACCGGCTCCTGCGCGAGCAGATCCCGCGCCATCCCGACCCACTGTCCACCTTGACCGGGAAAAACGAAAACCAGCTTGCGCCGGCGCTGCACCTCTCGGTGTCCGGAGGAGAGCCCAGGACGCGCCTCTCCCTGCAGATAGGCCGAGATGTGTTCGGCGACCGCGGCATGAGAACTGCCGACAACCGCAAGGCGATACTCGTGGTGGGTGCGCCTGACCGATGCTGTAAAGGCGATGTCAGCCAACGCCGGCAAACCCGCCGGCTCGGCAGAAAGGAAATGCCGGTAGGAATGGGCGAGTGTTTCAAGCGCCTCCGCACTCTGCGCCGATATCGGTACCAGATAGGCTCCATCAGTACTACCCGCGCCATCCGCGGGAATCGCACATGACACCGGTGCTTCCTCCAGAATCACGTGGGCGTTTGTTCCGGACCAGCCAAAAGCACTCTGTCCGGCCAAGCGGCGCTCGGAGCCATTCGGCCAAGCCATAGGCTCGGTGGGGATGACAAACGGGGTGCCTTCGAGAGAGATGTTCGGGTTGAGCCTACTGAAGTGGAGGATCGGCGGGATGGTCTTGTGCTTGAGGGAGAGCGCAACCTTGATCAAACCGGCGATTCCGGCGGCGGCCTCGAGATGTCCGAGATTGGTCTTGACTGAACCGATCGCGCAGCGGTGGTTCTCAGAGACACGCGGGCCGATCGCGGATGCCAGAGCCTCAATTTCGATGGGGTCGCCGAGCGAAGTGCCCGTTCCGTGCGTCTCGACGTAGGAGAGCTGCGATGGGCTCACTCCGGCGTTTCGCAAGGCTTGTGTGATGACAGCCTGCTGGGAGAGGCCGTTCGGAGCAGTCAGGCCGACGCTCCGGCCGTCTCCGTTGACGGCGGAGCCTCGTATCAGGGCCACGATCGGATCGCCGTCAGTGAGCGCATCGGAAACACGCTTGAGAACGACCACTCCACAACCTTCTCCTCGAACAAACCCGTCGGCACGCGCATCGAACGTCTTGCATCGACCGTCAGCGGCCATCATGCGCATCTGCGACATGCAGATCGTGCTCAAGGGTGAAAGGATGACGTTGACGCCGCCGGCCAAGGCCATGTTGCACTCCCTGCTTCGAAGGCTCTGGCAGGCCATATGAACGGCGACGAGTGAAGAAGAGCATGCCGTATCCAGCGACACGCTCGGACCGCGCAAGTCCAACAGATACGAAAGACGTCCCGCCAGGATACTCAGGGATGTCCCTGTCCCAGTATACGCATCGATCTGCGATGGGTCGGCAAATTGGAGCCAGCTGTAGTCGGTGGCACATGACCCAACGAACACCCCCGTGGGACTGCCAGCCAGGCTTTCCGCCGGCTGCCCTGCATCCTCGAGCGCCTCCCAGGCCACCTCGAGCAACAGCCGTTGCTGTGGATCCATCCGGGCTGCTTCTCGGGGAGAGATTCCAAAGAACCCCGCATCGAATTCGTCCACTTTATCGAGAAACCCGCCCCAGCGGCCGCTCATCTTGCCTGGCGTGGCGGGATCCGGGTGGTAGAACTCATCGACGTTCCACCTGTCAGGCGGAACGTCAGAGATGGCGTCCACACCTCTCTCAAGTAGATCCCAATAAGCGTCCGGGCTCTTCGCCCCGCCCGGAAAGCGGCAGCCCATGGCGATGATGGCAATCGGCTCTGTCCTCGCGCGCTCGACCGCGTCGAGCTTGGATTGCATCTGCTCCATGGCGAGAAGTGTGCGCTTGATTACAGACATCCGCTTGGCGCCTTCCGACGGTGTGCTCATCTCGACATCCCCTCCTCCAGGATTCCAAGTTTCTCCGCGAGGATCGCTTCTGCTGCTTCTTCTGAGAGTCCGTCGATCACGGCGGCCAGCTCGGTCTCCGTGGCAAGGTCGCGTGATGGAGTGGCGTCTGGTGCGTCGTTGGACAGAGCGGAAATATCCAGTGTACGGGCGAGGTGAACGGCAAGCGCGGAGACCGTTGGATGATTCCAGACCAGCGTGGCGGACAGCTTGAGTCCCAGGCTCGCTTCGAGCCGGTTTCGCAGCTCGAGAGTCATGAGGGAATCGAAGCCGAGGCTGCCGAGGGGTCTTTGGGGATCGATGCGTGAAGGAGAAAGGCCCAGCACTTGCGCTGCTTGTTCCCGCAGGTGCGACTCCAGCAATGGAAGCCTTTGTGCCGGCTCTGCGCTCAGGAGCGCCCTTCGCGTTGGACTTTCTTGTTTGGCAGACAGATGCGCGCGATCATGCTCTCGAGCCAACTCGGAGAACAACGGTGCCTCTGCCAGCCCAGGGTAGGACTGGAAGCAATGCCGCACGTTGAGCGGCATCACTCCAATTTGCGCCACACGCTGCCGCAGCAACCGCGCCAGTGTTTCAACCCCTTGCGCTGGCGTGATGCTCGCGATGCCGCGAAGCGCGAGACGGCCGGCGCGGCCGGGGCGCGCAGCCAGACCTACTCCGGACCATGGCCCCCAATTGATGCTCAGGGCAGGCCGCCCAACCGCATGGCGGTGGTGCGCCAGCGCGTCCAGAAATGCGTTGGCTGCCGCGTAGTTTCCCTGGCCCGGCGATCCAATCAGCGCGGCTGCCGAGGAGAAGAGAACGAAAAAGTCTAAAAACTTGTCCCGAGTGAGCGAATGCAGATTCCATGCGCCATCGACTTTGGGCGCCATCACGGCCTGGAATCGCTCTGCGGTCATTTGAAGCAAGATGCCGTCATCGAGGATTCCGGCGGCGTGGATGATACCTCGCAATGGAGGCATGGCCTGATCGATCTCCGAGAGCAGGTTGGCCACGTGGTCGGCTCGCGAGACATCGGCTCGGAAGACCCTCACATGCGCACCCGCGTGCTCCAAATCGTTCACGATTTCGTTTGCCGCGTCTGATGGGGCGCTTCTTCCTACCAGCGCCAAGGAGCGGACTCCTTGATCGACCATCCAGCGCGCGACATGCAAGCCGAGTCCGCCGAGCCCGCCGGTAATGAGGTAGGTGGCGTCAGAGCGGAATGTCGCGGTTGGCTCAACAGCGGGCGCGGTCAGCACGTTCTCGGTGTCCATCGAGAGCACGATCTTGCCGATGTGCTTGGCCTGGGCCATGGTGCGAAAGGCGGTCGAGGACTCCGAGATCGGGAACGTCTGCAACGGGAGAGGACGCAGCGTGCCCTCATCGACGAGCCGCACCACTTCACGCAGGAGGGAAGCGCACCGAGCAGGACGGACGTGGAACATGTTCACGACATCTATGGCGAAGTACGACAGACCCTTGTTGAAGGGCCAGAGCCCCAACGGGCTGTTTTCGTAAATGTCGCGCTTGCCGATTTCCAGAAAGCGCCCGTACGTACCGAGAATCGAGACGCTCTTCTGCATCGCGTCTCCCGTCAGACAGTTCAGGACGACATCGACACCCTGCCCGTCTGTGCGCGCCATGACCTCATCTGCGAATGCGAGTGATCGTGAATCCATGACGTGGCGAATCCCGAGCTTTTGCAAAAACTCCCGCTTTTCCAGGCTTCCGGCTGTGGCGAAGATCTCGGCGCCGGCTCGCTGCGCGGCCTGGACAGCGGCGAGTCCAACACCACCAGAGGCTGCGTGAATCAGAACACGTTCGTCCCTGACAAGCCGGCCCAGGTGGTGCAGTGCATAGTGGGCGGTCATGAAGGCTATCGGAATCGTCGCGGCTTCCTCGAAGGTGAGACGCGCTGGTTTTGGCACGACAAATGTTCGGGAGACGGTGACAAACCTGCTGAAGGAGTGAGGCGCGATGGCGATCACTTCGTCGCCGATGTGAATGTCCTCAATGCCCGGCCCGACTGCTGTGATCCTCCCCGAGCATTCGCCGCCGAGCTTTATCCCTTCTTTGGGCAGATCGGGATAGGCCCCCATGGCCGAGAGGACATCGCGAAAGTTGAGCCCGGCGGCACATACTTGGATCTCGACCTCGGCAGGACCCGGCGTCTGACGCGGGGTCACGCGGAGGATCAGGTTATCGAGCACGCCGGGCTCAGAGATCTCCAAGCGATAGGCTCGGTCACCGGCCGGCGTGAAGCTCTCACGTCCTGAATAGGAATCCAGCACTTGTCCGAGAGCCTCAGGTGAGCGTGGCAACAATCGGGCGACGTAGCGCGTCCCGCCGCGGAGGGCAACCTGATCTTCGGGGCCATCTGAGAGCATCTCATCGACAAGAAACTGGATCTCCTGAGATGTTGGAACGGGGCTGAGATCGATTCTCGTGCATCGCAGCTCCGGATGCTCATGGACGATCACCCTCGCAAGACCCCACAGAGGCGCCTGCGCAATCGAGACAGAGCCGGCGGTGGTTGCGATGGCCTGGACCCCGGCCGTGACAAGCCAGAGACGTGGCGCGTCCCTCCAACCGGCCTGAGCCAGCGCTTGAACCAGGTGCAAGACACTGTGAGATCCCATGCGCTGCGCACGCGTCAGCGATGCGACGGTGGTGCTCTCTGGCGGCACAGCATCCAAACTCCAGAGATGCACAACGCCCCGGCAGGGAGACTGCTGGCTTCCGAATGAATCTTTGAGCAACTCGAGGAACTCTGCAGGGTGAGCGGGGTTGACTTCATAGTGTGCCGGTTTTGTCACGCGATAGGATTGCCCGGGATTCACGATGAGACACGTCTCACCGCGGGCTTCCAGCAGAGAGCGAAGCTGGTCTGCGATGCCCTGGGTATCCGCGAAGATAAGCCAACGGCCTTTTTGATTGGTGGCGTCGGGGCACAGGACCTCTTTGCACGGCATGACCGGCGTAGGCTGCCACACCAACTCATAGAACCAATCAATCGCGCGCGGCTGGAGACCGCGCAGGAATACTTCGCGCGACACCAGCTTGCCCCGGAAGCCCACGTCTGCGACGACGTTTCCGGCTTCATCCAGAAGGCGGACGTCCGATCGGACCTCGCCCTTAGCGGGCTCTTCCGCAGAGTGCGGAACAACATGGCAGTACAGTGTGCCGTTGGGTCGACCGAAAAGCTTGAGATGAGTGACGCCGATCGGGACGTAGATGGCTTCACTGTGCGCTAAGTGAGCGACCCCGTCGGTTTGTGAGGCGATGGCAATGAGCTGGAAACATGAATCGAGGAGACCTGGGTAGAGTTGATATCCCTCGGTCTCCTCCGGCGTACGCGGAGAGCGCATCCGGCACAGGGCCTCACCATCCCGATGCCAGATTCTCTCGATCCATTGGAAAGCGGGACCGAGGTGATAACCGGCCCTCCGCATCTCCTCGTAGAACACCGGCCCGGATTTCTCGTCGAGACACCTTGCCTGTATCGATTCGAGCGAAACACGCTCCCCGCCGGCCGAATTGGCATCCCTCTGGTCCACACGAAGTCTTCCGGTCGCATGCAATGTCCAGGAGGAATCCTCTTTTTCATTTCCGGCCGTGACACTGAGGATCTGAAAAGACCCATCAGGAGCCAGGACAAGCTGAACGGTCCTGACCTCGTCTTTGGGGAGGATCAGGGCCTGTGGAAAAGTCACATTCTCCAGCAGGCTCACCCCAGGCGGAAAGACTTCTGCCGCGGCCGACAGAGCCATCGACAGATGGCAGGCACCAGGCACGACGATCTCCCCTTCGATCCGGTGGTCATCGAGGAGCGGTAGGAGCGCGCTGCTGAATTGTGACTCGAACAGAATCTCCTTGATCGCAGGCGCCCGCAATCGTTCACCCGGAAAGGGTGCTGATCCCGCTCCCCCCCTCGGTCGTGAAGCGAGCATGCCCCTGCGTTGCCCGCTGTTCTCCGCGCTCTCAATCCAGAAACGTTCGCGCTGCCAGGGATAGGAAGGCAGGCCGACGCAGCGACCGCGTGTTGGATAGAGCCGTCCCCAGTCGATTGGGTAGCCCGATGTGTACAAGGCCCCGAGTGTTCCGAGGAGCACGGATCGAGCCGGCTCCTCCCGGCGCAGAGATGACAACACCGTGCCCTCGCTCCCTCGGTGAGTCAGCCCTTCCTGGATGGCCACCGACAGTGTCGGGTGCGGACTGAGCTCCAAGAAAATATCGTGACCGTCGGCCGCGAGTCGGTCGATGGCCGGGGCAAAGAGCACGGGCTCGCGCAGGTTTCTCACCCAGTATCCCGCGTCGAATCCCCCGCCGTCGCTGACCCGGCCCGTCACGGTCGAGTAGATCGGCACTGCACCTGGCCGAGGCTGCAGCCCGTCCAGGGCTTGCAGCAAGTCCTCCCGCAGGATGTCCATTTGCGGGCTGTGGGAGGCCACGTCCACCTTCACCGGCCGGCAGAAAACCCCGCGCTGCAGCAGCGTCTCCAGAAGTGCCTCCAGCGCCTTTGGCTCGCCCGAGAGCACGGTTGCTTTCGGGCTGTTGCTCGCGGCAACCGCCAGGAGATCCGTGTACCCCGTCAGCTCTCTTCGGGCCTCTTCCAGCGACAGCTCAACAACCGCCATGGCCCCCTGCCCGCTCCTGCGCCGCAGCAACTGGCTGCGGCGGCTTAGCACTCGCGCCGCATCGTCCAAGCTCAATGCGCCCGCCACACAGGCCGCCGCCACCTCGCCCATGCTGTGCCCAACCACCGCGTGGGGGGAAATACCCCACGCACGCCAGAGCGCCGCCAGCGCCACCTGAATGGCGAAAATCGCCGGCTGGATGATGTCAATCCGCTCATGCGGAGAGGGCGAAGAATCGGTGGTGAGGACTTCAAGCAGCGACCAGTCTACGTATGGCCGCAGCGCCTGCTCACACTGCGCCAAGGCTGATCGAAAAACCGGCTCCTGCGCGAGCAGATCCCGCGCCATCCCGACCCACTGTCCCCCCTGACCGGGAAAAACGAAAACCAGCTTGCGCCGGCGCTGCACCTCTCGGTGTCCGGAAGAGAGCCCAGGACGCGCTTCTCCTTGCAGATAGGCCGATATGTGCTCGGCGACATCGGCCTGAGAACGGCCAACAACCGCAAGGCGATGCTCGAGGTGCGTGCGCCGGACCGATGCTGTATAGGCGATGTCAGCCAACGCCGGCAAACCCGCCGGGTCGGCAGAAAGGAAATCCCGGTAGGAACGGGCGAGTGTTTCAAGCGCCTCCGCACTCTGCGCCGATATCGGTACCAGATAGGCTCCATCAGTACTACCTGCGCCAGCCGCCGGAATCGCACATGACTCCGGCGCTTCCTCTAATACAACGTGAGCTACGGTCCCGCTGAGGCCGAAGGCACTCACGCCCGCTATGCGCGGTCCGTTTCCTGAAAGCCACGGCACCCTCTCTGTGGGGACCACGGCGGGTATCTTCTCGAGCGAGATGTCGGGGTTGATTTGCTTCAGGTGCAGGTGGGGCGGGATTTCTTGGTTCCGGAGAGCGAGGACGACCTTCATCACACCCGCAATACCGGCCGCGGCTTCCAGATGCCCGATGTTGGTCTTCACGGAACCGAGCAGCAGGGGCTTGTCAACCGGGCGTCCCTGGCCCATCACGGCCCCGAGAGCCCGCACCTCGATGGGGTCTCCGAGAGACGTGCCGGTGCCGTGTGCTTCCACGTAGCTCACCTGCGCGGGCTCCACACCGGCGTTTGTCAGGGCCGCACGAATCATGGCCTGCTGGGCGGACCCGTTAGGAACCGTGAGTCCACTGCTTCGGCCATCCTGACCGACCGCAGATCCACGAATCACTGCGAGGAGCGGATCGCCATCCGCAATCGCGTCGGAGAGTCGCTTGAGCACGACGACTCCGCATCCCTCGCCTCGCACGTATCCATCGGCCCCGGCGTCAAAGGTCTTGCAGCGGCCATCGGGGGCCATCGCCCGCGCCTTGGAAAGAGCGATGAAGCTATCGGGGTTTAGAATCGCGCTGACTCCCCCGGCAAGTGCCAGCGTGCACTCTCGGGCACGGAGGCTCTGGCACGCGAGATGGACCGCCACCAATGATGAGGCGCACGCTGCATCCACCGCCATGCAGGGACCCTGAAACCCGAAGAAGTAGGAGAGGCGACCGGCCGATGCGTTCAGGGAGTTGCCAGTGGCATAGTACGCGTCGAGGTATGTAGTCCCGGCTAGCGCAATCCTCTGCGCATAATCGTTGGTGCTGATTGCCACGAAAACTCCGGCCTGACAACCGGCGAGCCGGTCAATCTCCTGGCCAGCGTGCTCCAGCGCATCCCAGCTCACTTCCATCAGGATCCGTTGCTGGGGATCCATAGCTGCCGCTTCACGTGGGGATATGCGGAAGAACTGCGCGTCGAACTTGTCAATGTCCTCGAGAAACCCTCCATAGCGCGTGTACATCTTCCCGGGCGCATTGGGATCGGGGTCGTAATATGCTCCCGCGTCCCATCTGTCCGGAGGAATCTCTCTGATCGCGTGCACCCCATCGCGAAGTTCTCGCCAAAAAGACTCAGGATTGTGAGCCCCTCCCGGAAACCGGCAGGCCATCCCGATGATCGCGATCGGCTCAGTTCTCGCACGCTCGACGGCTTCGAGCTTGGATCGCAGGTCCCTCACCGCAACGAGCGCTCGGTGGAGGGGCGACCGCTGCTCTATGCCTTTCTTGGAGGTCTTCTTGTCCATCTCACAATCCATCTCTAGTAATTCATCCGTTCCAATTCTTCGACGAGGAGTGCTTCGGTAGCGTCTTCCGGGAGTTGCTCGATTTCGGCCACCGCGGTGGTCGAGCCGTCACGATCTTTCGAAGGTTTCTGGGAGGGCGTCGATTCCGAGCAGGCCGAGCCGATCTCCCTGGCAAGGTGCCCGGCGAGTGCATCGATGCAAGGGAATTCGAAGGCCACGGTGCTGGGCAGCAAGAGCCCGAGAGACACTTCGAGCCGCTTCTTCAGGTCGATCGCCATCAGGGAGTCCAAGCCCATCTCAAAAAACCCTTGTCGCGGATCCACCTGTAGTGCGGGATCGAGACCAAGCACATTCGCGACCTCACCCTGGAGGTAGGCACCCAACAGATCCTGGCGTTGGACGGCGGAGGCGGCGAGTAGCCGGCGCATGAGAGCGGGTTTTTCTCCTGGCACCTGCTCGCGGATGTCCGGTAGTTGAGAGCGCATCTGCATGAGGAGGGGTCGCTGGGCTCTGGTTTCATGGACCGGTATGAATCTGCTCCAATCGACGTGAGCTACAACTGCCTGCGTGACATCGGTGCCCAAAAGGTCGCCCAGGTATCCAACAGCCAGATCCGGAGGCAGGGAACCCATCCCGACCCGCGACATCAACAGGCTCTCTTCCGTGGAAGTCATGCCCACGTCGGCCCACGGAGCCCAATTGATGCTCAAGGCAGGCAGGCCGAGCGCCTGTCGATGATGAGCTAGCACGTCAAGGAAGTGGTTCGCGGCTGCGTAGTGTGCAAGATATTTGGAACCCAGCACCGATGCTATGGAGGAAAAACACACGAAAAAGTCCAGACTCATGTTGCATGTGAGCTGATGAAGAACCCAGGCACCTGCGACCTTGGGGCGCATGACGGAACGGAGCGTGCCGGCCGATACGTCTCCCAGAGGCATGGGCATCGATATACCCGCAGCGTGGATGACTCCCCGCACCGGCGGCTGCGCCCGATCTATCTCCTCGAAGATAGATGACATCCGCGCCGAGTCGCCGACGTCCCCCTGATACACACTGATGGTGGCGCCGGAATTCTCCAGAGCCTGGAGCTCTGAAATCCGTTTCCAGGTCCGGCTATCCCGCGGGAGGCTTTCCCAGGCCGAACGCTCCGTCACGGCGGTTCGCCCGACGAGAGCCAGATGCCGCGCCCCCCGCTCAACCAGCCACCGTGCGACCCGCAAGCCCAAACCCCCCAAACCACCGGTGATCATGTAGGTGACATCGGATCGCGCGGACCATGCGTGGCATGATTCACGGCGACTCGCTACCAAGCGGCAAACGGAGCGCTGCCCGCTCCGAAACGCGACCTGGTCCTCGCCATCAGGCTCCCAGATCTCCCCTAAAAGCGCCGACACCTCATCTCCGGATCCATCCGGGCTCAGGTCTACCAACCCTCCCCAAACCTCTGGATGCTCCAGGGCAATCACTCGCCCCAATCCCCACAATGGGGCTTGCGCTACGGCCGGTGGATGCGATTCCCGCCCGACGGCCTGCGAAGATCGGGTGACCAACCACATATGAGGCTTTGGGGAGGTTCCGCCCGAAATCACTGACTGTGCCAAGAGGAGCGCGCTGCTACAACCCAGCTCCTGAGCTTGTTCCAGACAGCTCAGTGTCGGCTCAATCCCGCCTGATGCCTCCAGACTCCACAAATGGATCATGCCGCGGCACGGGAGATGATCGGCCACACATGTCTCGTTGAGCAACCGGTGAAAGTCCTCGGGATGCTTGGGATTTACCCTGTGGTCGCCGTTCTCCAGGACGTCGTATTCCTCACCGGGAAAGACCATCACACACTTCTCGCCACGTTCAGCCAACAGTTCCGCCAGTGCGGAGCCCACGCCCCCGTTGTCTGCGAAGATCAACCAACGACCTGCATCGGCGTTCCTGCACGACTCTGTATTTGGCACCGGAGGTCTGTGCGGCTTTGTCTGCCACTCAATCCGGTAGAACCACTCGTCCGCTCCGATCTCGGAGTCGGGGTGCACCATCTCATTCTTGGAGGTTTCGGTGAGAACCGCGGACGCCTCTGGGTTTGGCTCAAGCCAGTAGCGTTTCCGTTCGAAGGGGTACGTGGGGACGGCTACCCTGCGACGCTGATAGTCCCGGTCGAATCCATCCCAGTCAATCTCCGCCCCGTGAGCGTAGAGGGCAGCCAGGCTTCTGAGCATCTGCTGCCAATCGCTCTGTCCTTTCCTCAACGAAGGTAGCCAGACCCCTGCATCCTCCGGCAGACACCGACGTCCCATTCCCAGTAGAATCGGACTCGGACCGATCTCGACAAACAGCCGAAAGCCCTGTTCGTGAAGGAACTGAATGCCGGCGGAGAACATCACAGGCTCTCGCGCGTGCCGTCGCCAATAGCCTCGCTGGGCGACGAGTTCTCCCTCTACCTGTTGACCGGTCAGGTTCGAAATCAGTGCGATCTTCGGATGTGAGTACTCGACTCTCCCTGCTATCTGCTCAAGCCCTGGAAGCACAGGATCAAGCAGCGGCGAGTGAAATGCATGGGAGACCGTCAATGGTCGGGCCTTGATCCCCTCTGCCTTCAGCTCTCCAACCACTGCGACCACCGCCGTGCGCTCCCCCGATACGACAATCTCTGAAGGACCGTTGACGGCGGCGATCGAGATTCGATCTGCGTATGGAGCAAGAAGTGAGGCAACCCGCGCCTCATCAGCAAAGACCGCCACCATCTCTCCGACAGGTGGCAGAGTCTGCATCAGCCGGCCGCGCTCCACAATCAGCCGCAGTCCATCCTCCACACTGAAGACACCGGCCTCGCAGGCAGCAGCGTATTCACCCACACTGTGGCCCATCACGGCTGACGGCTCTATCCCCCAAGATCGCCACAACTGCGACAAAGCGATCTCCAGAGCGAAGAGCGCCGGTTGTGTGTAGATTGTTTCGTCCAAGGGCGAAGTATCGCCCGGCTCCGGGTAGAGCACTGAGAGCAACGGCCGGTCAAGGAGGGGGCGGACCAGATCGTCGCACATGTCGATGGCTTCCCGAAACGTGGGTTGTGTCTCGTACAGCTCGCGTCCCATGCCGACGTACTGTGACCCCTGTCCGGTGAAAAGAAAGACCACCTTGGGCGGTCGGCCGGTGGAAGCCTTGGCGTTTCCCGCGCGATGTGGATCTTGCACGGCGTCGAATGCGTCCAGCTGTTCGCACAACTGGGCGGAAGAAGCGGCCGTTATCGCCATGCGATGGCCAAAACGTGCCCGTGCACTGTTGGCCGTGAAGCAGACATCCGCTAAGGATGCGTCGGGGTGGGTCCGCAAGAAAGTCCCGTAGCGGCGTCCAAGAGTCTTCAAGGCACTCTCACTCCGCGCTGAGAGGGCGAGTATGTTCATGGGGCGCTCCACATCGCGATCCACGTGGGCGTCTTTGGGCGCCTCCTCCACAATCACGTGCGCGTTGGTCCCGCCAAAGCCGAACGAGCTCACTCCTGCCAACCGACGCTCCGCGCTCCTCGGCCACGGCTGGAGCTCGGTGGGCACGAAGAACTGGGTACCCTCCAACGCGATATGCGGATTGAGACTTCTCAAGTGCAGATGAGGAGCAATGGCTCCATGCTGCAAAGAGAGAACGACCTTGATCAAACCGGCAATCCCCGCGCCGGCTTCCAGATGCCCGATGTTTGTCTTGACTGATCCTATGGCACAGAGATGGTCTTCCGCTCGACCTTGGCTGAGGACTGCTTTCAAAGACCCGATCTCGATGGGATCTCCTAGTGGAGTGCCCGTTCCATGAGCCTCCACATAGCTGATTTGTGCTGGAGCGACCCCGGCATTCTCCAAAGCTCGGCGAATGACCGCCTGCTGTGCATTGCCGTTGGGTGCGGTCAGCCCATTGCTGAGGCCATCTTGATTGACCGCCGAACCGCGTATGACGGCGACGACGTTGTCTCTGTCTGAGATCGCGTCAGAGAGGCGCTTGAGGACGACGACCCCGCAGCCTTCGCCACGCACGTAGCCATCGGCGCCAGCGTCGAAGGTCTTGCAGCGACCATCGGCGGCCATCATGCGGGCATTGGAGAAAGCGATGGTCAGATGTGGAGCGAGCATCACATTCACCCCAGCCGCCAGTGCCATGTCGCATTCACCACTCCGGAGGCTCTGGCAGGCGAGGTGGACCGCCACGAGGGAGGATGAGCAGGCGGTGTCCAAGGCCATGCTGGGACCACGGAGGTCCAGGACGTACGAAAGCCGGTTGGCCGCAACGCTGTGCGCATTGCCCGTCCCGGTATAGGCATCGACAAGCGTAGGATCGCAGAGCTGATACAGCGAGTAGTCACTGCTGCAGATTCCAACGAACACGCCGGTCTGCGTGCCACCCAGCTTGGTGGGTGCCCGTCCGGAATTCTCCAGCGCCTCCCACGCTACCTCGAGCAGCAGCCGCTGCTGGGGATCCATGCGGGCGGCCTCTCGGGGAGAGATGGAGAAGAAGTGAGGGTCAAACTGATCCACCTCTTCCAGGAACCCTCCGTAACGAGTGTTCATCTTCCCACGAGCAGCCGGATCCGAGTCGTAGAAGTCGGAGCTGTTCCAGCGTTGAACCGGGACCTCCGTGATTGCATCGACTCCGTCTCGAAGAAGCTCCCAGAAGGACTCCGGGTCTTCCCCTCCGGGAAAGCGACAGCCCAACCCGATCACCGCAATCGGCTCCGCGGTCATGCGTGGTCCGACATCGTCCTTCACCGCTCTGTCTGGGCACTCAAGTCCTTCTGCCAAGTACCCGGCAAGAGCCTCGATGGTAGGGTACTCCCACACGAGTGTGGGTTGGAGTCGACGTCCCAACCAGTCTTCGAGCTCCCCCGAGAGAACCACGGCTTCGGTCGAGGACAAGCCGTAGCTGGCGAAAGGCTGCTGATTGTCGATCTCAGAGGATGGAACGCCCAGTCGCTCCGAGAGCTGTGCCACGAGCCACGCACGAATGTCTGCTGCACTCGCTGGCCTCTTCGGCGAAGTAGCGCTATTCATCGTCACTTGCTGCCCATGCGCTTGACGCGGCTAAGAGGCTGCGACGGAGTCCACGGGGAGTGTGGCGTCAGCGGTCTGGCTATGCGGTCGGACAGGATAGACTGGTGCATCTTTCGAGTCGAGCGGATCGACGTGATAGATCTTTATGAGGTTGTGGCGAATGGATGTGTACGTCAGCAGCAGCCATGCCACAAGGGCTCCGCGTTGCGAGAAAGAGCTCTTCATGCCCAGTCTGATGATGTTCTTCCAGAGCCTGCGCTCGCCACCTCTGGTTCGTGCGAAGTACACGAGCAGACGGAAGATGACTTTGGCTTCTTCGAATGACACGCGCCACAGGCGATGTTCCGGCACCGCACTCGAAGGCACTGTATCGAGGATGTCGAACATCCTGCGCACCCGATCGAGGAACGCTTCGGGTTGGTAGAGGCTCTGCAGTAGCCACGTGTGCCCGAGCTCGAGCTGCCTGAGCGTCATGTTTTTGGGATAGATGGTCGGCGCGGTGGCGTACGAGAGACCCAGCCTGAGCCCTTCCCGGTCACGGACGGCCTCATAGTCATCCCAGTCGATGTAGCGGCCCTCCTGCAGCATTCGCGCCTTGAGAGGCGTCCCGTCGAATGCCTGCATCATGTAATTGTTGACGATGGGGATGCCGCACTCCTGGGAGAAATCATAGGTCTTCTTGAAGACGTCGATATCATCGTGGTCGAAGCCCACGATAGTTCCGCCAATCGGCACAATGCCAAATTCAAAAAGCTTACGGAGATCAGCCCGCATATCACTCCGCAAGTTCTGTCGCTTCTTGGTCTCACGCAAGCATTCTTCGTTAGGCGATTCGATTCCAATGAAGACTCGGTTGATTCCCGCGGCCGCGGCGAGCTTGCAGATTCCCGGATCCCGGGCGGCGTCAATCGAAAAGCTGGCTATGAAGATCATCGGTTGCTCCCGCCGTTCGTTCCACACTCGAATGGCGTCCATCAACTCGTAGGCCTTCTGGCGATCGGCCGTGAGGTTGTCATCGGCGAGCATGCACGTCCTCCAGCCCAAGTCCGAGACCTGCTGGAGCTCCCCGATCACGTGATCGATGGGCTTGTAGCGGATGCCTCTGCCCAGGTAGACGATCACGTCACAGAACTCGCACTCGAACGGGCAGCTCCGGCTCGGCTGCACGACGGCGGCAAGATATCGCTCAGGCTTGAGGAGATCATACCGAGGGAGTGGCGTGAGCGCGAGATCAATCTTCCCCGCCTCGCGGTACTCGGTCTGATGCCTCCCGGACTCGAAGTCTCTCAGGAACTGAGGCCAGGTGCGCTCCGCCTCGCCCAGGACCAGCACGTCTGCAAACGGCCTCCAGCGTTCCGGACTTGTCGTTACGCTTGGCCCGCCGACGACGACAAGCTTGCCTCGCTTCCGAAACTCGGTGACTATGCGACGGGCGGTGCTCAGGTGCGAGTGATAGCCGGTGACGCCTACGATATCGCATGGCGTATTGAAGTCGAGCTTCTCGACGGCGGTATCCACGATCCGGACATCGAAGCTCCGCGGCGTCAGGGCCGCCAGTGTCGGTAGGACGAGATTCGCGACTGGCCACTTGCCGACGATCGCTGGCGCGTGGGCGGGAAGATGACATCCGGCCGTGTAGTGCGGGTTCACGAGGAGGACTCTGGGCCTCATGCCCAGCCTCCTGTTTGCGGACGAGGATGAGGAGACCTGACGGGCGGGATCGTTCTGCATATGACCTCCAGGGTTCACGTTCTCATGACCACGCTCGCGTAGATGGGCTTGCAGGGATCATGCCGATGCCTCAGATCGAAGCTCAGACTCTCAATGAGAAGTCGGTGTGGATGTCCGACAGCGCTGCTTGATTTCCAGCACAGCATCCACTGCGCCGCTTACACCGGTCTCGGATCGTACAAAACTCCACTTTTCAATGCTGCACTACGCTGAAGAGATTCACATCGGTTTCCCACACTGCTGGATTTCAAGCACCGTAGCATCCAAAAAATAAATATTGCCGCGCTCCCAGCTCCGCTCACGTCGCCAAGCAACCTCCGGGGCTGCGCATACGAAAACCGTATGGCCACGCCAGCACCTCTTCACCTCGCAGGCGAGCCGACGTCGATCCGCATTCGGACTCCAAGATGAACCCACGTCTCCGAGCCTGGGCAACTACCTGCCGCGCGATCATTACTTCTTCACTCGATTCGAGGTCGATCATTCGGCTGCGCGGCGAACAGTGCTCCCGTGATCGACTTTTCCTCTCAGCGGCGGGTTCGGCAGGCGATACGGAAAACGTATGTCACTGCTCCAAAACCGTATCGGCGCCGATTCCGCCCTGCTGCGGGTCGCAATGCGGAAGGTGGGACACCATTCAGCATCCCAACAGCAGTCTGGAAGGCGGGGAAAGGGTTAATGATGCACGTCAGATGCCGGACAGCGAATGTGAAAACATAATGTCGTTGGCCCGTGCCATTGACTTCATTATGTGATACTTCCGATCACGAGAACTTGGCGCGCCTCGATTCTCTACTGCTGGATATCAGGCAACCCTGCTTGAAATGACGCAGCGATAAAAGCGCGTGCGGAGACGCGAATAACCGCGTGTGGCACCCCGATTGCTCCCGAAGTACGAATCGCGTGAGAGTCGCACTTCTTGAAGAAAGAGACATGGACGGCGGCGGGGTGGTCTGTGCCGATCCGTAAAGCCAGATCAACAGGGCGCCCGACCAAGCGCGACGTTTGTCGACAGAGAGGAGGCAGCAGGAATCAACCCATAAAATCTATGAGACTGACGGACTGAACATTCCCGAGTTTATCGAGTCGAAATGAGACGAATACGCAAGGAGTAGTTTCTTGAAAAAAATCGCGCTCGCGCTCGCATTCCTGTTTACAACGGCTGTCATTGGGCAAGCAACCCAGATCTATAAGGGCTACAAGACTGCCCAGAACGTTAAGAGAACGCAGAATAATGCTGGGAGCTGCTCACAAGGAGTACCCGGTGGATACGGAGAGCTGTACGTGAAGCAGGCAGTAACGTATTACTATGAGAATTCCACCAATCAATGGAAAATGTGCATGAACGCCAGTGGCTGGTCAAAAATGGTCTATAACCTATGCTCGGTTTCGTGGAGCCAGGCCACGACTGGATACTACTATGTAGACAACTACGTCTCCGGCTATGCCGCCTACTCCACACGGGACCTCGGCATTGGCGGGAGGTACAGCTACTCTACGTCGTTGCACTCGACGTCCGGCAATGGATCAATCACGGTTTGCAAGGACAGCTGGCACACTGTCGATGCCATGAGCTCGACCAAGACATACGTCGATCTGGGTGCCAGCGACGTTAATGGCCTCGGTGTCTACTGTGAGACAGCGAGCGACAGCCGGTAGATAGGCGATCGCTCTAGGAGGAGGGTGGTAGGGTAGCAGAACATCAAACGGACTACGGCCTTGATGCACATGATCGGTCCTGGAGGAGCAACCGCCACCCTCCTCTGCCTTCTCGTCCTTTGGACGCCTCCGTCCTTGAGAGGCGACCCGGAGTTTGATCCCTATGTCACCGGAGAAGTCTGTCGAGCCCTTGACGACTTGGTGGCAGACACGCGGGCACTCTCACTACCCCGAGCAGAGGAAGTTGGTGAGATCATTGAATCGCTGAGTCCAACCCTAGAATCAGCCCTGAGTAACATTCCGGTCCGGCCAGGGGAGGCGACTGATGGTCCGCGGCGTCTGGACGACGATGCGCAGGTACCGCAATCAGATCTGAAGGACCACGAAACGCTGACGGCCGTCCTGTCCCATCTTGTTGAGACACAGCCTGAGAGCGCAATCGTACACCGCGGCATCGAGTTGCTTCTCTCCAGGCAGGAGCCCGATGGTAGCTGGCTGGGCATCGCTCTTTGCACATCTCGCGCTCTTGGAGTCTTGGACGCGTATCACGGTAACGCAGGCCAAGAGGAAAGAGAGCTTGGCGCGGCACACGCGCGCCAATGGCTCAAGGATTACTACGCCCGGCAGGCCGACAAGGCAAGCATCCTCGACATCTATTCCTTCGCGTTCAAGTGGCGCCCTGACGAGTCGGAAGCACAACTGGCGCCGGTGCGGGATGCATTGCGGAGGGAGTTCCTGACCAGGAAGATCGACCTCTTCTTTCCATGCGAATTCGAATCTTACCGGCTCGTGCTCAGGGACGAGACCGTCTCGCAGGATGAAAAAGCTGGCCTTGCCAGACGTCTCGCGGAGACGCTCCTCCAGAGATCCTGGAACACGGGGAACCTCGACCTCGTGGATACGGCGCTGTCATTGGCACTCCTCAGTGCATGCAGGGAGCTGATCCCGGATCGTGCGCAGGAGATAGCGGCGTTTGTCGATAAGTGGGCGGCTTTCGTTGCGGAACAACTCCGGGAGATGACGCCTGGGACCGCAGTTCAGACTCAACCCTCGTAAGGAGGTGATCAACATGAATTCCACGTAGCGCGCACCCGGATCATAGACGATCGGAGACATTCTAATTTGCGGACGACAACTTTCGTGAGTAAGTCAAGGAGAGACTGATGATGCATCAGGCCACTCGCATTCTGTCATTCGTTTTGTTGATCGTTTTAGCGTTGACTGCAGGTGCGGTCTTCACCGGGGCGCCGGTATCGGCCAGTCGAGACACAGGAGGAGCGGACCCGGAAGCCGGGCGGGCCGCCGGCTATTATGCCACGATAGCCTCTCAGGAACGGGAGCTTGAACGGCTCGCTGTCCAGCACGACCCTCGCTACGCCGGACTGAAGACAGCGCACCAAGCGGCGGTGGATGCGTTCCTCGAGAAGGCGCACGAGACGGGCGCAGTGTTCGGAGAAGAAGGTGAGATTCTGGACCCGGTCCCGGTGGACCTCTTGCCCCTTCTCCAACGAGCGAACAAGCTCACCGCACGGCTTGAACAATCCAAGGGGTACAAGTTCCGCGTGGCGGAAGAAGCCAGGCGGGCCGTCGAGTCCATGAAGGATGTCAAGACCTCTACAACTACCAAGTCCTACTCGATTTGTATCTACAGAGATCCGAGCGCCGGTGGTACCTCGCAGACCGACCTGACAAATCTGGTGAACGCAGCCATGGGCAGGATCAAGGCGGGCGTCGAATCGCACAGCGGAGGGGCGTACAGCATCCAATGGACCACGGAATGGCACGGATCCTACGATCTGAGTGGGTGTAGTCCGAGCGTGCCCGGGGGCAGCGGCACGACTTACTACATCTACTTCAGGCGGAATGAACATATTCGAAATGGATGGGGGGCGTGCAAAAGCTGGGCTGTTGTCGACCTGTATCCCACCGGGGGATGCTCCTGGAGCTGGAACTGGCCCGACAGCGCTGCAACCGCCCACGAGCTCGGCCACGTCTTCGGAGCCAGTCACGGGGACTATGGTAGCTGCGGAGAATACAACGACAAGGATTGCAGCGCATACGGCTGCGGCTACCAGAGTTGTGACAGCAGCACCTACTGCGTAGAAGAGTACGCCGACGCTGGTCGGGGCCGTACAACTTCGTTCTGTTGGAATGACTCGGGCTACCTATGCAACTTTGTTGAATTCGGGACGTGCGGGCCGGGGAATTAGAGATTCCCTAACGCGGCGGAGACGCAGCCTTTTTGGTTGCGTCTCCACCGCGCGTACGTATTCTCAGTTGATCCACCACCGCGTCTTTGACATGTTTCGATTTGTGTCCAACGTATCCATGGCGTGGTTCCAGACGTTGCTGATGTAGATAGCGGTCCCGGCTGCGAACGGGCGGGTTTGAGAGCCGTGCACGCCAAGCGGGTAGGCGTAGGTCTTGCCATTGCTCCATATGTCGCCGAACGTGATCGTGCCGTTCTGGACGGTGAAGCTCTCCTTGTCGTAGATTCTCCCGTAGTACGCGAGCCTCCACGCATCATAGCTCGCATCCGTGAGCGGGTCCGGATGGTCCTCGTCCCGGAGGTAGACGGTGTACTTCGTGTAGTTTTGGATGTATTCGATATCGAGCCGGTAGAAGTCATTCCCACCGTTGACGGCGTAAGGCCACCAGGCGTCGTCAGTGCCTATGCCGCCCTTGACGTCGGGGCTGATCTGCACCCACCAATGGATGGGATACGGGTTGGTGGCAGCGGCGGGCACATAGTATAGCGCGACGGGAGATCCACTCTCAACGCCCATGGCTACGAGAAGCGGCCTCACAGTTGAACGGCTTGGCGATCCCCGGGGTTCGATCTCTGCGGGGCGTTGCTGAACGAGGTTGTGCAGGTACTCTCTGACCAGCACGTACTTCAGCCGGGAGCCTGCCTCCTCCGAGAAAGGGCGGCCATCAGCGGGGACGACCGTCTGGAGAATGGAGTCGAGATTCTCCCCGTACTTCCTCCGCAGCTTCCAGGCAATGATATCCAACTCGGGCGAGGAGCGCTGATTCTCGGCACCCACGTACCGGCGCGCGGCCGTTTCGATCGGTCGAAACAGTGTACGCAACCGTGCGCCATTCCCCTCATCTTCGGCGCGGGCCATGGCCTCCTGGCCCCAGAGAGCTGCGGCGGTGAGGATCATCGTAATCGTGCAAATCGTCTGTCTCACGCGAACCTCCGTGTTCTGCGGATGGTTGAAAAGTGGGGGCAGGATTCGCGCCTCCTGCCCCGCCATGGACACTCACCCGCACTCACCCTGCGGTGTCTGCCAGCACACATCACTTGATCCTCGTCACGTGGTCGATGTAGTAGGTCCCCGCCCAATAGAACCCGATTCTGATCTCCTTGACCCTCGTCTTGTCGATCCCCGTCACTGCGGAGACTGGATAGGTGACCAGAGTCCAACGGCCCTGCACCGTTCTCGTATTCCGGCTATTGGCAGAATCCGACCATGTGCTGAACACCGCATTGTTTTGATCGACGAGTGTGATTCTGACTGTGTTGCTTCCTCCGACATCGTATACGGTGAATCCGATCCTGTCGCTTCGTCTGATATCGGTCGAGGACCCATCCGGCCTCCTGACAATCACACACCGGCTGTTGGTGCCGGGGGAGCCCGCCCAATTGGTCACCAGCTTGACACAGTAGTAACCATCGTAGGCTGTGGCCGACCCCTCGATCTGAGCTGTGGCTGAGCTGCCGGCGCTGAACCCGGTCTGGGCCTCGAAATCGTTAAACTTCTGCGTTTCATGTGTGTATGGTGACCCGAAGAGATCCTGGATCACGTCATAGCCCCACTTGTAGACGTTAGGTTTCTGGATGAGCCCCATGTGCTCGCCGTCTTGATCGATTTCGGCAGTGCACAGTGTGAAGAAAAGGTATCCCTTCAGGTTCACGACGCCTTTCACTTTTGTCCGGACGGTGCTGTCGTAGGATCGCACGATCCAATCCTCGAAATCCCGCTGCTTGTCCGCGGTGATCGATCCGGCCCCGGGGTCGTAGCCCGTCTCGCACAGCAGAACGGGCTTTCCGGCTCCAGCCCGCGCCTGTACGTCGACCAACTCCTCATACAGATCGTCTGTGGAGATGTTCGAGGGATAGTAGTCGTACCCGACGACGTCCAGCAGAGGCGCCCACGCATTGATCGCGTCTTTGTTGAGCTGATGGAAGTTGAGTGTCGTCGTGGCTGTGCCGTCCTCGATCTTCACAGCGTCTTTTATGGCTCTGAGGACCCCTTCACAAAAGCTGCCACTCCACCACTCGGCCCCATCCCTCCACGTGTAGCCCGCGCCGATGGGGTATTGAGTTTGCCATCCGGCCATGTTGATCTCGTTCTCGCACTGCCACCAGTGCACGGAGCTCTTGTATCGGCGGACGCAGGCGCGCGCGTGAAGGTAGCAGTTGGCCGTGTATGCATCGGGTCCGATGCTGACATCGCTGCGTGGCGTCACCGGCCGGCCGCCGTACATCGGCATTTGGTTGAATGGCGCGATGTATCCGGGGCAGAGGACGAAGATGAGCCCGACTCCCTGGCTGTTCGCGTAGGAAACCAACTGGTCATAGAACGTCCAATCAGTCCTCGAGATGTACGTGTTGACAAGGCTGCTGGTGACCTGCGAGCGGGTGAGCCTCGGGTACAGCAGACTGGGCTCGACCTTGCCCCACACGATGTGCGGGCGCCACCAGCGGCCACCGGCCCTCTTCACATCGTCGATTGCCCGCTTCGCCTTTTGAATCGGGTTCGAGCCCGTGTCCCAATAATAGAGATTGTCGAAGTCTCTCGAAGAGAAGCCCCGCATGATGTTGGGCGGGGCGGTGAAACAAAGCTCAGGCAAGGCCACCAGAAGAAAGATCAGGGCCAGTGCCCATCGACGGATAGGCCAACCGGCCGAACATCTACTGGTCTTGAGCATCTGGTCACCTCTTTTCGCTATGCGGTCGATTGTGCGTCTGATCCGTCGCTACACCTGACGGAGGAAGTGAGGGCATCCCGCGCGGTGGGCCCTCCGCGCCGTACCCTCGGTGTCCTGCCTGGATTGCTCGGCGGATTCGCCGGAAGCGGGGCCCGTTGCCAGCCCCGAGCGGCGCACGTGTGCTGCAGCGCTCTTCGGCACGTTCGCATACCTGAACCGCCAACTCGACCTCCCCGCACCGGAGCCCTATGTGTTGTCAGGACGTTTGTACCGGCTCCTGCCAGACGCATGCCAGCGGCTCCTCGCGGGAGATGAGATGTTCTTGCGTACATGAGCTGAAACGGGCGCGGTCTGATTCATGGACGACATACGGATTCCGTATGTCTGATACCGTTTCCGTATGCCCCTGACGAGACTCTCGATAGTGTACGAACGTAGCCCACGCCGGCCGTACATGGTTTCACTTGGCACAGGGCTTGCTCCTCCTCTCTTCAGCAAACGTCGGGTTCCGAGGACCGGCCCCAGTTGGCCACGACCGAAGGGGCGGTCACACATCAACATTCACAGAGGAGGGGAAAGAAATGCTTCGGCGACTCTTCGGTGCATCGTTGGCGAGCTTGGTCGGTACGGCCTTGCTCTGCGCGGCGGCGAACGCGAAGAATGATGAGGATGTCAATCGCGCCGTCCGAAAAGGCACCGCGCAGAATCAGTCGGCGCCGGACTCACGAGCTCATTCGTCACCGGCGCGGGTCCTGATCATCGATGGAGAGAGGTACACCGAGCTCGTCCCGCCGTTGCCGAGCAAGGATCCTTTCGACCGGCCCATCAATACGACAGCCCAGCGCGCTCTGGCCGCAACTGCGGGCGTGCCCATTTTGAGCGTTCAGATGAAGGGTATATCCAGTGCAGTTAATTCAGTTACCAACCCATGGGGCCGCTGGAACTACATTCTTTCGAACGGCCAGATCGACAACGAGTGTGACAAGCTGAGCAACAAGATCGT
>JACPPM010000110.1 GCA_016191015.1 Acidobacteriota bacterium | reverse complement strand
CGCCACGCCTCGGCACATCACGTGATACCGTGCGTTCCGGAATTCCACTCGTGCCGATCGACTCATATCCCAGCATCCTCTGTTTTTCCGTCCTTCCAAGTCAAGCCATGGTTAATAATTAATATACGACCCTCGACGCTGAACGTCGAGGGCGGTAGAGGTGTGCAAAGTCCAGCTGATCGCGTCTGACCCGAACCGATTAGCGAACCCCGACCGTGATACCCTGACAAACCGGCGGGGTATCCCTGAACGACTAGCCGCTTTGTTTTGCACTAAAACACTTGCAATCCAAGGATTTATCGGCAACAATCCAGTAAGTCAGAAAACGTGATACCCCGCTGAGTGGCCGTGATACCCCGGTCGGGATACTCACAAGTTCGGCGGCACCGAAACTTCAGGATCCGGAGGCGCGTACACTGGGTGTCTGGCGTTGGACTTGATGGGAATTGTTACTCACTCGTAGCGGCCGGTGTGCTCAAGTCGCGGCCGAACGCAAGGAGCGCTTGGAGGCATGAGATGAGCTCAGATAAGGCTACAACACGGCAGGCGAGGCGGTGCGCGAATGGCGTCCGCGCCCCGGAGCGCCCATGACTCGCAGGACGAACGCAAAAATCGCCGGGGTCACGTTCCTGGTTTACATCGCGGCCACCATCGCTAGCATGGTCCTATTTTCCCGGGCGACCAGCGGAGAGGGGGTTGCCGCGCAACTCGCAGGCATCGCCCAGCATGCGACAGACGTGCGTCTCACCATCGTGTTCGGCCTGCTTGGGAATTTCTGCGCCCTGGTGCTCGCCGTGACACTCTACGCGATAACGCGAGAGCAGGATCCCGATCTGGCAATGCTGGCCCTGACCTGTCGCGTTGCCGAAGGCATCGCCGGCATGGACGTGTCGAAGACGGTCGGCCTTCTCTGGCTCGCGACGGCAACCGACGCTACCGCACTTGACGCGGGGGCAACATCCGCGCTCGGCGCATTCTTCCTGAAGATGGAAACGTCGTTTACCGCAAGCGCGGCCTTCTTCGCCCTGGGGAGCACGCTCTTCTCGTGGCTCCTCCTCCGCGGCCGCATGATCCCGGTTGCACTTGCCTGGCTCGGCGTGCTTGCGTCGATCCTGCCCGTCGTGTGCTTTCCTTTGCAGCTCGCGGGACTTCTCGGCGGCCCGGTCACGTCGTTCATGTGGTATCCAGTATTGCTGTTCGAGGTGGCGCTGGCGCTGTGGCTGATCATCAAAGGCGCCGCCGCGCCGGCGCCGAGGCAACCGGCCTGAGGTTGGTACCGCCAGACTGGATTCGGCGGGCGCCCTCTGCGCGGTCGGGCTAATCGGGTTCATCCTTGAAGTATGGGCAAAGTGACCTCTGGCCATGGCGGCGAGAACGTCGTAGGATGAGGTGATGACGGATAACGGACTGCCGTGCGTCGACCTGCTGGCGGCCACGCCTGAAATTCTTCGCGGCCTCATGACCGAGCTGACCGACGATGACGCCCGGTGGAAGCCCGCGCCGGACCGCTTCTCCGTCGCCGAAGTGCTGGCCCACCTGTCGCACTCCGAAGGCCACTGCTACCGCATGCGTCTCGATCGTTTCACGGCGGAGACCCGTCCCGAGCTCGACCCCGATGACGCGCAGATGTATCTCGACCTTTACCGCGATGCCGACCCCGAAGATGCCTTCGATCACTTCGAGGAGCAGCGCGAAATCAACATCGCGTTCCTCCGCGATCTCCCGGCCGGCGCCGGCGAACGTATCGCGCTGCACAAGGAGCTCGGCGAGATCACCTTGTCGCAGATGTTGAACGAATGGGCGCTCCACGACCTCGGCCACATCCGCCAGATCGCCGAGTTGGCCCGCGCGAGGAGGTACGCCTCCGCCGCCGGCCCCATGGCCGCCTCGTACAACCTGAAGCCGTAGTGTGGCGCAGGCACGAGTATCGTGGTCAAGGCGAAATCCGGCCGCCCAGATCTGCCACGACTAATCCACAACATACCACAATCCACGGGGCATTGCAGAAAGAGTGCATGACGCTGATCATCCAGGATTCCGTGCTCGCATCCTTCAACAAGATCTTCACCGCGCTGACACTGGCTCTCGCCGGCATCGCCGCAATCTCATTGACCGTCGCGGGAATCGGGATCATGAACGTGATGCTGGTGTCGGTGTCCGAGCGGACCTCGGAGATCGGGCTGATGAAAGCCGTCGGCGTCACGCAAAGACAGATCGTGCTGGCGTTTCTCGCCGCGCCTCGATGCTCGATCCGATCCAGGCTCTGGCGCGGGGGTAGAGGTGAGTTTAAAGTTCAAAGTTTAAAGTTGCGGCAAGGCAGATCCGGGGATTGCACCGTCACCAACTTGAAATTTGAGACTTTAAACCTCAACGAGACGAGTGAAGATGCTATTCGAAGATGTCGCCCGCCTGACGCTCGGCACCGTGCGCTCGCACCGCCTTCGCACGCTGGCTCTTTCTGAGCGAGGCGGCCTTCCTGTCGAGCTGCGGCGGAGCGGCCGGTTTGGTGATCGGCCTCGCAATCGCCCAGACTCCCGGCATGGCGCTCCCGGCCCTCCCAGTGCGCGTTTCATTCACCTACGTCGTCCTCTCCCTCGTCGTCAGCCTCGCAAGCGGCATCCTCCCAGCCCGCCGCGCAGCCGCTCTCGACCCCCCTCGAGGCGCTCCGCGTCGAGTGATCACTCCCCCAGCGCACCCGCGAAGTCCTCAATCAAATCCTCGGAGGCTTCGAGCCCTACCGACACCCGGATCAATCCATCGCTGATCCCGATCTTCCGTCGTTCCTCGGCGAGCATGCCGGAATGCGAGGTCGTGGCGGGGCGCGTGATGAGGGATTCGACTCCTCCGAGGCTCGGCGCGATTGCCGGGAGGCGCAGGCGGCTGAGGAAGTGATCGGCCGCGGCCGTGCCGTCGCGAAGCTCGAAGCTGAGCATTCCGCCAAAACAGTCGAGGAGCTTCCGTGCGCGTTGGTGCTGTGGATGGCTCTCGAGGCCGGGATAGTTCACTCCTGCCACGGCCGGGTGCGCCTCGAGGAAGTGAGCCAGCTTCATAGCTGACTCACTCTGGTACCTGACTCGCACGGCGAGGGTCTTCATCCCGCGGTGAAGGAGGAAGGCCGCGTGGGGATCGAGCGAGCCGCCCAGATGGTTGAGCTTGTGCGTGATTTTTTCGACGAGATCCCGCCGGCCGATGACGGCGCCGGCGACGATGTCGGTGTGCCCGTTGAGGTACTTGGTGCAACTGTGCACGGAGAGGTCGATCCCCCACTCGGCCGGCCGAAACCCGATCGGGGTCGCAAATGTGTTATCGATGATCGAGATGAGGCTGTGCGCTCGCGCGAACGCCACGGCCGCCTCGACGTCGACAACCTGCAGCAGCGGGTTCGACATCGTCTCGATGTAGATCGCCTTGGTCGAGGGTCGCAGGCGCTGTTCCCACGAATCGGGGTCGTCTCCGGGAACCGAGTCGAAGCCGATGCCGAACGATGCGAAGTCGCTCCGCAGGAAGTCGTGGGTGCCGCCGTAGAGGATGTCCTGGGCGAGAAGGTGGTCGCCCGGGCCGAGCACCGAGAGGAGAGTGGTCGTGATCGCAGCCATCCCGCTGGCCGTCACGAGCGCCGCCTCGGCGTTCTCGAGATCCGCGAGCTTCCGGTGCAGGACCAGATGATTCGGTGTGTTGTTCAGTCTGATGTAGCGAAGGTCGTGATAGCTCGTCGCCCCCGTGTAGAGGTACGTCGACGACTGGAATATCGGCATCGTCACCGCCCCCATGACCGGCGGATCAGGCTCACCCGAGTGAATCAGCTTCGTTTCGATATGCTTGTATTTCTTTTCCATCACACAACTCCCGGACGATCATGTCCCGAAGAGAGGCCGCGGTCAAGGACAAGAAAGGGCCACAAGTAACGCCTCAGCGAGCCGGGGCGCGTCCATTCCCCTGACCTCGGGCCTACTGCCTCGTGGTCACTAGCCTTTAGCCGTTAGCTCTTAGCCCCGGAAGGAGGTCGCTGCCACTGGCGCGCCACCGATCAGGCAGGAACCACGCCTGCCAGCAATTTTCGCCGGTCGGGCGTTCGGAGCTAACGGCCAGTGGCTAGCAATCAGTATCGCCCCGCTCCATTGAGGCATTACTGCCACAAGGGCGCGAGGACACCGAGACCTGTGGTCTTGTGTCGTCGCGCCTCTATGGCTGCCCTTCGCCTACTGTGTGGCCTTCTTCGTCTCGCTCGAGAGCTTGCTGATGAGATCCTGCGGCAACGTCCCGGTGACGCTGACGCTCTCAGCGTCTCGCAGGATCTCGAACTTTCTGATCAGCGAGACCATCTCGGGGGACTTCTCCTGGACGGACATGCGCCAGAGAGCGGTCAGTCCGCGCAGAGTGTCCTCGAGGAGCTTGCGGGTTTCTTCGTCCGGGATCAGGCCCGTCGCGGAAAATTTCACCGCGTCGCCCGTGACCGCGGCCTGGAGAACGACGCGGGTGACGGATTTCATCGCGGAAACGATGCCGGCCGCAGCGCCTTCGGAGCCGGCTCCTCCGGGTGTCGGTCCGGCGGGGGTCTTCCCGGCATGCATGAAACGATTCTGTTCGGTGGCGTCGACGAGCGCCCAGGCAGCCGCGTCCGGCCAGATACGGGAGAGATCCTTGCCGAGCCCCTGACCCGTGGTGAATCCCGTGCCGCCGGAGGACATGCTGACGAGAGCAGCCGCGACAGCGGGCTCGCTCCCGGCCAGGATCAGGTGCGAGTCGACGAAAGCCACGGCGCCCGGTTCGTCATCCTTCTTGTCCTTGATGTCTTTCATGGGTAGCCGGTAGTAGCTCCCCGAGCCCGTCTTCCGCATGATGCCGCCCTTGGCAAGCGCCGCGTCCGCAAGCAGTTGGAGCTGGAAGCGGCCCTCGGCTGCGACGAGGATCCGTGGCTCGGCATCCGCCCCGGGCCCGGGTGATGCGCACACGACGATCAGATCGACGTCCTTCTTGGGATCGAGCCCGGCCTTGGCGAGGAATTCCGAGGCTTCTCCCGCGCACACCTTGTCGGTCTCTTCGAAGAGCCGGGCCGACATCGGGTTCGAGCGGAGATCGCCGAGTCGGATCTGCGCGACGACGAAGGAATCCTTCGGGACGAGGTTGAGGGAGCTCACGCCGCCGGCCATGGCCGGGAGCGTGCTGGCGATTGCGAATGTGAGCATCAGCGCCCACGCGGGAGTTTTCCATTGCATGATCAGTAGTCCTTTCTCGAGAAGATCCATGCTGCCAGACCGAGGCAGGCGATGCCGAACACCGCAGTGCTGGCGAAGGGTGCAAACGAGAGGCTTGCTGCGATACGCGCCGGTGTCGTGTCCCCTGACACAGCGGCGACCACCGCCGATCCCATCTCGGCCGTTTTCGGGAAAATCCAATAGAGTGCGTGGACTAATCCCGCCGACCACTCGCTCGAGAGCGCGGCGGCGATCCGTTCGTGCATCGCCAGAATCGCAGCGAAAAAGAAGACGGCGTATGTCGCCATGATCGAGACGCCGGTCGAGGCGGTGATCACCCCGACGAGGAAGGCGAAGGCGAGCAGAGTGGCGATGGCGAAGAGGATGACAACGCCACCCAGGAGGAATCTGGGATGGACCACGTGGGTTTTCCAGATGACGATGAGCCAGATCGCGACGACCAGGTAGAACACGTTGGCGGCGGCCAGGGCGAGTCCTCCGGCGTATCGCGAGAGGAGGAGGGAGACGCGTCCGACCGGTCTCGCGAGATAGAGATCGATCGTGCCCTTCTCCTGAAGACGCGGCACCAGGTGAGCCGTTGCGAAGACCGCGAGGAACGTGGCCACCAGATAGAGGAAACCCGAGAAGCCGGATTCGAAGCCCATCACCAGGCGATCGATGTCGACGCTCTGGTGGCCCATCTGGACGGCGGCACCAAAGATGCGCGCTCCGGCAAGCGCCCCGTCGACGACGTCGAGATTGACCGCCAGCGCGAAAATCAGGATGAACAACGAAGACAGAAGAAAGTACGCGATCAGGGTGAAACGCGCCGCGGCCTCCCGGAACACGTCCTCGACATTGGCAAAAAGCACTCTCATGAAACTTTCTCCGTTCCCGGTGCCGGGCTGTCATCGGCCCGCACGAGGTCGACGAAGACGTCTTCGAGGGTCGATCGCAACGGCGATAGCTCCGACACCAGCACACCATCGGCGCGCAGGCGGTCGATAAGCTGATTGAGGTGCGCGAGATCGCGGACCGACAGCACCGCGTGTCCGTTCTGAAGCGCGACTGTGGCGCCCAGCGCCTGCATCGCCGAGACGTGGGCCTGATCGAGCGGTGCCGCCATCAGTTTGTACTGCGACTCCTTGCGCGTCAGATCCTCGATCCGGCCGTGCGCGACGAGGATGCCTCTCCGAAGCACGGCGACGCGATCGCAGGTCAGCTCGATCTCGGAGAGGAGATGGGAGTTCAGGAGAATGGCCTTGCCCCGTGCGGCCTCGGCGTGAAGTAGATCTCTGATCTCGCGCCGGCCAACCGGGTCCACGCCGTCGGTCGGCTCGTCCAGGAGCAAGACCTCGGGGTCGTGGACAAGGGCAGCGGCGAGACCGAGTCGCTGCGTCATTCCTTTCGAGAACTTCTTCACCCGTACGTCGGCCCAGTCAGAGAGGCGCACTTGGTCGAGCAACAGCGGAATCCGTGATTTGATGCGGGCCGCATCCATACCCGACATGCGTGCGAAAATCGACAGCGTCTGGCGGGCGGTGAGATAGCCGGGAAACCTGTGCCCCTCCGGCAGGTAGCCGACCTTTCGGCGGCTCTCCGGCCTGTCGACCGGGATGCCGAGAATTTCCGCTGTGCCGGCGGTCGGGTGCGTGAGGCCCAACAACATCTTGACTGTCGTCGTCTTCCCCGCCCCGTTCGGTCCCAGGAGACCGAAAATCTCGCCCGCACCCACGGTGAGGTCGAGGCCGTCCACAGCCGTGATGCTCCGGCCCCCCAGGGCACGGTAGACCTTCTTTAGCCCCGTCGCTACGATCGCATATTTCTCCATACTCTCTCTGATACGATAGCACTTCCCGCAAGGTTCCGTCCCATCCCCCCTCCCGTACCCCAGGGCTGCGGCAAAGTCGAGGCGCCGACTCGGGCGAGGCCGTTCCGTGCGAAACCGCAGATGGCGCAGATTTCCGCGCAGATTACGCAGATTCTTCCAGCATTCAACCGACGAGCAACTTGCTCCTCACTCTCGGGT
>JACPPM010000114.1 GCA_016191015.1 Acidobacteriota bacterium | reverse complement strand
TTTCTTTGCTGTCAAGAGATGCTTGACCTTGTCGACTCGTGTGTGGGATGGCTTTCATAAGCGACCCGAGCACGCCGCGCCCAGCGATTGACCGAGCAGTTTCCGGTTTTTGAATTTTGAATTTTGAATTTTGAATTGCCCGATCCCGCGGCGTCCCGCACCCGTCGAGAACTTCAGCTCCTCGGAATCTCGCCGGTGTACCGCGGTCTCGGTGCTGTTTCCGACGAGGAGTCTGCGCCGATCGGCGCCCCCGCGGGAGGCGAGTCCCACTTCAGGTAGTACAGATTCAAGGGGGCGGCAATCCCCTTCACCTGGACCGGGCCATAGGGCACAACGGGCGTGCTCTTGTCGACGACGCGTGCCCAGGTAGCTTCCGATAGGAGGATCTCCCCGCGCTGGGCGACCGAACAGATCCGGCTTGCCACGTTGGTGCTGTCACCGATGGCAGCATACTGGATATAGTCCGAGGATCCGATGTTACCCGCTGCCACATGTCCACTGTTCAGCCCGATGTGGATCTCGATGTGATGGCCGCCCGAGCTGCGCCATTTCTCGTTGAGCTGGCGGAGCCGCTGCTGCATCTCGACCGCGGCCCGCAGCGCCAGATCCGCACCTTCCGCGACGGGAAGCGGCGCACCCCAGATGGCCATCAGAGCATCGCCGATGTACTTTTCGAGAGTCCCGCCATGGCGAAAGACCACCTCAGCCATGACCGGGAAGTATTCGTTGAGCAGGGCGACGATTTGCCTGGGAGCCAGCGTCGCCGACATCTGCGTGAAGTCGCAAATATCGGAGAACAGAATCGTCACATCCGCCTCGACCGGCGTGAAGGTCAGATTCTTGGACTGCATGAGGCGAGTGACGACGGAACGGGGGAAGAAGCGGATGAGCTTGTTGCGGGCGATGGACTCCTCCTCGATCTTCCGGTAGAGCCGCATGTTCTCGATCGCCACGGCAGCCTGGTTGGCGAAGCCCATGAGGAAGTCCAGGTCGGCCTGCCCGAAAACGCCCGCCCGCACGAGGTTGTCGACGTAGAGAACGCCGAGCACCGTATCCCTCGCCTTCAGCGGCACGCACATCGATGCCCGGATCGACTGCTCGGCCACCGAAGCGGCGCCGGCAAACCGCGGATCCGCGACCGCGTCCGAGCTGACGACGCCGGTCTCGGTGGAGAGCACCAGCTTCAGAATGTGCTGGCTCGAAAGTGGCTGCGAGGAGCTCAACCCCGGGGCCAGTCGCACAGCGGCCGTCGCCAACTCGCCACTCGACTCATCCACAAGGAAGATGACCCCTCGATCGACGTCCATGACATCGAAGAGCAGCTTGAGGGTGCTGTCGAGCACCGAGTCGATCTGCTGAGGGGACGAAAGCAGCTCGCTGACCTTGAGCAGCACCCGGAGCTGATCCGCGCTCCGGGTTGCCTGGTCCGCGGGTTTCAATCGAAGCGCACTCCCCAGCACGGTGCCGCCCTCCTCCGCGAGGAGCTCCTTCATCGACGAGGCGAAGGCGTCCGAAGAGGCGCGCGCGACCACATCCAGGGTCGCCACAAAGCGCATCTCCGCGTCACCGCAACGAATCATGTCGCCGTCTCTTAGATCGCGACGGTCAATCCTCTCCGCGTTCACGGAAGTGCCATTGCGGCTGTTCAGGTCCACGATGGTCACTCCGGAGATCGACATCTCGATCACCGCGTGCTTGCGCGAGAGCGTGGGATGCGCAATGACAATGTCATTGTCTATGTTGCGGCCGATTGAGGTCGTCCCCATCTTCAGATCCAGCCGCTGCTCGCCTTCCGAGCCCGGGTTCAACAACAGAAAAGGTCGCATCGTCGTTGGCCAGCGGCCCGCAGGCGCCGCCTTTCCATTTCCTCCGGATCGTACTTCACGCTATCATAGAACAACAGGTTCTCGCGAGAAACAGGTATCTGGGTGAACGACAGGGGAACGTCAAAGTCGCAGCGCGAAGGCCGGGTGACGTCGATCGGAGCAAACCGCAGATGACGCAGATTTCCGGAGGGATTACACAGATTGGATCATCACTCATCGCAGAGCGCTCCTCAAAGCGAATTCCACCGGCCTCGCGAAGCCATCGGCGGAATCTACGCGAAGAATCTGTGAAATCTGTGGTTAGCACGGGACTTTGACGGGGCCCTGGGGTGAACGATCAATCCGGCTCTGACCTGACCCGGCAACCGGCCACGTCGCCGGAGCCGGGTCGCGATTCGAGCGACGGCGGCGATGCCTCGCTCACTCAGACGGCCTCACCGGCTCCGGCGGCGGCGCCGGCGGCGGCGCGCGAGGAGACCTCTTCCGGCGGCGGTGCAGAAACACGGCCCGGTCCGGTCAAGGCATTCGCCGGCGTTCCCGTGCGCGACTGGGACAGGTACGAAATCCTCGAGCTCATCGGCCAAGGCGGGATGGGTCGTGTGTACCGCGCCGTCGACCGCCGGCTGAAGCGTTCGGTCGCGTTGAAGTTCATCCGGCAGGAGGATCCCGAGCTGAGCCGGCGCTTCACGCAGGAGGCGCAGTCTCAAGCGCGCGTGGAGCACGAGTGTGTCTGCAAGGTTTTCGAGGTCGGCGAGATCCAGGGGCAGCTCTACATCGCGATGCCTTATATCGAAGGGGGCACGCTCAAGCAAGCGTACGGCGGAATGACCCTCGAGCAGCTTGTGCGCGTCATGGAGCAGGTGGCGACCGGTCTGCAGGCGGCTCATCGCCTCGGCCTCATACACCGCGACGTCAAGCCGAGCAACGTGATGGTGACTCAAACCGAGGATGGGGGATGGCATCCCTACGTCATGGACTTCGGCCTGGCTCGAGACATCCAAGGCGGCGGTGGCGAAACGCTTTCAGGCGCGCTCGTCGGAACACCCGCGTACATGGCTCCCGAGCAAGCTGTCGGGCGTGTGCACGAGCTCGATCGCCGCACCGACGTGTACAGCCTCGGAGCGACAATGTACGAAATCTTCTCGGGGCGGCCGCTTTTCGAGGGGCCCAGTGCCGGCGCGATCCTCATGAAGGTGATCCACGACGAACCCGCGGCTCTCCGCACGATCAACACGAAACTGCCGGCGGACATCGAGACCATCGTCATGAAGTGTCTCGAGAAAGATCCCGCGCATCGATACGAATCGGCGAAGGCGCTGGCAGACGATTTGAAACGATATCTCGACGGCGAGCCGATCCTTGCGCGGCGCGCGAGCGTTTCTTATCGGATCGGGAAGCGAGTGCGCAAGAACAAAGCCCTCGTCGCGGTCGTGCTCGTGGCCGCAGTGACGGTGCTATCCTTCGCATCCATCGGGCTACGGTCGCAGTACCAGGCACGGCAGAGGGAACTGCTTGCGCAGCGTCTTGGGCAGGAGGTCAAGGAGATGGAGGTCGTCATGCGCTTTGCCTCGCTTATGCAGCCCCTGCACAATGTGAACGCTGAGAAGGAGATTGTGCGGAGATGGCTGAAGGAGATCGAGGGGCAGATCGGCGAGGCCGATAGCGCTTACCGTGGCCCACTCCTGTATGCGCTCGGCCGCGGCCACTCGGCTCTCCGCGAGCACGATCGCGCCCGCGCGAGCCTGCAGGAGAGCTGGGACGGCGGCTACCGAGCCCCGGAGGTCGCTTACGCTCTCGGCTACACCCTCGGTGTGCTTTACCAGCAGGGCCTGTCCCGGGCGTCCCGCATCAAGGATCCGGATCTCCGAAGGGCGACGGTCGAAGATCTTGAAACGACGCTCAAGACCCCAGCGCGCGACTATCTACGCCAGGGGTTTGAGGTCAAGTTGGAGTCGCCCGAGTACGCCATGGCCCTGATGGATTTCTATGATCGGAAATATGGATCGGCCCTGCATAAGGCGGAGCTTGCCTTGAGCAAGGTACGGTGGCTCTACGAAGCGCGCGAGCTCATCGGCGACATTCACTCCGCGATGGCGGTTGAGATGAAGGAGCGCGGCGACTTCACGGAAGCGATGGTTGAGTTGGAGAAGGCTGCCGGCACCTTCCGCGATGCGGCGGATGTCGCGAGAAGCGACAGCGTGGCTTATGAAGGACTGTGTCGCGTCTACGCCTCCATCCTGGAAATCCGGGCTGCGACGGGGCAGCCTGCTCAAAAAGCGTATCAAGAAGCGATGCGAGCGGCCACGGACGCGCTGACTGCGAATCCGGACAGCGCATCGGCACTGCTCGAACAGGCGGCTGTGCACCGTACCTGGGCCGATCTGATCGTCAGCCGCGGGGAGAATCCGGTAGCAACTCTGCAGCAGGCCATCGACTCCGCGACGCGCGCCGCTCAGATCGATCCGCGCTCCGCGGCAGCCGCCGAGAACATCGGCATGTCTTACGCGAAGATCGCTGAATGGGAGTCCAACCACGGGCGGGACCCTCGGACCTATCTCGAGCAGTCGATCAGGAGTTTCCAGAAGGCGGCGAGGATCGATCCGAGCCTGGCGGCGGCCTTCTACGGCATGGGGCACGCTCTTCTCAAGAAGGGTGACTTCGAGAGGTCGACGGCGCAGGATCCGGAGGAGTCGTACGCGGCGGCGATTCGGAGCTGTGAGGAGGCGCAGCGTCTCAATCCCAGGTTCACCGCGGCCCACATCACGGCGGGGACGGTTTTCCTGCAGAAGGGAAAGCACGAGCTCAACACCGGCGCGGACGCGCAGCAGTCGTTCCTCAAGGCGAACGAGCAGTACTCGGAGGCGGTCGAGTTGAATCCCAACCAGGCAGTGTCTTTCAATCAGCTCGGCAACTCCTTTCTCATGATGGGTAAATACGAGATGGATCATGGTCGGGACCCGGTCGGAAGTCTGGAAAAGGCGGTGGAGAGCTATCAGCGTTCGCGACAGCTCAATCCGAACCTCTTCCTCCCCTGCGACAATCTGGGGCACACCTTTCTCTACCTCGGCATCTATCTGGCACTCCAGGGCCGGGACCCATCCGATGCGTTTCGCCAGGGACTTGAACACCTGGATCGTAGCATCGCGCTGAATCCCGAGCACGCTGAGACCTTCTTCCACATGATCGATATCTACATCCAATGGATCGAGTGGGATCTCGCAGGGGACAAGGTCCGGTTCGAGCTCTTCGATCACGCGAGGAGGCTGGTCCAGAAGACACTGCGAGTGAATCCCATGTCCTCGCCCAACTCGGGGTCCAGCGCCTACATGCGGCTGGGACAACTCAGTACGCTCGATGCTCGTGCACGCAATCTGAGGGGCCGCCTTGCGCTGGACTCCATCGAAGGAGCTGAGGCGTATCTACGCCGTGCCGGCGAGCTGAACCCGAGAGATTCGGAAGTCGTGCTGGCGATGGCCGATTTGTGCAGATGGAAGGTCGATCTCTTCCGGGGCGATGCGGCCCGTCGCAGCGCGGCCCTCGAGCAGGGATTGCTCCACGCCGACGACGCCGCGAGCATGAATCCAGCTCTCGCCGAGGCTCACGCGATCAAGGGCACGCTGCTCAAGGTCAAGTCGCAGGGCGCACCCGAGGGGCAACGAGACGAGCTGCTCAACTCCTCATCAGCCGAGCTCCGCCGTGCCCTGGAGATGAACGGCAACCTGCGGCTCAAGTACGGTGCAGGTTTGTAGTCCTCTCCGCACTCCGAGCACGTTCATTCGATGACGAGCCTGGGAAAGGAGGTCGGGAAAGTGCAGGTACTCCTTCCTAACGCGGCGGAGCCGCAACCAAACAGGCAAGACCCATGCACGCTGCAAGACCCT
>JACPPM010000112.1 GCA_016191015.1 Acidobacteriota bacterium | reverse complement strand
ATTCGGAGTACACTTGGCCGCAGTACAGCCAGCATGTCATCCTGAGGCTCGGCGCAGCCGGGCCGAAGGATCTCCTGCAAGACCCGTAGCCCATGGAGGAGATCCTTCGTCACCGGGCTTCGCCCGGCTCCTCAGGATGACAGTGCACTCATGCCCGTGTGCGTCTACTCCGAATATCATGGCAGCGAGCGCGCGGGGTCGAGCTGAGGTTGATCCTCTCGATCCGGCCAGAAGTCGGGCAGAACCGGGAGAGTCGGATCGCGCGGTGTAGAGTACGCTCAATGGATGGTCCGCGTTTTCCTGTTCACGTAGTCCATGAGGACGTATTGGCCGAGTGAGGCGGGTGTCGTGAAATATGCCTTCCCGCGGACCATTTCTGTCATCTTCTTGACGAAGGCGATCAGCGTGTAGTCATGGGCGAGCATGAACGTATTGATCCCGATACCGGACCGCCGGCAGGCGACGACCTCGCGAAAAGTGGCCTCAGCCACGATTGGATCCAGCCCGAAGGGATTGCGGTAGATACGACCATCGTCGAGGGTGAGTGCGGAGGGTTTTCCGTCGGTGATCATGACGATCTGGCGCAAGTCCTTGCGTTCGCGGGCGAGGACCCTGCGCGCGAGCTTCAGCCCCTCGGCTGTGTTCGTGTAGTAGGGCCCGACGCGCACGCGTGCGAGTTGTGCGAGCGGCACCTCCTCGGCGCTGTCGTGGAATAGGACCAGGTGCAGGCTATCGCCGGGATACTGGGTGCGGATGAGGCGGGTGAGGGCCAAGGCAACACGCTTGGCGGGCGTGAAACGATCTTCGCCATAGAGGACCATGCTGTGGCTGCAGTCAAGCATGAGGACTGTGGCGCAGGAGCTCCGGTACTCTGACTGATGTACATGCAGGTCGTCGTAACCGACATCGATCGGCTGTCGCGGCTCGCTGTGCCGGATGGCGGAGAGCAGTGTGGCGTTGACATCGAGGTTGAGCGTATCGCCGAACTCATAGGGCTTGGCGCTTCCGGTGACCTCGACTCCGGTCGAGAGCTGGCGGGTCTCATGCTGCCCGAAGCTCGACCTCCCAGTCGCCCCGAGCAGGTCCTTGAGTGTCTTGAACCCCAGGAAATCGATCGCCTTGTCCGTGATCTCGAACCGCGCGCTTGCGGTGGGGCGTCCCGGCTCAACCGGGCGGCCTTTTGCTACGGCCGTAGTATCGGCGCCGGGCTCCGTGACGCTGATGTATCCTTCATCTTGCAGGCGTCGAACGATCCCGTCGAGGAGTTCTTCCAGAGTTTCACTGCTGCCATTCTCCAATTCGGCGAGCGCCTGGTCGAAAAGCTCAGGCGGCAGGAGATCGTTTTCGACTAAGGTGCGCAGGATGGCTTGGCGGAGTTGTTCGAGCGTGCGGCCGTCCATCTCAGTGAACCGGTCCATGTCTTCGAAGCCGCTCGCGAGAAGGAAGTCGGAGAGCCGGCTGATCAGGTCCTCCATCGACAAACCTTGGAGGTCTCCCGGCTTGAATCTGGAGTAGGTCGTGGTGGGCATTGGAACCCCTCAGTTCAGGTGTCTCTTGGTCGGCCCCACCTGTTCCTTCCCGACTTCGGGCCGGCGCTCGGTCGTCGCGTGAAAGCCCCGCTCTTCGGTGCGGCCGATCTTCGAGGTCGCCGCCAGTCCCTCGAGAATGAACTCTCCCGCCGACACACGCAGACTCGCGTCGTCTGCCGGCGAGATACCCAGAATCGCGGTCTTCTCGATGAGGCCGTCGATGCGGCCGAGCGCCACGAGCGCCTCGCGGCCGGCGGTCGTGTCCGGGAGCTTGATGAATCCTCCGTTGTCGAACCACGCGACGACCTGCTTGAAGTCGTCCGCGCCGCAGTGGCGGCGGAAAGCAAGCTCGATCGCAGCCCGCACCAGCTCGCGCGCCACGTGATCCGCACCCTTCATCTCGCCCTCATACTCCAGCTCCAACTTTCCCGTCATCGCCGGAATCGAGGCGTAAATATCGGCGATTCGTGGAACGATGCGTCCTTCTCGCTCCCCGATTGTGCGCCTCTCCGCGTTCGAAACGACGTTCTCCAGCACGGAGATCGGGAGCCTCTGGCTCACCCCCGAGCGCTTGTCAACGCGCCGGTCCTTGCGTGCCTGGATCGCAATGTCATCCACGATCTCGCGCAGGAACTCCGGGATGATCACGCGCCCGTCGTTGCAGCGCTCAGTCCAGGCCTCCTGTCGCGTGATCGCCACCGCCTGATCGAGGGTCTGCGGGTAGTGCGTCCGGATCTCTGAACCGATTCTGTCCTTGAGAGGCGTGATGATCTTGCCGCGCGCCGTGTAGTCCTCCGGGTTTGCCGTGAATGCCATCAAGACGTCCAGCGGCAGTCTTATCGGGAACCCCTTGATCTGCACGTCTCCTTCCTGAAGGATATTGAAGAGCCCGACCTGGATCTTTGGCGCGAGGTCCGGCAGCTCGTTGATGGTGAAGATGCCGCGGTGAGCGCGAGGGAGGAGGCCGTAGTGGATCACCAGCTCATTGGAGAGGTTGAGGCTCGCCCGGGCAGCGCGGATCGGATCGAGGTCGCCGATAATGTCGGCAATGGTGACATCGGGTGTGGCGAGCTTTTCGACATAGCGTTGGCTCCGATTGAGCCACCCGATCGGCGTGCGGTCGCCCATCTCTGCGAGCCGGTCGCGACAGGCGCGGCAGATGGGTTCGTACGGACTGTCATTGATTTCACACCCGGCAATCGCCGGCACCTCGTCGTCAAGGAAGCGAGCCAGGTCGCGGAGGATTCGGCTCTTGGCCTGACCGCGCAATCCGAGCAGGATGAGATGGTGGCGAGACAGAAGAGCGCTCACGAGATGCGGCACGACACTGTCGTCGTATCCGACAATCCCGGGAAACAGCGTCTCCCCCAACTCGAGCTTACGGATGAGATTCGATCGGATCTCGTCCCGCACGCTCCGCCCCCTCAGCCGTTCTTCCGAATACGCGCTGGACCTCAGTTCACCAAGGTTTTGTGGCTTGCTCATAAGGGAAGAATATAGTGGAGAGGTCGAGCGAATAGAAGGGGAGCTCCTAACGCGGCGGAGCCGCAACCAAACAGACAAGACCCAGGCACGCTGCAAGACCTTTCCGAGCACCTCTCAGGAAGGCAGGAAGTTAGGAAGGCAGGAAGGGGTCTGTTCGATGCCACCCTGAGCTCCGGAGATGACTGCTCCGTTCCTGCATTCCTCCCTTCCTGCTTT
>JACPPM010000113.1 GCA_016191015.1 Acidobacteriota bacterium | reverse complement strand
GCGAAACCGCAGATGGCACAGATTTCCGCGCAGATTACGCAGATTCTTCCAGCATTCAACCGACGAGCAACTTCCTCCTCACTCTCGGCTCGGCGCGAAGCAATCTGCGAAATCTGCGAGTCAATCGGTGGAATCTGCGGTTTCCGGGACTTTGCCGTAGCCTTGCGCGCCTACTCCCGGGAGCTACCCCCCCTCCGCGATCCTGCTCCCGCCTTCTCTCTTCCCTGATGACGCGCCGGTCCCGACGAGCATGGCCACGTGGTAATCCCGATTCATGCGAGCGATGGCGCTGATCGAGATCTCCTTCGGGCAGGCTTTCTCGCATGCGGCGTAGTTGGTGCAGGCCCCGAACCCTTCCTTCTCCATCGCCTCGACCATCGCCTTCGCCCGGATCGCGCGTTCTGCCTGTCCCTGCGGCAGCAGTCCGAGCTGCGAGATTTTCGCCGCAACGAAGAGCATCGCAGCGCCGTTGGGGCACGCCGCGACACACGCGCCACATCCGATGCATTCGGCGTAGTCCATGGCCTTCTCCGCCGCGTCCTTGGGTACTGGGACCGCGTTGGCATCCGGCGCGGATCCTGTCCGAGCCGAGATGAACCCTCCCGCCGCCATGATGCGATCGAAGGCGCTGCGATCGACGACCAGATCCTTGATCACGGGAAACCCCTTGGCTCTCCATGGTTCGATCGTGATCTCGTCCCCGTCCCTGTAATAGCGCATGTGGAGTTGGCAGACGGTGGTGCCGGGCTGTCCGCCGTGCGGCATCCCATTGATCACGGTCCCGCAACTCCCGCAGATCCCCTCCCGGCAGTCATGTTCGAACGCGACCGGCTCCTCGCCACGATTGATGAGCTCCTCATTCAGAGTGTCCATCATTTCGAGGAAGGACATATGCGTGCTGATGTCTTTCAGCTGGTAGGTGACGAAGCGGCCCTTGTCCTTCCGGTCTTTCTGCCGCCAGATATGAAGTGTGAGATTCATTATTTGTAGCTCCTCTGGCTGAGGTGAACGGTTTCGAACTCGAGCGGCTCGACGTGACGAGTCGGTGCCCTCCCCTCGCCTCCGTACTCCCACACCGCGGCATGGCAGAAGGCATCGTCGTTGCGCTTCGCTTCGCCTTCCTCGGTCTGGAATTCCTCGCGGAAGTGACCGCCGCAAGACTCCTCGCGCTGCAGCGCATCCTGGCATAGCAGCTCGGCAAGCTCGAAATAGTCCGCCAGCCGTCCGGCCTTTTCCACTTCCTGGTTGAAATCTGCCGCGCTCCCTGGAACGCGGACGTTTTTCCAGAACTCCTCCTTGAGGCTCGGAATCTTCGCGAGAGCCGCCCTCAGGCTGGCGTCGGTCCTGGCCATGCCACAGTTGTTCCACATCAGCGACCCCAGCTCGCGATGGAATGAATCCACGCTGCGTTTGCCGTTGACTGCCAGCAGGCGGTTCGTGGATTCCGTTACGGCCTTCTCCGCGTCCCGGAATTCCTGCTGATCTGCTGCGACCTTCCCGAGCGCGGTGCCGGCCATGTAGCCACCCACCGTATACGGAATCACGAAATAACCGTCGGCGAGTCCCTGCATCAGCGCGCTCGCCCCGAGGCGGTTCGCGCCATGGTCGGAGAAGTTCGCTTCACCGAGAACGAACAGCCCGTCGACCGTGCTCATGAGGTCATAATCCACCCAGAGTCCCCCCATCGCGTAGTGTGGGGCCGGGTAGATGCGCATCGGCGCCCGATAGGGATCCTCGCCCGTGATCCGCTCGTACATCTGGAACAGATTCCCATATCGCTCGCGGATCACATTCTCGCCCAACCGGGCCATCGAATCGGCGAAGTCGAGGTAGACGCCGCGGCCCCCGGGGCCGACCCCGCGCCCCTCATCGCACATCCTCTTGGCCGCGCGTGAGGAGACGTCTCGCGGCGCCAGATTTCCGTAGCTGGGGTAGATCCGCTCGAGATAGTAGTCCCTCTCCGCCTCCGGGATCTCGCCCGGACGCCGAGTATCGCCCGGCTTCTTGGGCACCCACACGCGGCCGTCGTTGCGGAGCGATTCGCTCATCAGCGTCAGTTTCGATTGGTAGTCCCCCGCCTGCGGAATGCACGTCGGATGGATCTGGGTGTAGCACGGATTGGCGAACCCGGCACCACGCTTATAAGAACGCCAGATCGCGGTTGTGTTGCAGCCTTTCGCATTCGTCGACAGGTAGAACACGTTCATATATCCGCCTGTGCAGAGCAGCACGGCGTCGCCGGCGTGGGACTCGATCCGGCCCGTCGTCAGGTCTCGGACCACAATACCGCGGGCGCGACCGTTGACGAGGACGAGGTCGAGCATCTCGCTGCGCGGGTGCATCTCGACCTGTCCCAACCCGATCTGTCGGCAGAGAGCCGAGTAGGCACCAAGCAGAAGCTGCTGGCCGGTCTGTCCGCGCGCATAGAAGGTGCGCGACACCTGAGCGCCGCCGAACGAGCGGTTGGCGAGATATCCGTTGTACTCGCGTGCGAAGGGGACGCCCTGGGCGGCACACTGGTCGATGATGTTCACGCTCAACTCGGCCAGCCGGTAGACGTTCGCTTCGCGCGCGCGGTAGTCACCGCCTTTGACCGTGTCGTAAAAGAGGCGGTAGACGGCATCGCCATCGTTCTGATAGTTCTTCGCGGCGTTGATACCGCCCTGAGCGGCGATGCTGTGAGCGCGGCGGGCGCTGTCCTGGAAACAAAACGCTTTCACTCTGTAGCCCAGCTCACCCAGGCTCGCCGCCGCGGACGCGCCGGCCAATCCGGTGCCGACCACGATGACTGTGTACTTGCGTTTGTTGGCGGGGTTGACGAGCTTGATCTCGTTCTTGCGCCGGGTCCACTTGAGGTCGATGGGTCCGGAGGGTACTTTCGATTCCAATTTCATGGCGCTAACCTCCAATCACGCCCGTTAGCACGGCGACGGGGATTGAGATATTGCCGGCGGCGATGACGACCGCCAGCAGGGTGGACAGCCCTCGCCGGGCCGCATTGAATCGCGGATGCTCCCACCCAACCGTCTGAAAGAGACTCCAGATCCCGTGGTAGAGGTGCATCCCGAGAAGAAGATTTGCGATGATGTAGAAGACCGAGACCGGGACGACCCGGAAACCCTCGACCAGATTGTGGTAGACATCGGCTGCGATGAAGCTCGGATGAGCCGACCCTACCGTGAGGTGCAGCAGATGATACACGACGAAGGCGGCGATGATCGGGCCGCTCCAGACCATCGTCCTCGCGGAGTAATCCACGCCCAGATCGCCGCGTTTCCGATACCCCACGGGGCGGCTCTGCCAGTTTCGGATCGTGATCTGGACTGCGGCCACAATATGCGCCAGGACGCAGCTCAGGAGCACGATCCGGGCCAGCCAGAGCAGCCCGCCGTGTGCGTGGAGGAGCTCGGAGTAATGGTTGATCTTCGCCTGGCCCTGGTAGATCTGCAGGTTCCCCACCATGTGGACGAGAACGAACCCGAGCAGGATGATACCGGTGGCCGCCATGACGAACTTCTTTCCGATCGTCGTCGAGTAGTAGCTAGTAATCCAATTCTTCATTTCGTCTCCGCACAAAATTATATGACGGGTTGGTGGACGGAAGCCAGAAATATGGAGAATGCATGCATGCCGGGTCAGCGTCTCTAGTAATCCGCTGATTTCGCAGATTCTCCGTACGTTCGACAGGCAAGCTACGCTGTCTCATGCCCAGTCTCCTCTCGACCCGGTCTGCGGAATCTGCGAGTCAATCTGCGAAATCTGCGGTTAGCCCGGGTGCCCACCCGGTCTACTCCTCCTCATGCGCAGCCGGCCCGCGGCCTTCGGCCTTGGCCTGCTCGATGATCTTTGGCTGGAGGTGCCCCGGCACCTCGTCGTAGTGCGAGAACTCCATGTGATAGCTTCCGCGGCCACCGGTCGTCGAGTTCAGGACCTGTTCGTAGGTGAGCATTTCCGACATGGGGACCGTCGCCTTGATCACGTTGACCGACCCACGCGGCTCCATCCCCTGCACGCGTCCGCGACGGCTGTTGAGGTCTCCCATGAGGTCCCCCATGAAGGCTTCCGGTGCGTAAACCTCGACGTTCATGACGGGCTCGAGCAGCGTCGCATGGGCCTGCTCCATCGCCTTCTTATAGGCCATCGATCCGGCGATCTTGAAGGCCATATCCGATGAGTCGACGGCGTGATACGACCCGTCGTAGAGAATGACCTTGAAATCGACCATCGGATAGCCGGCAAGGAATCCCTTGGTGCGCGCCTCCTGAATTCCCTTCTCGACTGCCGGGATGTAATTTCTCGGAATCGACCCGCCGAAGATGTCGTTCACGAATTCAAAGTCCTTGCCCCGCGGCAACGGCTCGAACCTCGCCTTGCAATCGCCGTACTGACCTCGACCACCCGACTGCTTCTTGTAACGACCCTGAACGTCGGCCTTTCCTTTGATCGTCTCGCGGTAGGGGACCTTCGGGGGGTGCAGGATCACGTCGACCCCGAAGCGGTGCTTCAACTTCGCCACGAGGACTTCGAGGTGCATCTGGCCGTTGCCGGAAACGAGTGTCTCATGGGTCTGGATATCGCGCGTGACCCGCATCGTCGGGTCTTCGTCCAGGAGTCGGTGAAGCGCGCTCGAGATCTTTTCCTCGTCACCGCGGCTCTTCGGTTCGAGCGCGTACGAGATTGACGCCTCCGGGAAATGAGGCGGCTCGAAGTGTAGGGGATGGGCCTTGTCGGCGCAGAGTGTGTGACCGGTCAGAGTATCCTTCAGCTTGGTCACTGCTGCCAGGTCGCCCGCCTTCACTTCGGGAACGAAGACCTGCTGCTTTCCCTGCATGAGCGCGATCGCACCGAGCTTCTCCGGTGTCTCCTTGATGGCATTGTAGACGCTCGAATCCGCCTTCAATGCTCCCGAGTAGACTCGCAGCATCGTGATTCGTCCCGCGTAAGGATCGGCCACTGTCTTGAAAACGTACGCGGCCAGCGGCCCCGTGTCGGCACCGGCCAGCTCGACCGACTGGTCGCCGTTGCCTTTCGCGGCCGGGGTCGGCCGCTCTGACGGAGCGGGGATGAAGTCACTGATGGCGTTCAGCACCTGCCCGACGCCGATGTTGGCAAGCGCAGAGGCCGCGAGCACCGGAAAGATCTTCCGCTCCCGGACCGCATTGTGCAGCCCCGTGATCATCTCCTCCTCGCTCAACTCACCCGACTCGAAAAACTTCTCCATGAGCTTGTCGTCCATCTCCGCGACCAGCTCCACGATCTGGCCGCGTCTCTGCGCCGCCGCTTCCTTCAGATGAGCCGGGATCTCGACCTCCTTGCACTTGCCACTCTCGTCCTTGGGGTACTCGTAGGCTTTCATCTTGAGGAGGTCGATGACACCATGCATGTCCTTTTCTTCGCCCAGCGGCATCTGCACCGGCACCGCGCCTCGGCCCAGAAGCTTCGTGATCGATTCCATCGCGCGTTCGAAGCTGGACCGCTCGCGGTCCAGCTTGTTGATGACCACGATGCGCGGGAGCTGATAGTCATCGGCGAACTTCCACACTTTCTCGGTCTGGACCTCGACGCCCGCCACCCCACACACCGTGACAACGACACCCTCGACCACCTTCATGCACGCCCATGTATCCCAGATAAAATTGCCGAATCCCGGCGTGTCGATGATATTGACCTTGAGCTTGTTCCACTCGGCGAAGGCGAGGGCCGATGAGAGGGAGATCTTCCTGGCGATCTCCTCTTCGTCATAGTCGGTGACGGTGTTGCCCTGGTCGACCTTGCCCAGGCGGTTTGCCGCGCCGGAGCAGAAAAGCATTGCGGACGCGAGGGATGTCTTCCCGGATCCCCCATGGCCGACCAGGGCCACGTTCCTGATTTGAGCGGTATCGTAGACCTTCATGGCGGGCGTTCCTCCTTAGCTTCTGGTCTTGTTCATGAAACAGAGGGGCATTCTATCGCAGCAAAATCGCAGCGTGCAACACCGCCAGCAGCTCCCAAATCCGCGGCTAAGCCGCGGATTTGGGCAATTCAAAATTCAAAATGCAAAATCAAAAAACCGGAAACTGCTCGGTCAATCGCCGGGCGCGGCGTGCTCGGGTCGCTTATGAAAGCCATCCCACACACGAGTCGACAAGGTCAAGCATCTCTTGACGGCAAAGAAATCTCGACCGCTTCGGTGCCACGACGAGCGTTGCATCTGCGCTAGGCCCGTCACTCAGGCTTCCCCCGCTTTTGCATTTTTAATTTTGCATTTTTAATTCCTGAATCCGCGCGACTTACGCGCGGATTCAGGGCTTCTTCTGTTCATTGACATCGTTCCACCCTGCCTGCTAGGCTTCGGCCCCTCTGCCGCGGGGGGGTGTGGAATGAAACAGGTCGTCGTGCTCGGATGTGGATTGGTCGGGAGGCTCATCGCGAAGGATCTGGCGAGCGATGCGTCGTTGTCGGTGACGGTCGCGGACCGGGATGAACGTGCGCTGAAGAGTCTGGGCAGCGACGAGAAGCTCCGGACAATCGTCTCCGACCTTTCGGATGTGAGCGCCCTCGCCAAGCTGCTCTCCGGTTTCGGTCTCGCCGTGGGATCGCTCCCCGGCTTCCTCGGTCTGCAGACACTCCGGACGGTCATTGAGACCGGTATCGACTATGCGGATATCTCATTCATGCCCGAGGACCCGCTCGACCTCCACGAGCTGGCCGTGAAGCGAGGCGTGACGGCGATCGTGGACTGCGGGGTGGCGCCGGGAATGAGTAACCTGATCGCGGGCCATGCCGCGGCCACGATGGAGCGGCTGGATAGAATCCTCATTGTTGTCGGAGGGCTGCCGACGGTTCGCCAGTGGCCGTTCGAGTACAAGGCGGTGTTCTCACCGATAGATGTGATCGAGGAATACACGCGCCCAGCCCGCTACGTCGAGTACGGCAGGACCGTCGAGCAGCCTGCGCTGTCGGATGTGGAGTTGATTGATCTGCCGGGTGTCGGGACGCTGGAGGCCTTCAACACGGACGGCCTCAGGAGCCTCGCCCGAACGCTGACCGCGCCGCATATGAAGGAGAAGACCCTTCGTTACCCGGGTCATGCGGAGAGAATGCGGATGCTCCGCGACGCCGGTTTCTTCGGATATGATCCGATCCAGCTCAAAGACGCCGAGATCCGGCCGATCGATCTGACGGCTCGCCTGCTCTTCCAGATGTGGAAAATGCAACCCTCCGACCGCGATCTCACCGTCATGCGAGTCGTCGTGGAGGGGGCAGAGCGCGGACGGCGCGTCCGCCATACATGGGACCTGTTGGAGCGCTTCGATGAGGCTTCGGGGGCATCGGCCATGTCGCGCACAACCGGCTTCCCCTGTGCCATCGCCGCGAGGATGCTCGCACGAGGCGATATCGCAGAAAAGGGAGTCCTGCCACCGGAAATCCTCGGTAAGCACGAAGCTCTCTTCCAGGGGTTCATGGGGGGACTCGCGCAACGCGGCGTCCGGTTCACGCAGACGGTCGAAGAACTAGCCGACCGCGCCTAGCCATTGGCCCTTGCCTGCTTGCGGCTGGCCATCAATGTCTCGATTATTCCCCGTCTCGGCGCAAATTTTCTTCAGCACATGGGACATGACTAAAGGCTCACGGCTCCCGAGGAGGAAACCACTACATTTGGTATTGACAACAGGTGCCTCGCACCATATATTGTGTGTGCGCGGCGTAGAGTCACGGCCGCAAAACTCAGATTTAGGGAGCTGAAACAGGCCGCCCGTCCCTCCTCCGGCGCAGGACCGGAGGCGGCGGGCACAATTTTTTTTCTGGAACGCGCCGCGGGGCGTGAGGCAGGGGGCATCGATGAAAGTCGCCAGAAAATTCACTCGCGAGGGTGGGAGTCCGTACGAGGACATCCGATTCGAGAAACGGATTTCCGAGATCCGGAATCCGGATGGATCGACCGTCTTCAAGCTGGACGATATCTACGTGCCGGCCACCTGGAGTCAAGTGGCCACCGACATCCTTGCGCAGAAGTATTTCCGCAGGCGCGGTGTCCCTCAGGAAGCCTCCGGCGATCCGCGCGGCGGCGGCGATCCGCGCAGCGGCGGCGATCCGCGCGGCGGCGGCGAACACGATGCCAGACAGGTGTTCCACCGGCTTTCCGGCTGCTGGACCCACTGGGGCCGGCGATACGGATACTTTACGACCGAAGGAGATGCGCAGGCTTTCTACGACGAGATGTGCTACATGCTTGCAGCCCAGGTCGGCGCTCCCAATTCGCCCCAGTGGTTCAACACCGGCTTGCATTACGCCTACGGCATCGACGGCCCGCCGCAAGGACACTACTTCGTCGACCCCGAGACGAAGCAGCTCGTGAGCGCCACCAACGCCTATGAGCACCCTCAGCCCCACGCCTGTTTCATCCAATCCGTCGGCGATGACCTGGTCAACGAGGGTGGCATCATGGATCTGTGGGTGCGCGAGGCGCGCCTGTTCAAATACGGGTCCGGATCGGGCACCAATTTCTCGTCGATCCGTGGCGAGAATGAGCCGCTGTCTGGTGGAGGGCGCTCATCGGGACTGATGTCCTTTCTGAGGATCGGTGACCGCGCGGCCGGAGCGATCAAGTCGGGCGGAACGACACGCCGTGCGGCCAAGATGGTCTGCCTGAACCTCGACCATCCGGATGTGGAACAGTTCATCGATTGGAAGATGGTGGAGGAGCGCAAGGTCGCGGCGCTGGTGGCGGGTTCGAAGATCTGCCGGGCGCGCCTGGAGGCGCTCATCGATAGCGCGCGACTGGATGAGGGCAAGGTCGATGTGGATCCGGTGAAGAACGCTGCGCTGCGGCAGGCCATCCGCGACGCTCGGGCGGCGATGGTGCCCGAGGCGTACATTCAGAGAGCGTTGCAGTTCGCGGCGCAGGGCCTCACCGCATTCGCCTTCGAAGAGTACGACACGGACTGGGATAGCCAGGCCTACGCAACGGTCTCGGGTCAGAACGCCAACATGAGCGTGCGTGTGCCCAACGCGTTTTTCGACTGCCTCGAGCGGGATGGGGAGTGGGCACTGAAACGCCGAACCGACGGCAAGACCGCGAAGACGGTTCGCGCCCGGCATCTGTGGGACAAGATCGCGACGGCCGCCTGGAGCTGTGCCGACCCGGGGCTCCAGTACGACACGACCATCAACCAATGGCACACATGCCCGGAAGACGGCCCGATCAATGCGAGCAACCCCTGCTCCGAATACATGTTCCTCGACGACACGGCCTGCAATCTGGCCTCCCTGAACCTCGTCAAGTTCCTCCGCGAAGACGGCAGCTTCGATATCGACAGCTATCGACATGCGTGCCGTCTCTGGACGATCGTGCTGGAAGTCAGCGTCCTGATGGCTTCATTCCCGAGCAAAGCGATTGCGCAGAAGAGCTACGAATACAGGACGCTCGGCCTCGGATATGCCAACCTGGGCACTCTTCTGATGCGGCTCGGCATCCCATACGACTCGCCCGAGGGGGCCGCGATCTGCGGGGCGCTTACGGCGATCATGACCGGGGAGACGTACACGACGTCGGCGGAGATGGCCGGCGAGCTCGGGCCGTTTCCGGCGTTCGATCGGAACCGGGCGCAGATGTTGCGCGTCATGCGGAACCATCGGCGTGCGGCTTACTCGGCCACGGCTTCCACCTACGAGGGGCTCACCATTGTCCCGAACGGAATCGACCCGGATCACTGCCCGCATGACCTGCTCGCCGCCGCGCGGGATTGTTGGGATCGCGCAATCGCACTCGGCGAGAAGCACGGCTACCGGAACGCTCAGACAACCGTCATCGCACCGACCGGTACGATCGGGCTTGTGATGGACTGCGACACGACGGGCGTCGAACCCGACTTTGCGCTCGTGAAGTTCAAGAAACTGGCCGGAGGCGGCCACTTCAAAATCATCAACCACAGCATCCCGATCGCCCTGCGGCGGCTCGCGTACTCAGAGGCACAGATCGACGACATCGTCGATTACTGCGTGGGGCGCAAGACACTGAAGGGCGCGCCTCACATCAACCACGAGAGCCTGCGCGCGAAAGGGTTCGACGACGAGGCCATCCAGAAGGTGGAATCGCAACTCGCCGCCGCGTTCGATATCTCGTTCGCCTTCAACCAGTGGACGCTTGGCGAGGAGTTCATCTGCGCGAAGCTGGGGCTCGACCCCGAGCGGCTCGACCCCGCGGGTCTCGGCAAGAACATGCTGCGCGAGCTCGGCTTCAGCCAGGACCAGATCCAGGAGGCCAACGACTACTGCTGCGGGCTGATGACTGTTGAGGGTGCGCCGCACCTCAAAGAAGAGCACTATGCAGTCTTCGACTGCGCGAATCGCTGCGGTCGCCGCGGGAAGCGGTTCATCCGTTACGAGGCGCACATCCAGATGATGGCCGCCGCGCAGCCGTTCATCTCCGGCGCGATCAGCAAGACGATCAACATGACGCATGACGCGACGATCGAGGATGTCAAGCGTGCGTATCTGTTCGCATGGCGGTCGATGCTGAAGGCCGTTGCTCTCTACCGCGACGGCTCAAAGCTCAGCCAGCCGCTCTCCGCCTCGCTCGACGAGGAGCGGGGCTTTGCCGAGGCGCTGGTGAGCGAGGAGCCGGTGAAGGCCGTCGCTGAGAGGATCACCGAGCGGATCGTGCTGCGGTACCTCGCACGCCGCCGCCGTATGCCTGATCGCCGGGGCGGCTACACGCAAAAGGCAACCGTCGGCGGGCACAAGATCTATCTGCGGACCGGCGAGTACGAGGACGGGTCGCTCGGCGAGATCTTCCTCGACATGCACAAGGAGGGCGCGGCCTTCCGAAGCCTGATGAACTGTTTCGCGATCGCCATCAGCCTCGGCCTCCAGCATGGGGTGCCGCTCGAAGAGTATATCGACGCGTTCATCTTCACCCGGTTCGAACCGAACGGGTTTGTGACCGGCCACAGCCGGATCAAACGTGTGACGTCGTTGATCGACTACATCTTCCGGGAGCTGGCCATCACGTACCTGGGTCGGCACGATCTGGCACAGGTCACCGAAGACGATTTGCGGATGGACACGGTGAAGCGCGAGGAGCCGGCCTTTGACGGTGAAGAGGTGGTTGAGGAGCGCGTGATCGAGTCCTTCGCCGCCGCGAGTGGCGCCGCCGCGAGTGGCGCGGCCACGAGTGGCTCGGCCACCAGTGGCACTCCCTCGAGCGCCGCCGCCACGCCCCTCAGAGCCACCGCTCAACTGGGAGCGACATCGGCGCGGTCGCGGATCCCGGCTCGTCAGCCGATGCCGCTGGTGGACGCCTACCGCGAGGCGAAGATCAAGGGGTACGAAGGAGACGCCTGCGGCGAATGCGGCCTGTTCACCCTGGTCCGCAACGGGACCTGCCTGAAATGCGACAACTGCGGCGCGACCACGGGGTGCTCGTAGCAGCGGAGATCCTTCCTCGGCCTGCGTCAACTCCAAAGAAGGTGCGTAGCGGACGTTCAACCGCTGGAGGTGCCGGTTCCTAAACCGAGCGCCTGCTCGACTCTTCGACGAAGGTCGTCAAGGGGGACAGGTTTCAGGAGGTAGCCGATCGCTCCGAGCTGGATGGCATCTGCCAGTCTCTCGGACACATTCCCCGCGCTCCCGTAACCGGTGAGGAACAACGTTCTGACCGGCTGGCCGTTCCTCCGATCGCGGAGCCGATGGAACGCCTCGATCCCATCGATTCCTGGCGGCATATGGACATCCATGATCATCAGGTCGGGCGGGTGGTCCGTCGCCAGCTCAACCGCCTCCTCCCCATCGGCCGCCGTATCGATCAGGAGCTCCCCCGAGCCGATCGATGCGGCAAACGCCAGATCCAGTAGCTCTTTCAGCGCAGCCCGAATGGCCACGTCATCATCCACGATCAGAAGTCTCCTCATCGCTTCTCGCGCTGTCCCTTGAGGTCGGCGATCGTGTCGCCCGCGGCGTAATCTTTGGTTCGGAGATCGGAGAGCGACTGAATCCGTTCCAGGTTCTCGAGGAGAGCGCTCAGCTCATTGAGCGCCGCAGAAGCATCCTCTACCGGCAATCCGCGCACGGTCAGGATGTCGAGGCGCGTCCGGACGACCTGCAACGGTTGCCTGAATTCATGCAGAATGCCGGCGGTCAATTGCCGCGCCGCCTCAACCTTTTCCATTTCCCGTCTATGCAACAGGACCTGCCGCCCCTTGCCCAGAAGATAGACGGCAGCCGCGACGGTGAGAGCGGCCGTGAGCTGAACCCACCAGATCTTCCAGGTGTAGTCCCTGACGCTGATCTCGATGGTTCTCGACGGCATGCCCCAATCCGTTGCGGGACCATGGGACTGCGCCACGAACTCGTAGGAACCGGGCGGCACGCTGGCGTAGGAGGCACTCCGTCGCGACCCCGCCTCGACCCAGTCCGGGTCGACTCCCCGAAGCTGATGGCGGAAGGTCAACTTGTCCGATGCGACGAGGTCCAGACCGGAGTAGCGGAACTCCATGTTGTACCGGCCTGCCGGCAGGGTCAGATTCGCCACCTCACGCCGGATCTCACCGTTGATCAGGATCGAGTCGATGCTGGCCGGCGGCGCCCGCTGAGTCCGGATGTTCGCAGGATCGACACAGGCCAAGCCGCGAATCGTTGGAACCCAGATTCGACCCGCCCGATCCACGACACCGGCAGGTTGAAAACCGCCGGCACATTCGATCGTTTTCAGACCGTCCGCGACGCCGAAGGCTGCCGGGTAGACTCCCGTCTGGCGGCCTTCGAAATAGTCAAGCAGCTCCCGGCGCGCGATCCGATACACGCCTCTGTTGCCAGTCAACCAGAAAAACCCCAGCCGGTCCTCACCGATCCAGGATACGACATCGTCCAGAAGGCCGTTCGCGGCCGTGAGAACATCGAGTCGTCCGTCGCGAGCCAGGCCGAGCCCTCCACCATAGGTCCCGAACCAGAGAAGGTCGTCCGAATCGACGTAGAGGCTCCGGACCCTCGCCGATTTCAAGCCACTATTGCCACCGTGGGGCGAAATGATTCCGTCTCTGTATGTCGCCAGCCCGGAGTCGGTCCCTATCCAGATGGTGCCGCCGCGATCCTGTGCGAAGCATCTGACCGAGTTGTTCGGGAGACCTTCCTCCACGCGGAACCGGCTGAGCCGCCCATCGATCATCCGGCACGCCCCACCACTGATGGTCCCGATCCAGATTGCGCGCTTCCGATCCTCGAATAGCGCCACAACAACTGAGTCGGGAAAGCCGGATTCCGGTCCGTAGGTCGTAGTACGCCCCTCGCGAGCTCGAAGCAGCCCCGCCCCCCACGTGCCGATCCACAATGTACCGTCGGATGATCGCAACAGCGACCAGACACAGTCGGCGTCGCGCGGACCAATCTCCGTCAACGCTTCCGCCCTGTCGCGGTCAACCCGGCCCACAGGACCGCAATTTGCGCCGGCCAGAATGCTCCCGTCTCTGTCCTCAGTCACTGCCAGGACCTGATCGCTGCCGAGTCCGTCGGTGCGATCGTAGACACGGAACGCCGCTTCTCTGAGAAGGTGCAGGCCGGCTCCGTTGGTCCCGACCCAAAGATCACCATCCGGGTCCTGATACAGGAAACGGACGAATTCCAATCCCTCCTGTGGTCCGATCCTTGTCCACTTCTCTCCGGTGAAAAGGTAGAGACCGTCCAGTGTCCCCGTCCAGACCCCACCTCGGCGGTCGCGGACGACGCTCGTGACCGTGCCAGCACCTTCGGGCAGGTACTGGATCGTCCCGCCCGACAGTTGCCATAGGTGCCCTCCGTCCCCACCGGCCAACACCGAGCCGTCACCGTCCGGCCAGATGGACCAGATCTGTTCGCTCGGAATGACCCTGACCCGCTCGAAATCCGAGAGATCAGCGTTCTGGGCGCGCCAGAGTCCGGTGCCTGTCCCGATCCACAACGTGCCCTTGGGGTCGAGGGCCAGTCCGAGGACAGTAGTGTCCAGCAATCCCACGCCTGCCGGGGGACCACGGACTTCGCCGCCCTCGAGCACTTTGAGGGTCCCCTCGGCCGTCGCGACCCAGAGCCGGTTCCGCCCGTCGAAGACCATCGACCGCACCGATGTCGATCGCAGAGCCGGGATCTGCTCGACCTGGTGCGTCCGGGCGTTCATCCTCCACACGCCGTCACCTTCGGTCGCCACCCACAGGGTGCCCGCTGCGTCGAGCATGAGACCTGTGATGCGTTGGAATGCTCCTCGGGCCTCCTGCGACAACGGAGGCTGGTAGAACTGTGCGCCGTCGAAACGGACCAATCCGCCCAAGGTGGACACCCACAAATACCCGTCGCGGGTTCGAACGACCGCCGTCACCGTGTTCTGGGGCAGGCCATCCTCGATCTGCCACATGCGGTGGACGTAGCTTCGCTCGGGGGCCGAGATGACAGACGTGGCAGACCAGCAGGGCATTCCTGTCAGAAGCATGGGCAGTACCTTGATGAGTCTCATTCCTGGTCTGAATCTCTATTCTATTGTGTCCGCCGTCCTCCCTGCCAGCGCCCCCAGGAGCGGTGATGTCCGCATCGGGCCGGCGTCGGTGTCGCACACGATCTGCCAAGGCCGCGAATTGCGCCCCTCCATCCGCTGTTATCCCTGGCGACGATCCTAGTGTGGCCGTTCGATCAAACGCAAGAACCGGCGGGCGTCACGCGCCATTGACGACAGTAGAGAATCAGGTTAACTATTTACCTCATTGAGCTTTTCTGATATCCTTCCCAGTGGATGATCGGCCGGGCGGGTCTAGAAAGCCCGGCCGTAGTGAGGGCCGGCGCGGGTCCCGGCGTTGATCTCGTCTCCGGTATCGGGTCCCGTGCAGCGTCTGCGGTGGGCCCGGGTTCTCTCGGAAGGGCCGCGCCGGCAAACGGAGAGACGCGGGAGGAGCGAGCTATGACGATGTCAGAAAGACCCTCTGTGCGCGCGGCGATCGCGCTGGTCACCCTTTTGAGCGCTTCGCTGAGCTGGGGCGCTGACCCGCCGCTGGCCACCGCGGCTGGCCCCTGCGCCGAGTGCCACGAAGCCGAGGCGAAGCAGTGGGCGGAGTCCGCGCATGCCGGTGCCGTGGATGCGGAGTTCCTCGAGGAATGGAAAGCCGAGGGGCGCAAATGGGAATGCCTGGTCTGTCACGCCAGCCGGTACGATCGAAAGACATCCACGTATTCTTCGCATGGGATCACATGCGAGTCATGTCACGGCTTTGTCCGTGCGAATCACCCGGCGGAGGAGCGGATGATTCTACCTGTCACCTCCGAGGTGTGCCAGTCCTGCCACGCGGTGACCTTCGGTGAATGGCGTGTCAGCGCGCACGGCCAGAAGAACATCCGCTGCTTCGACTGTCACCGGATGCACCGGATGGAGCTCCGCAAGGACGATCCGGACCAGCTCTGCGGGACCTGCCACACCGAGCGACTCCATGACTTCGCCCACGCGACGCACCGCATCAAAGGACTTCACTGTATGACCTGCCACATGCCGGTGCCGCCCGGCGGCGGACCCAAGATTACGGGGACCGGCGTCCGAACACACACCTACGGGGTCGGCGGGGAGACCTGCTCGCAGTGCCATCGCGAGATGGTCCACGGCGGCAGCCAGCTCACGACCCTGAAGGAAGAGGTGGCACGACTTCAGGAGTCGGATCCGGTCGAGCTTTCGAGGCGCGTCGCGGAGCTCCAGTCCGAGGGGACTGAAACGCGGACGAGATTGGAATCGACCAAACGCGTGTTCATGTGGATCGTGCCCGCGGTATTCCTGCTGGGTGCTGGATCGGGGGCCGCCCTGATCCGGTTGCGCCCTCGCCGCGCCGGCGCTGGCGGTTCTTCATCTGAGCCCGGAGGCGGGCCGTGACCACCGCGTTGCGGCGTCCGATCGGTCGCCGTGGCCTATTGCGTTTCGGCCTCGGGCTGGGGTCAATTGCGCTTGTTGGCGGGCGCAAAGTCTCGGCTTTCCAGGCTCCCGACAGAATGGAAGCGGGGGTCTTGGTCGACCTGACTCGTTGTATCGGCTGTCGCGCCTGTGAGAACGCCTGCCGGGTGCGGCAGGGACGCTCGGGTCTGCCACTCGCGGGGCTGGGGTACGGGCCGGGCGAGGGGCGACTTTCTTTCACGAGCTTGACCTTTGTCGATCAGCGTGTTGTCGAGCGCCACGGACAGGCAGACATTCGGGCGCCCGTAAAACGGCAATGCATGCACTGTGTCGATCCCGCATGCGTTTCCGCGTGTCCTGTTGCCGCGCTGCGCAAGACGCCGCGCGGGTCGGTTGTGTATGAAGCCTCCCGATGCCTCGGATGTCGATACTGCATGATCGCATGCCCGTTCAACGTGCCGAGGTATCAGTGGGACTCCGGCCTGACGCCGAAAGTCGGGAAATGTGACTTCTGCGACGACAGAATCGCATCAGGATTGTCACCGGCCTGCGTGAGTGCCTGTCCGACGGGGGCGCTGAAATTCGCCAAACGGTGGGAGGTGCTGCGGGAGGCGAAGGCGCGGGTAGGATCGCATCCTGAAAGGTATCACTCGATCTATGGCGAGCATACCGTTGGCGGCACATCATGGATCTACCTGGCGGATGTCCCGATGGAGGAGCTCGGGTTCCGCACTGATTTGCCCGATCAATCGCTGGCGGCGCTGACGTGGCGGGCTCTGTCGAAGGTGCCCTTCGTGGTGATCGGCGTGGGTGTATTCCTCGGCAGCATGCTGCGGCTCAGGCAGCGGGAGGGACGACATGCCTGACGGAATGGGCCTCGAGCTGGTGGTTGCTGCGGCCATGGGTGGGCTCGCGACGATGGCATGCTACGCCCTGGGAGGACGCTCCAAGGATTGGCTCCATGGGTGGCGCGCGCTGGGGTGGCTTGTCCTAGCTACGCTCTGGGCCATGGGCGGCGCGGCCTTCGCGGCGCGTTTCACGCGCGGCCTCGGGGCAGTCACGCATCTCTCGGACACGTTCCCGTGGGGGCTGTGGATCGCCTTCGACATGTTGGGCGGCGTCGCGCTCGCGGCGGGCGGATTCCTGATGGCCGGGGCCGTGTACGTCTTCCGGTTGGAGCGCTTTCATTCGATCCTGCGGCCGGCAATCCTGACCGCCTACCTCGGCTATCTTCTGGCCGTCGGCGGCCTGCTCGCAGACCTCGGCCGCCCCTACAACATCTGGCACCCGATCGTGTACTGGCAGCACCGGTCGGTGATGTTCGAAGTGGCCTGGTGCGTCACCCTGTACACGACCGTGCTGACGCTCGAATTCCTGCCGTTGCTCCTCGAGAGGTTCAGGTGGGCGCGCGCGCTGCGGCTCGTGCGTGCATTCACAGCCCCGCTCGTCATCGCCGGAATCATTCTTTCGACGCTCCATCAATCGTCGCTGGGGAGCCTCTTTCTCATCGTCCCGCAGAAGCTGCTACAGCTCTGGTACACGCCTCTGCTGCCGCTATTCTTCTTCATGAGCGCTCTTGCCGTGGGGATGGCGATGCTCATTTTCGAATCGACGGTCTCCGCGCGGGCCTTCGGGCGGAGCCTGCACAGATCTCAGATCACCGCGCTGGCAAGAGCCATGCCCGTCGTCCTGGTTCCCTACCTTCTCCTCCGCGTGCTCGATATCACCTGGCACGACGGGTGGGCGGCGGCATTCCAGCACCCGCTCCAGGGCGCCACCTTCCTCGTCGAGATGCTCCTGTTGCTCGTCCCCACACTGGTGCTGCTGCGTGCCGGCTGGGTGGGGAACGCGAAGGTCGCATTCTGGGCATCCATGGCTGTCGTTGTCGGCGTCGTCCTGAACCGCCTCAACGTCTGCTGGATCGGGATGCTGCCCTCGGCCGAGATTCCCTACGTCCCATCCTGGCGTGAGATCGTCATCACCGTGAACCTGCTTTCATACGGCATCGTCCTCTTCGGGCTCGCCGCTCGCTACCTGCCGCTGTTCGAAGAGCACGATTGAGAGCGCCCGGGGCTCAGCCCAGAACGCGTCGATACGATTCCGGATCGAACCCGACCAGCAGCGTTCGGCCGACTTTCAAGGTTGGGGCGCGGAGGTTGCCGGTGGGACCGAGGAGGACGGCTTTGAGCGCCTCGGCGTCAGGCTTCTCCTTCCTGATGTCGATGTGGACGAGCTTCTTCCCCTTTGCGGCGTAGATTTCATCGACCTCTCTGGCGAGAACCAGCGCGTCTTTCGCGCTCTTCGTGCTCTTCTTCGCATCGACAATCTCGACGGTCTCAACTTTGTTCTTCGCAAGAAACTCCTGCGTCTTCCCGCAGGTCATTCAACCGTTCCGGTGGTATCTCCAATCAATCTTCTTCATGATCCTCGTCTCCTTCTTTGGGCGGTTTCACATCGAGCTTGGTCGATTCGACTTGCCCCGCCGCCCTGATCTCGATCGTGTATGTGCCCGGGGAGAGGTAAAGTGGGCGCTTGGCGGCGTATGGATCAGCGAGAGCTTTGGTGAGCTCAGCCGATTCGGGCGATTCCTTCTTCTGCTCCGCCGATCCCTTCCGGTCCTTCGCCTTGCGTGCCTTGTCGGCCGATTCCGACCTGGCCCGATCGACTGTCAGGTCCCAATCGACGTAGTTCATGCCCGTCTCGCCGGTGCCCTTGAGCTCACGCAGGACGCTGCCCAGGGCGTCCTTGATCGCGATGACAGCCGGCTGGCCGCTCCTGAGCCAATAGGCGATCTTCACTTTGGGCAGCTCCTCTTCCCACTTGAACCATGGGTGTGATCCATACCCCCAGTCTCTCTCGGCCGTGATTTCCTTCATCTCGAAAACATGCACGTCTTTGGCGGTGATTTCCGGCGTGAGCTTCTGCAGCTCGGCCGCGCGGGCGACGAATACGCTCCGGCCGTGCGTCCCGATCACCAGGTCACCCTCACGGGGATGGATAACCATGTCGTGGACGGGGGCGTTCGGGAGGCCGCCGGCGAGCGCCTCCCAGTGCGAGCCGCCGTCGATCGAGATGAAGCAGCCGAGGTCGGTGCCGAGATAGAGGAGGTCCTTGTTCTTGGGGTCTTCGCGGATCACGTTGACGGGCTCAGGAGGGAGACCCGCCGCGATCGAGCTCCACGTCTTGCCGTAGTCCACTGACCTCCAGACATACGGCGCGAAATCGTCATTGCGGTAGCCGTTCTGGGTCGCATAGACAGTCCCCTCCGCGTGTGCCGATGCGACGACACGCGTGACCCACCGGTCCGGTGCCAGACCCGCGCTCAGATCCGACCACGCGTACCCGCCGTCACGGGATCCCCACACCTTGCCTTCGTCGGTGCCGGCGTAGAGTAATCCGAATGCCTTCGGCGATTCGGCCAGCGCCGTGATGGTCCCGAACGGGACATCACCCTGCTCGCGGTTGGCCGTCAAATCTGCACTGATTGCCGTCCACTTGTCGCCGCGGTCGAGAGACCGGAACAGCTTGTTGCCTCCGACGTAGACGACGTCTGAGCTGTGCGGGGAGAGAAGGATCGGCGAGACCCAGTTGAACCGGAGCGGCGGCTCCTTCAGCGCGTGCTTCGGCCGGATCGAAGTGTCTGCGTGCGTGTCGGTGTTGATGCGTGCGAGGCCGCCAAACTGGTATTCGGTAAAAACCGTGGCGTTGTCGCGCGGGTCCACCTGGACTACGCCGCCGTCCCCACCGTAAATCTCAGTCCACGATTCGAGCGGATCCTTGCCGGGCTTGTAGGTGCTCGGCCCCTTCATCACTCCGTTGTCCTGAAGGCCGCCGTAAACGTTGTATGGTTCGGCCATGTCGACGGCCACTGTCGTGAACTGTCCCACAGGCGCGTTATTGACCTTCTGCCAGGTCTTGCCCCCGTCCCAGGACAGATTCAGCCCGCCGTCTGTGCCGAGGGCAATGTGACGGGGATGCGCCGGATCAATCCAGAGCGCATGGTGATCACCATGGACGCCGGGGCCGTCGATCCCTTGAAACGTCTTCCCGCCGTCCTCGGAGCTGATGATGGGGACGCCGAGGAGGTAGATGCGATCCGGGTTGTCGGGCGCCACGCGGATTTGGCCGAAGTAGTATCCGTACGTGTAGCTGAACTGATCGATCCGGAAATCGTGCGTCCTGGCCCAGCTCTTGCCTCCGTCATTCGACCGATAGACCTCAGGTCCCACAATTTCGGCGTTGAACAGATCGGAGTTTGCATCGCCCAGATACTCCACGATGTCCTTCAAGGACACATCACCCTTCTTGACCTGCGCGAGCAGATCCTCGGCCTTCAGGTCGTCGGGAAAGTCATTGCCTTTGAGAAAACGTCCGAGGACGCTCTTGTCGATCGCAAGGAACTGTTCCTTGGTGAGCGCCCTCAGCCGGCGTGGTGTCAGCTCACCCGACGGGGTCTCCTCGTCCGGGAGCTCGCTCTCGGGCCGGGGCCGCTGATTGTCGACGCTGGCGTAGATGATGTCCGGATTGGCGGGATAGACCGATAGCCCGATCCTGCCGGTGTACTGGTCCGAGGGAAAGGCGTCGAGCTTCTTCCAGCTTGCGCCCCCATCCAGGCTTTTGTAGATGCCGCTGCCCGGGCCGCTTTCGAGAAAGTTCCACGCCTTGCGATCCCGCTCCCACGCTGCCGCGTATAGAGTGTTGGGGTTGCGGGAATCCTGGGCAAGATCGATCACGCCGGTGCGGGCATCGATGCCGAGCACCTTGGTCCATGTCGTACCGCCATCCGTCGTCTTGAACACCCCTCGCTCTTCGTTCTCGGTATAAAGGTGCCCGATTGCGGCCACGTAGACGACAGTGGGATCGCGGGGGTCGACGAGGATACGGCTGATGTGGTGCGTGTCGGTTAGCCCCATGTTCTTCCAGGTGGCGCCGCCGTCGGTTGTCTTGAAGACCCCGGTCCCCGAATACGATGTGCGGCTGGAGTTGTTCTCGCCAGTCCCGACCCAGATCGTCTTCGAGTCGACCACCGCGATGTCGCCGATCGTCATCGCCGATTGCTTGTCGAAGAGAGGCTCCCACGAGGTGCCGTTGGTGGTCGTACGCCAGAGCCCCCCCGAGGCGTACGCGACCACGAGTGTAAAAGGACTGTCATGCGGAACGTCGATGTCTACGACACGGCAGCTCTGGATCTCCGGCCCGATGGAACGGAATGCGACAGCCTTGAAACGGGAGCTCCTCTCGAGCTCCTCACGCAGCTCGAATCCTTTCAGCCTGGTGGCCGGATCCATCCCCCTCGCCGCGGGGTTGAATTTCGTGCGCTCTTCGAGCTTGGTGAGCTGCTTCCCGTCTCCATCGCCGGCCGCGTGGCCGGGTATCGCAGCGAGGCGCATCGCGATTGTGAGTGCAAGCCATCTGGTCATGAATCACCGCCAGTGCGAGAAGGTTGGTGTGGTGTGCCGGTCGATCTGAGCAGGACCGCCATAATCAAAGCCCGATCCTACCACAACGCGAATACGATGGTCGCAGGCCCAGGGATCCGAATCCGGGAATGCAGGAACGGATCAGTCACCTCGAATGATCAGGGATGCACGCAACGCTCCACGCTCTCACGCTCCAGGCGCGCGAAGCGCGCCGGACGCTCCCACGCGCGGCGAAGCCGCGCTTGGGATGGTGCCGAAGAGAGGACTCGAACCTCCACCGCCCTTACGGGGACTAGACCCTGAATCTAGCGCGTCTGCCAATTCCGCCACTTCGGCCCAGGCAACGGGATTGTAGGGGCGAGGGGCGCCGTCTGTCAAATTCCCGGATGCTGGCGGGCATCGTGGCACTGTCTGAATCGAGCGAGCGGCACGGAGGACTGAGAGGATCTGCTTTGACTCTGCGGCTCTTTGCGTTAGATTTCGTGCCATCATGAAGCTGATGCTCGAGCTCCTCCGTCGCAGAACGGTGCTTGGTCGCGCGAAGCTCGATCGAAACGAGATCGCCGGATCGCTGGGGGACATGGGCACGTTTCTGCCGCTCCTCGTCGGGATGTCCGCTCAGAACGGGCTCGACTTCGCCGCGGCGCTCTTTTTCGCGGGCGTGTTCAACATCGTGACCGGACTTGAGTTCGCGATCCCGATGGCGGTACAACCGATGAAGGCCATCGCCGCCGTGGCGCTGACCGAAGGGCTGACGACACCCCAGATCCTCGCCGCGGGGGTCACGGTGAGCGCGGTCATCCTCGTCCTCGGTCTGACCGGCCTCATCGAATCGGTGAACCGAGCCATTCCGCGCAGCGTTGTCCGCGGCCTCCAGCTCGCCCTCGGCCTCTCTCTCCTGATGAAAGGCCTCCAGATGGTCGCCGGGACCGGGGTGCCGATCGGTCCGGACAGCTACCTGATCGGCGCTTTGGCCACGCTGTTGGTCCTGGCTCTATTCTTCTCTCGCCGTGTGCCTGCCGCTCTGGTGCTCTTCGGGGCAGGTCTCGTGCTTGCGGTGTGGAAGGACCCTGCGGTCGCTCACTCGCTCGGAATCGGGCTCTCACTGCCGCACTGGGCGCCACCGGCGTGGCGAGATTTTGTCACCGCTTTTCCGAGGGCCGCGCTGCCACAGATCCCGCTTACGACGCTCAATTCCGTCGTCGCAGTCTGCGCGCTCTCGGTGGACCTTTTTCCCGACAAGCCGGCGACTCCGCGGAGGGTCGCGGTCTCGGTTGGGTTGATGAATCTCGTGTCGGCCTGGTTCGGCGGGATGCCGATGTGCCACGGCGCCGGTGGGTTGGCTGGACAGCATCGCTTCGGTGCACGCACCAACGGATCGATCCTATTCCTGGGTGCAGCCAAGATCGTGGTCGCAGTCGTCTTCGGAGGATCGCTGATGGCTCTGTGCCGGGCCTTCCCCGCGAGCGTGCTCGGAGTGATGCTTGCCTTCAGCGGCATCGAGCTCGCACTCGTCACGCGCGACCAGACGGCCCGTGAGGACGCATTCGTGATGCTGCTGACGGCGGGTGCGTGCCTCGGCCTCAACAACGTCGCGCTGGGATTCGTCCTCGGCCTTGCCCTCGCTCTCTGTTTCCGCCTCGGGGCTTTCAGGGTTACTGAAGCGAAGCACTGAAAGTTGGAGCCCCCGCAAGACTGGGGTATGCTATTCTGAGGTGAGAGGTCCAGGAAGATGAGCTCCGAAACACTCACGAGCATTTCTCGGCCGGTGTTCGCCTGGTGTGGGTGGCTGATCCGGAATCATGCACCGTACACGCGTACCGGTCTCCTGTCGAGGTGCGGGAGCTCAGGTCCGAGGACAACCTGAGCGGCGACGACGTGCTGCCCGGGTTCGCCGTTAGCGTTGCGGATCTGTTCAGGGAGTAGGCCGTCGACCCCACCGGACTGGTCTCTATTCCCCGAAATCGTTGCCGTAACGGAAAAGATATTCTCACGCTCGCAGTTCCCTGAGCAGGGCTACAGACTTCAGGCTCCAGCCCGTGCGCCGGACCGGACGGCTGAAGCCCCCGCCGGGTTAGTGTCTAAGAAGTTGAGTACTTACACGAAATGGCAAACCCTTAGAGGGGGCGAGATCTTCCGGACTCCTCTCAGGAAAGCAGGAGGGGAGGAATGCAGGAACGGAGCCGTCGTCTGGGACGATCAGAGCGGCTCGGAAGAACGTTCTCACTCTCCACGCTCCAGGCCCGCGAAGCGGGCCGGACGCTCTCACGCGCGGCTCCGCCGCGTTGGGGCATACGTCTCGGAAACTCTACGATGCGATGTAGACTCCATCGCGGAGGCAACTGAGCGTGTGATGGTTAGCCTCAGGAATAGTGGAATAATGGAATGATGGGTGCTGCGGCCGCGTCATGGCTGCCAAGAAAGCCCATTGCCGCCGCTGCTCCCTTCCGGAACCCATTCTTCCACCATTCCCCCATTCCAATCGCGCGCGAAGCGCGCTATGTCCAGATTCGGAGTAGACGCACAGGGGCGTGAGCGTAACGTCATCTTGAGGAGCCGGGCGAAGCCCGGTGACGAAGGATCTCCTCCACGGGCTTCGGGTCTTGCAGGAGATCCTTCGGCCCGGCTGCGCCGAGCCTCAGGATGACATGCTGGCTGTGCTGCGGCCAAGTGTACTCCGAATCTCAGTCGCATCTCCGAAGCATTTGACACACGCGCGCCATCTGAGTTATAAAATGCTTCCTCGACGGACGCGGGGTGGAGCAGTCTGGCAGCTCGTTGGGCTCATAACCCAAAGGTCGGTGGTTCAAATCCACCCCCCGCTACCAACTCCTCTCCTGGCCGGCGGAACGAAATCGGCTTGGCTGGAGGAGTCGCTGGCTCACGGCGGAGCACCCAGGCTGATGCGCGCGCCGCGCACGCCTGTCCTTAATCTGGCGACAACGTCGCAACGGATTGAGGGCCCATGCCGGCGAGAAGGGTGCAGGTGGCCCAATCTCGTAGAGACTGGTGGAGACTGCCGAGAGAACAATGTCGAGCTGCGAACGCAGTGCTGCTCCGATCGGTGCGAAGTCTCTACGAGTCTCAATGAGTCTCTACAGAGTATCTCGCCTTTGTATGTGAGCACCGCAGTGACGAAGGCGAGGCCGCAGATGCGCCCCTGTCGCCGGATCTGGGCATGTAACGCCTCAGAAGCTGTGAAGGAATTGGTAATTGTGGTCGCTGGGTGCCGGATGGTCATGAATTTCCGTCCCTCGCCCGGCAATCCGACCGGAGAAGTCGCGAGCATGGCCCTTGAGTC
>JACPPM010000108.1 GCA_016191015.1 Acidobacteriota bacterium | reverse complement strand
GAACGACACATCCACCGCGACGACGCTTTCGATCGGGGCCGGCGCAAGCTTGGCCTTCCCCTCGGGCAGCGGGCTCACAATCGGCCTGCCCACAGGCGAGAAGGGCACGCTCATCTGCAACGGCTCGGCGGGCTCGCCGATCGTGATGGATAGTACATCACAGACCGCAGGTTCCTGGACGGGCCTCGAGCTCTATTCAAGCTCCGGCGCCTCTTCGCTCTCCTACACCACAATCACCCACGCCGGGCAGTCCAGCAACCGCAGCGTCCTCATCGACAACGCTTCTCCTCTGATGTCCAACCTCACGGTCTCCTCGGCCAGCGGAATTGGCACGTACATCACCGGTGGTGCGCCGTCGATCACGAACACGCTTTTCCAGAACCTGACGAGCTATCCGATCTCGCTGGACATCGCCTCAGCCGCCACACTCGCCTCCAATACTTTCAGCGGGTGCAACCCGGACGCGATCCAACTGAGAGGAGGCATCCTGACAGCCGATCGCCGCATCACCAGCGGCGGCGGCGCCTACGACATCGACGGAACGCTGGAGGTTCATGCTCCGAGTCTCGTGACGTTGGCTATCGACCCGGCCGTCACGCTCCGCTTCAGCTCCGGATCAAAGCTGGTCGTCGGCTCGGCCACCGAACCCGGCGCGCTCGTCGCAGTGGGCACCACGGAATCGCCGATCGTTTTCACTCGACAAGGCGAGACCGGATCGTGGGGCGGGATCGAGATCAATGACGGAAGCGATGATTTGACGACCCGCCTCGCCTTCGCGCGAGTCGAGTACGCCGGTACCGGTGTGCAGATTACGAGTGCGTCGCCACTGATCGAAGACAGTCGCATCACCTCATCCTCGACGGCGATCACCGCAAGCAACTCGTCCTTGCGCCTGACGCGAACCACGGTGGATGCCAACACTTCTCTCGGAATCTCCGCCTCAGGAACCGGTACTCTCACGCTGAACACATGCACGCTCTCCGGAAACCCGAACGGCATCACCAGCTCGGCATCGCTCACACTGACGGGCACGACGATCGCGAGCAACACATATGCGGGCCTGACCCTGTCCGGCGGGCAGTCGACAATGACCGGATGCAGCATCTCTTCCAACCGGGACGGAGTGGTCATTCAGAGCGGCGCACTTCTGATGACGGGCACCGCGTTCACGAGTAATTCGAATTACCCGATCACCCTCTATGGTGACGCCGCGATCGAGGGCTCCTCGGCGCTCAGCTTTGCCGCCAACGGTTACGACGCCATTCTGTTTGCGGGCGGAAGCATGAGCACATCGCGGACCTTGCTTGGGACTCTCGGAGTCCCATACCACGCCGGTGGCAGCCTATATCTGTACGGTACCCAGGCAGTCCCGACGGTCCTTTCGATTGAACCAGGTTGCACGGTCGAGTTCAAGAGCGGCGCCGGTATCTCCGTGAACCAGTATTGCGCTCTGCACTCCCTGGGCACGGGAGCCTCTCCCGTGGTCCTTCGGGCATTCAACTCGACGACACCAGGCGCGTGGCCGGGGGTAACCCTGACCGGAGCTGTGGACCCGGCCGGAATGCTGCTCTCACATCTGCGCATCGAGTATGCTGTCAATGGCCTCAGCTTCAACAGCGTCGGCGCGATTCCCGTCAACGATACGGAAATCACGGCCTGTAGCACGGCCGGAATCAGTCTGTCCGCTTCGACTGGACTGAGCTTCCAGAACCTCACGATCACGGACTCGACGGGCAAGGGGATCAACTCCGCCAGCAGCAGCTTCAGTCTCGGGAGCTCGTCAATCCTTCGGAGCGGAACCTACGGCGTCTACAGCAGCGGCGGGACGGTGACGGTGACTAACTCCACGATCGATACCGCTCAGCGCGGCGCCTATGCGATCGCGTCGACGATGAGCTTGACTGGCACCACGATCAGCAACACCACGGTCGTGCCGCTTTCCATCGACACCGCCTCGAGCCTTGATCCTGCCTCCACACTCACCCTCACGGGAAATGTGCTCACCCTCATCGAGCATCGCGGAGGTCAAACCAGCGCCGATCATCGCGTTCCGAATGTGGGTTTCCCGTACGCCGTCCGCTCCCGCGTCATCACCAGCGCCACGCTGATCCTCGACCAGGGCGTCCGGATGCAGTTTGACTCATCAAGCGGCCTGGACGGGCGGACGCTTCAGGCAATTGGCACACTAACGGCGCCGATACTGCTCACGGCAAACACGGCTAGTCCCACGCCCGGCTACTGGGAGTATGTGCACGCGGGCATCTCCGGGACAGGTACCCCCTCGGATCTGAAGTACGTGACGATCGAATATGGTGGAAGGATCTCCTACGCCTCACTTGAGATTTCACGTGGGGGCAGTGCCAAGAACTGCGAGGTGCGCTACGGCGGAGGCTATGGGGTAGTGCTTTCAGATGCGTCACGACTGGAGAACTGCACAATCAGCAGCAACGCGAGCGCGGGTGTGCTTCTGAACTGGACCAGCGTCGAAGGCGCCGGACATGTACTGTCAGGCTGTGCGATCAACGGCAACGGCTGGAATGGCATCATCATTTACGAGGGTGGCAACCAGATCACGGAGACGCGGATCACCGACAACGCCGGCGTCGGCGTCGCGATCCACGATAACGGAGCAGAGCCGCCCAACATAATTCATTCCTGCACGATCACGGGTAACGCGCAAGGCGGGATGACCTACTCTGTCTATGCGAAGAACCAGGACGCCCGCTACAATTACTGGGGCCACGCGAGCGGGCCCTCCGGTGTCGGCCGTGGCTCTGGCGACAGCGTCGGCTCCGCATATGTTGTCTTCGAGCCATGGCTCGAGACTGCACCAAATCCGGACTTCGAGATAGCCGAGGGATGGGCTTCGAATCGAATCGTAGCCTCGCGGGAGACGCAGGCGTACTTTTGGGCAGGCAGCTCGACCCAGGCCGACTGGACTTTCGAGATCCGTGACTCGACTGACGCCGTCAAGTACTCGGCCGTCTGGACCGGCAAGCACTTCGTTCATCTCTGGCTCGGCCTTGATCTGCAGGGGCAGCCGCTCGCCGCGGGCTACTACACGTGGCGAATCGAGGCAGCGCGCAGCGATGACCCGGAGATCATAGCGGCTGCTTTCGCAGGGACGATCGAAGTGAAGTCGGGGATTCCCGTGGCGGAGATACACACGCCAAGCGAGGCTAACAGCTTGGCGACGGGACTCGACGTGACCGGCACGATCGATGTCTCCCCATCGACATGGGTGCTCTACGGCGGTGAAGGCGAGGGTTGGGTGCCGATGACCTCCTCCCTCACGCAGCTCGCTTCCGGCACCACGGCCATTATTGATGGAACCCTCGCCTGGGTCGACCTTCCGGCGGAGCCACCCGGCCGGCACGTCTATGTCCTCAGGGTTACGAACTATGCCGGCATCACTGAGCAGCGGATCACTGTCAACTGGGGCCTTCTCAATGTTGCCCCCAACCCGTTCAGTCCTAACGGGGACGATGTGGACGACACTGTCGGATTTGCCGGGACATTCGATGCGAGCTCCTGGACGCTCTCGATAAGCGATCAGAGCGGCGCAACTGTTCGGACCTTCAGTGGCACGACTGGCTCTGTCGACGCCGTCTGGGACGGCCGAAACGAATCAGGCGAGCTTCTCGGCGACGAGCGATACGAATTCAGCCTGCCTCTATACCAAGGGCAGACCCAGGAGCAGGAGATCGTCGGCAGCGTCGTCCTTCTCAATACGCCAACGGCCGTCGAGTTGTCTTCGCCTACCGACGGACTGATCGTCAGCAACGTTCTCGGCTCCGACGCAGTGACGGTGAGAGGCTCGATCACGATACCATTCACTACGGGTTACACGTGGATCGTCGAGGTCGGCTCGGGTGAGAACCCATCGAGCTGGACCCGCCTAGCGGAGGGCCAGGCAAGCGGTTCGCTGTCGGACATCACGTTCACGACCTGGCAGCCCGATCTGGTTTCCTACGCGAATGGCACATATCAACTCCGGCTCCGCGCCGAACTGCCATTTGATGATCCCGCGTCCGACACGGCGACCCTGCAGCTAGGTAACTTCGAGGTCGAGATCACAAATCCGTCCAAGATTTTCAATCCTAAGATAGGCGAGACCGGCAACGTGCGAATCCACGTCGGCTTCGCCTCGGAGGTCACAGTTGATGTCTACCGCGTGGCTGACAGCACTCGTGCCGAGCAGCCGGCGTTGGCCCGCAGGCTGATCAATGGGCAATCCTACGGAGCGGGGAGCTATGACCTCGCTTGGGACGGGCTCGAGGACGCCGGTTCATTCGCGCCGGACTACATTTACGCAATCCAGGTCACAGTGGCACAAGATGGCGCGCCCATCGGATCTGTCGGCGATACGAGGCGAGCATTCTATGACGTTGAGGGCGGCGGAGCCGTGGAGATACCGACAATTGAACCGGTGGGCACGCTGTTCCCGTTTGAGCAGAGCGGATTCGTGTTCACGTATGAGGTGACGAAGCCAGCGCTGTTGACTGTCTGGATGTCGGACGATGGGTATGCAGGGACCAAGCACAACTTGCTCGAAACCGAGATGCACGTTCCGGGGATCTATCGCCTGTCATGGGACGGGACGCTGGGCGATGAGGTTTTCACCGGCGCGAACTTCGTCGACAACCGCTGCAACCTCACGGTCGAGGACGGCCCGACGAATTACAATAACCTCATCGGGCTTCATGGCGCGGTACCTCGGGTCGAGAGCATCTCAATCGACCACGCCACCTTCACCCCAATCGATTTCGGGGATGCGCAGCCCTGGGCCACGCTCTACTACACCCTCGACCAGCCGGCGGACGTGACCTTCGAGCTGACCGCGTTCGCGAGCGGAGAGGTGATCGACACGTGGACGATTCCCGGCCAGTCCACGGGCGCTCAGGAGTTCTCCTGGAACGGGACGAGACAGGACGGCAGGTTGGTCGATCAAGGCGACTACCGTTGGCGGATCACTGCGACGGCCAACGGGTACGCGTCCAGATCGGGCTATGCACTGATGCGCATGCTGCATTGAAAGACGGGCGGATGATGGCCACTCGCGAGGAGATGGACGACTCAACAGAAGAGCAGGAAGGGATCAGAATCATGAGAAGAACAGGATTCATCGCAGTCGGACTCGGTGCGCTCGTTTGCACCGTCGTGCCTGGTGAGCTTCTCTGTGGCGCCGCGCTCGGCGGACCTCCCCCGCGGGCCGTATTCGCGGGCCAATCGCAGGGCGGCACCTGGGACATCTGGTTGGCCGGTGAAGACGGCCGGGCGATACGGCCTGCCTTGCGGACTGCCGATCAGGACGAGCGGACTCCGGTGCTCTCCCCGAATCGTAAGTTCGTGGCCTTCAGCACAAGCCGGGGTCAGATTGGGCTCTACAACACCTACGACGGGGTCACGCGGACTTTGCAGTTGGCCTCCGCGGGCCGTCCCGCGTGGCCGGCATGGAGCCCCGACGGAGAAAGCCTCTACTACGTCGACGTGCTGATGGGCAAGGGCCCGGACGAAGGCCGTGTCTGGAGATACGATCTGCGAGGAGGGAAGGGCGAGCCAGTCGCGGACGAACCCGAGGTCGAAGGCTGGCCGGCCGTGAGTCCCGATGGCGTCCTGCTCTTCACTACGTGGACTCAGTCGCAGACCTGCCATCTCTCTACGCTGAAGCCGGGAAGCGCGCAGCCGAGGTTGGCCTGGGACAGGTCATTGACGCTCTCCGGAGCGACCCATCTGCCCGGTGGCCGCATTGCCGCGATCGGCTCGGACCAACAGGGACAGAAGGTGGTCCTCTTGACAGCCGATGGCAAGCTTCTCCGCGAACACCGCGTGCCCGGCGCCTCTGGCCGGCCTGTTGCTTACCGGGAAGGCTTGCTTCTGACACGCATCGACGGAGGCACCGCGTCGCTCCACGTTCTCGACATGACGTCTGGAAAGACCCGCCCGTGG